>JAEUVR010000206.1 GCA_016786785.1 Chitinophagaceae bacterium
CGCCAGCATAAGGGTTCAGAACGCCAATATCGGCGTAGCCACCAATGACCGGGGAGAGTTTACCCTGCGCGGGGTCGCCCCGAATGCGACGATCATTATCTCCTATGCCGGCTATGCCACGCAGACCATCAATCTCGGTAATCAGGCCTTTATTGATATAAAACTGGAGCCAAGTGAAAATAACGAATTGTCGGAAGTGATCGTTACCGCTTTCGGCGTGGAAAGGCAGAAAAAAGCGCTGGGCTATTCAACCCAGGTAGTAAAGGGCGATGAGCTTACGGAAGCGCGAGAGACCAACGTGGCCAATTCTCTTAAAGGAAAAGTGGCCGGCGTGTTTGTCAGCGCCTCCGCCACAGGGCCGGGCGGTTCCAGTTATGTGAATATCCGGGGCGCCAGTTCCTTTCAGGGAGATAACCAGCCTTTATACGTAGTGGACGGCGTACCTATCGATAACCAAACGGTAGGCGCGCCTGATCTGGGTAATTCTCGCGGTACATCACGCGATTATGGCGATGGCATTGGTAATATCTCTCCGGACGATATTGAAAGTATCACCGTATTAAAGGGCCCCAACGGCGCTGCTTTGTACGGAGCCCGCGGCGCAAATGGCGTGATCCTTATTACAACCAAAAAGGGAAGCGCTGGAAAAAAAGCTACCATCGATGTAAACAGCAATGCTACTTTCGAAAATCCGAATGTAGTTCCTCAGCGTCAGAATAGCTATGGGCCGGGTTATAATGAGTCGATTGACAGTTGGGACCTGGTCACCATCGATGGACGCCAAGTAAGGCGTTTACCCGATTGGATCCCCGATATGTGGGGCGCTAAATTCGATGGACAGCCTATTTCCCTGTTAATGTGGCCCAGCCTGGGAGTCATCCCATATTCAGGAACGGGAAGCAATGAGGCCAGCCGGTTTTATCAAACAGGCAGCACGTATACCAATTCCATTGGCGTAACAGGAGGAACGGAAAAAGTGAACTACCGCGTATCGATGTCCGATTTACGCAATACCAGCATTTTCCCTACCTCCAAACTCGACAGACAAACCATGAATGTCAGGGTTGGCTTTAACGCGACAGATCATTTGTATATTGAATCTAAAATCAATTATATCCGTCAGCACGGTAAGAACCGCCCGGGCTATGGTACGGATATCAATACCATTGGCATGTCGCTCAACCGGTTCCCTGCTTTTCTTAGCATGGATATGTTGAAAGACTATAAAACGCCGGCGGGGCAGGCAAACAACTGGACCGATGGCCGCCCCTTCAATCCGTATTGGGTATTGAATGAGATGCTCAGTAAGGATTCCCGCGACCGTATAAATGGTTATATACTGGCGCGTTATAAATTCAACCCCTGGTTGACGTTGCAAGCCAGAGGCGGTACGGATTTCTATGGCGATCTGCGCGATTCGCGCATCGGCGTAAATACGCCTACAGGTTCCTTTAACCTCCGCAGAGGCCAGGTGGATAATGCCCGGATTAGCGTAAAAGAAGAGAACTATGATCTACTCCTGACAGCTACAGGCAGTCTTTCTTCGAAATTCTCCGGTTCATTCTCTGCAGGCGCCAACCATCTTAACCGCGAGCAGCAAACAACCACCCTGCAGGGGAATAACCTGAATATTGACGGCTTTTACAATATTCTAAACGCGGGGTTGGTCGTTGCCAATGATCGCCTCATTCGTAAAAGAATGAACTCCGTTTATTTTGCCGGCCAGTTGGGATATAATAACTACCTGTTTTTTGATGTATCTGGTAGAAATGACTGGTCTTCTACATTAGGCGCCAACAATTATTCTTTTTTCTACCCGTCTGTTAGCTCCAGCTTTGTATTTACAGACGCCCTGTCAATCAAAGGAAATGTATTTTCTTTTGGTAAGCTGCGCTTGTCTTACGCACAAGCCGGAAAAGACGCCAGCCCATATCAAACGCAGATTGGATACAATCTTTCCAGCACATCTTACAACGGACAACGTTTGGCTTCTATCCAGGGCTCCATTCCGCTGGTGGATCTTAAAAATGAGCTGACCTCGTCGGTGGAAGTCGGGACAGACCTCAGGTTCCTGAACAATCGCATTGGAATCGACTTTACTTATTATAATTCCGCTAGTAAAAATCAGATATTAAGCGTCAATATTCCGGCTGCTACCGGTTTTTCTTCCAAGCTGATCAATGCCGGAGAAATTCGCAACAAAGGCATTGAGATCATGTTATCGGGATCTCCTATTGCTTCGAAGAATTTTACCTGGAATACCCAGATCAATTTTTCCAGGAACCGCTCGAAAGTCGTTGAGCTTTATCCGGAAATCAATGCCCTTACGTTGTACAGCACGTCTGAAATGAGTATCGAAGCCAGGCCCGGCTTGGCGTATGGCAATATCGTAGGATATGCGTTCAAGAGAACGCCGACCGGCGAGAAATGGCTGACAGCAGCCGGTGCATACCAGCGTGAAAGCGAAACTTCCGTATTGGGCAATGTGCAGCCTGATTTTCTCTCCGGGATCACCAACTCGTTTTTTTACAAAGGCATCTCTCTTTCTTTCCTGGTAGATATCAGGAAAGGAGGCAAGATATTCTCTTATTCCAAGCTGCAACAATGGTCTGTGGGAACCGGCAAAGGCACTGAGAATGGCGATAACCTTATTGCGGATGGCGTGATCGAGCAGTCTGACGGCAAATTTGAAAAGAGTACGATCGTACTCGGCAGGCAGGCTTATTATACAAGCATGAGCTATGGCAACATAGGCGAAGCGTTTGTGCTACCCGCCGACTATGTATCGCTTCGTGAAGTTGTCATTGGGTATGATTTAAGCAGATCGCTGAAAAAGACGAACATATTCAAAACCGCTAAGCTTTCAGCCGTTTGCCGCAACCTGTTCTACCTGTACCAAAATAAGGAGATCAAGGAAATGGGGGCTAACCCCGAAGGCGGTTTTGGTCCGTTTACCGTTGCGCAGGGATTTGAATCAACAGGCGTGCCTATGACGCGCAGCGTCGGTTTGAATTTGTCATTTACTTTTTAACCTACTGGAAAATTGATTATATGTTACCAAAAACGATAAAAGTCGCCGTTGCCGCATTAGCGATGTTGGCATTCGGGAGTTGCACCAAGGATTTTAAGGAGATCAATACCAATCCCACGCTGATTACCAAAGACGTTATTCAGCCTGGTCTTCTGTTTGCTTCCGCTATAAAAGGCGGGGTATTCGAGCAAGCTAACCACGGCCTTATTTCAGATTTTTCCGGATATTACAGGAACCCTTCTGCTGGAAATATTTTTCTTGAAAGGGACTGGAGCAATCCATACAATAGCTATTACAGGAATTATCTGATCAACCTGGCTGAAGTAATGCGTCTTACGTCAGACAATCCCTTACTGTCAAATCAAAACGCAATGGCGCGCATTGCCAAAGCCATGTTTTTTCAGGTATTGACAGACTGCTATGGCGATTTGCCCTATTTCGATGCGCTGAACAACGTAGATGAGATAATCATGCTGCCAAAATACGACGCGCAGGAAGACATTTATAAGGACCTGTTGAAAGAGTTAAAAGAAGCCGCCGATCAACTGAACGCCGCCTCTACGCAGATCTCTTTTGGCAATGCGGATCTTTTATTAAAGGGCAATGCAGAGAGATGGAGAAAACTGGCGAATTCATTGCGTTTGCGGATGGCTATGCGTCTACGTTATGCTAATCCCACTTTAGCCGCCCAACAGATTACAGAAGTTTTGTCTCAGCCGCTAATCACAACAAACGCCGAAAATGTATTCCTGGCTACGGTCAATGATGGAAATGCATCCAATAACAACGTGTTTTATACGCGCAATCTTACGCAACCCAACAATATGCGGGTCTCGTTTACGCTGACCGATAACCTCAAGGCCCTGAATGATCCGCGGTTGCCGCTTTTTGCAAGACCGGCCAATTCGCCGATCGCAGGATACAGAGGAACCCCGCTCCAGGGCGGCCTTGAGCAGGGAGATCGCTATTCGACCGATTCCGTAGCGCGTATGGCTACTTCCTTCCTGCAACCGGTTTATAATATCATTGTTATGAATGCGGCGGAAGTTTTCTTTCTAAGAGCTGAAGCCGCCCTGGCTGGCATCAGTTCGGAAGATGCGCAGGATCTTTTT
>JAEUVR010000221.1 GCA_016786785.1 Chitinophagaceae bacterium
CAGCCATAGTTTATTAAATATAACGCTAAATTAATTCTATTATTCCAAAATGGACAATACTCCTTCAAAACGAATCCATTAGGAAGCAAAAGCCCTCATGCCTGTTTTCTGCCAACTGTCCCCGATATTAAGATCCGCTAAGCCTCTCCAAAAACATGGTCAAAGCTTTTTTCTTGGATTCGTCCAGGTTGTAGCTCATGTCGCGGGCATAGTAGGTTTGAAGGTCATAGAGGCCGTAGGGGCCGATGGAGGCGATGACTTCAGGAATATGATTCACGCCATACGCATTGGCTTCGTTGAAGTCTTTTATAAAGGCGGGGTCCAGGGATTTATTGCTGACCCAGGCGGCAAATACAAAGGGCTTCCCGGTATGTTTTTTCCAGGCTTCTCCCAGATCGTATATATAGGGCGATATCTTCCTTTGCTCAAAACATTCATCGCCAATGACCAGCCCTGCCGTATTGCCTTTGATATGATCACGATAACCCGGCGTCGCATGAACGAATTCCACCTCCTTTTTCCAATGCTCGCGCAGCAGTATTCGCGCCAGCTCTGTTGACGTGCGGCTATGGTAATCCAGCAAAACCGTTTCTACATGCTCCAAAGGCGTTTCGCTGAACAGGCAGACAGAAGATACGGGGCCGTCGCAGCCAATACAAAAATCGCCTACCAGGCGCCACTCTTTCAGCTTCGGAATTACCGCCACCGGCACAAGACCAATATCTGACCTTCCTTCAATAAGATCGCTGGCGACATTCGCGGGATAATCAGGCATGAAATCGATCTGATCCTTCACCGGGGCATGTTCCAGCCCATATAACATCGGCCGGGTATTCAGATAATTCACTATTCCAACCTTAATCTTCTTCAATTAGTTTATTTTTACGGCGCAAAGGTAATGCGCCAAAACTAATCATAATCAATTTTAATGGAACTCAACGCTCTTACAGCTATATCTCCTATTGACGGCCGATACCGTAAACAGGTTCATCACCTGGACGAATACTTTTCCGAATTTGCTTTGATCAAATACAGGGTATTGATTGAAGTGGAATATTTCTTATTCCTGGCCGATAAAAAGCTTTTCCCCCTGAACGCTTCCGGGAAAAAAGCCATCAGGGAAGCTGCAGACCATTTTTCCATTGACGATGCTCTTGAGATCAAAAAAACGGAGGCCATCACCAACCACGACGTTAAAGCGGTTGAATATTTTATTAAAGCCAAACTCGAGCAAGCCGGCTGTGGCGCCGTAAAAGAATGGGTGCATTTCGGATTGACCTCCCAGGATATTAACAACACTTCCATCCCCCTGTCCTGGAAACATGCTATCGAATTTGAATACCTGCCGTCTCTTCTCAACCTGAACCGCCAGGTGGAATTATTGGCCGGCTCATGGAAAGAAATACCCCTACTGGCCCGAACGCACGGACAGCCTGCCAGTCCCACGAAACTGGGCAAGGAACTGATGGTATTTGTGGAACGCGTCAAAAACCAGGTAGAGTTGTTTATTCAGATACCCTTCACCGCAAAATTCGGCGGCGCCACCGGCAACTTTAACGCCCATCATGTAGCCCTCCCTAAAATGGACTGGATAAAGCTGGCGGACAATTTTGTGGAAGGAATATTAGGATTGCAAAGGCAGCAGTTTACCACGCAGATAGAACACTACGATAACCTCGCGGCTCATTTCGACGGCATGCGTCGTCTCAACACCATTCTCATCGATTTTTGCCGGGATATATGGACCTATATCTCGATGGACTATTTTAAACAAAAACTCCGCAAGGGAGAAGTGGGCTCCTCCGCCATGCCGCATAAGGTGAACCCGATCGATTTTGAAAACGCGGAAGGCAACCTCGGCATCGCCAATGCCTTATGGGAGCATCTTTCTTCCAAACTTCCCGTATCGCGCCTGCAAAGGGACCTTACCGATTCCACCGTACTCCGGAATATGGGCGTTCCCTTCGCGCATACCATTTTAGCTTTCCGCTCTATCGAAAAAGGGCTGGATAAGCTGGTGCTGAACCAGGCAAAAATACAGCAGGACCTGGAAAACAACTGGGCCGTGGTAGCGGAAGCAATTCAGACCATTTTACGCAAGGAGAACTATCCCAATCCCTATGAGGCGCTAAAAGAGCTCACCCGCGGAAATGCAGGCATCAATAAGGAAAGCCTGCATCAGTTCATCGACTCTCTTAAGGTTTCCGCCGCCTTAAAAAAGGAATTGAAAAAAATATCTCCGCTGAATTATACCGGCGTACACCCGGATTTCTGAGAGAGCGATTTAAAAAAGCATTCCCGGAAATTCTTTCAACAATGCCGATCTCATTGCAGCTCTCTATGCCCCGCGCCTGTTGGTCGGCCTGCGCTACAAACGATTAGGAAGGCTTAAACAGTAGGAAGTAAAGACCGATAGTAGATCTGGCAAACTACCGTAAATGATCCCGAAGGCCTAAACAGGCTATGGCCCCGGCGCGGATTTATACGGTCTCCTTGTGTATCTCGCTCGTAAAATGAAAATCAATATCCGGGTTGTTGTTTCGCTCGGTATTCAGGAACCACTCGCTTTGCGCAAGATAAACCAGGTGCCCATCCTTATCCGTCGCAATATTAGAAGATTTAAAACGGGTGAACTCTTCCAGCTTTTTAGGATCGGCGCAGGTTATCCAGCAGGCCTTATAAAAAGGAACGCTGTTGAACTGAACAGAAGCTCCATATTCCTGCAATAAGCGGTATTGGATGACCTCAAACTGTAGTTCTCCCACGCAGCCTATAATTTTTTTATTCCCGCCATACTGGGTAAATAACTGGGCCACGCCTTCATCGGTAAGTTGTAGCAGTCCTTTTTCCAGTTGTTTTGTTTTCATCGGGTCCTTATTGACCACTTCCTTAAAGATTTCCGGAGAGAAAGAAGGAATACCGGTAAAATAAAAGTTCTCTCCTTCTGTGAGCGTATCGCCAATTTTAAAAGAGCCCGTGTCGAATAAGCCGACCACATCGCCGGGATAGGCTTCTTCTATCACATCTTTATCGCGCGCAAGAAAGGTATAGGGATTGCTGAACCTCACGTCCTTATTCAACCGCACATGATGGAAATATTTATTCCGTTCGAATTTTCCGGAGCATACCCGCAGAAAAGCAATGCGGTCGCGGTGCTTGGGATCGAGATTGGCATGGATCTTAAAGATAAAGCCGCTGAATTTGTCTTCGTTTACCCCTACCCTGCGGGCGGTGGTTTCGCGGCTCCTGGGCGTGGGCGCAATCCGAATAAAATTGTCAAGCATCTCCCTGACGCCAAAATTATTGATCGCGCTTCCAAAAAATACGGGGGCAATCTTCCCTGCCAGGTATTCCTGTTCATTCAGCATTCCGTAGACGCCGTCGATCAATTCCACGTCTTCGCGGAGGGTAGCGGCATCTTTCTCGCCGAGCTTATCGTCTAAAGCCGCCTCGCTCAGGTCGCCAATACGGATAATATCTTCTTCTTCCGCCTTGGTATTAGCAGTAAACAACAACAGGTTTTTTTCAGGCAGGTTATATACTCCCTTAAAATCTTTCCCGCTATTGATGGGCCATGTCATGGGATGCAAGGCTATTTTTAACTCCTTCTCGATCTCTTCCAGCAGGTCGAACCGGTTCTTCC
>JAEUVR010000238.1 GCA_016786785.1 Chitinophagaceae bacterium
TAGCAGTTTTTCAGCTACCGCTTTTTCATTTGTCATGCCGCGAAATTAAAGTAAAAGACGATAACGCGTGAATTTCCGGGAAGCCGTCTTAATTTGCAGGTAAACCCGGATCTTCATGCGCCTGAAAATCTATTTTGAAGACAAGCCCCTGTTCCTGACAGACAGTATTGACCAGGAGATCGAGCCTTACCGGCATCACGACGGCGTTATCTTTATGGATGAACTTTCAGATTCAGCCATCGATTGTATGATCCGCGAAATGAAACGCCCCGATACCGCGGCAGGCATCTTCCTGTCTCCCAACCTGGAAACGCTCAGGAAAGCCTTCTTTCAAAAATTTACTCCCGTCGCCGCAGCCGGCGGCGCTGTATTTAACAACCAGCAACAGGTACTGCTGATCCATAGGAGAAATAAATGGGACCTGCCCAAGGGCAAGCTTGAACCCGGAGAATCCATAGAAGACTGCGCAGCCAGGGAAGTACAGGAAGAGACAGGATTAAAAGAACTGAGCCTGGATAAATTCCTACTGACTACTTTTCATGTCTATGAGGAAAGAGGCAAACAAATATTAAAAGACACCCACTGGTTCCGGATGGTCGCCAGCGGCCATCAATCGCTTACCCCCCAGCAGGAAGAAGAGATCACCCATATTGTCTGGGCAGATACTGCCGTCCTTTCCGGCTATACCAGCAACGCTTATCAACTTATTGCGGACGTACTTGGGGCAGCCCTGATCTGAGGCGATTAAATAACACGACTACTGCCAATGAAGCGAACTCAGCATTACAAGCTGAACAGGATTTCAAACGGCAAAGGGTAAGCGCATATCTTATCTTCCCCGGCAACCGATTACAGTAGGGTCTTCCCGAAAATTACTATGAGACGTGTATTTTCTTTTTTTGGAGAAGCATTTTTTTGGGGGGAGTTGAGTGGTGTTTTAAGGGTCCATATCTGCCTGAGCGCATACCGATAGCGAGGAGGGTATAGTCCGCCTAACGGCCGGCTGGTAAGGCTTTCTGATTTTTACGTAAGGATTCCGCTACTATGGGAGGAAGGAATTGCGTAGCGTCGCCGCCATTATAGATCACATCGCGGACCAGCGTAGAAGCCACGGAGGTATATTGTGGTAAGCAGGTCAGGAATACGGTCTCAATATTATGGTCGAGGCTGCGGTTCATATCGGCTATGGCTTTTTCGTATTCAAAATCGTTTACATAACGGATACCGCGCAGGATAAAATTGGCGCCCGCCTTTTTACAGCAGTCTACGGTCAGCCCCTCATAGATAAGCCCCGATACGCGCTCATCCCCTTTATAGATCTCTTTCACCCACTCCAACCGCATTTCCTCCGAAAACATAGGCTTCTTATTGGCATTGCGGCCAATACCGATGATCAGCTTATCAAATAAGGGGAGGGACCGGTTGATGATGTCCAGGTGGCCAATAGTGATGGGGTCAAATGTGCCGGGAAACAAAGCAATTCGCTTCATGCTTAACCAGTTTAATGAATAAAAATAGCGTAAATAACGGCAATCCCCTCAATTGCTTAATCCTCCGGCGCCGGAAAGCAGGTACAATACCGCCATCCTGACCGCCACCCCGTTTTCTACCTGTTGCAGGATGATGGACTGGCCGCTGTCGGCGGCGTCGCTATCCAGTTCCACCCCCCTATTGATGGGGCCGGGATGCATGATCACAATTTTTTTAGACAGGCTGTCGAGCAGTTTTTTACTGATGCCGTAAGCCAGGTTATACTCGCGTAGAGAAGAAAACAATACCTGGTTCTGCCTTTCCAGTTGGATGCGCAATACGTTGGCCACATCGCACCATTCGAGCGCCTTGCGGAGATTGTATTCCACCCTTACGTCGAACGCTTCTTTCATGTATTTCGGAATCAGCGTCGGGGGGCCCGCCACCGTTACCTCGGCGCCCATTTTTTTCAGCAGGTAAATATTGCTCAGCGCCACCCTAGAATGCATGATATCGCCGATGATGGCTACTTTTTTGCCTTCCAGTCCCCCCAGCTTTTCGCGGATGGAAAAAGCGTCAAGCAGCCCCTGCGTAGGATGCTCATTGATGCCGTCTCCGGCATTGACAATAGCTGCAGGAATATGCTGGGCGAGAAAATGAGGAGCGCCGCTGGCGCTGTGGCGGATGACCACCATGTCCACCTTCATGGACAGGATATTGTTCACCGTATCGAGGAGGGTTTCGCCCTTGGCCACCGAAGAGGCGCTCGTAGTAAAATTAATGGTATCTGCGCTCAGCCGTTTCTCCGCCAGCTCAAAAGAGATCCTCGTTCGCGTGGAATTTTCAAAGAAAAGGTTGAGGATGGTGATCTCCCGCAAAGAAGGCACTTTCTTCACCGGTCTTTGTAATACTTCTTTAAACTGAATGGCGGTATCTAAAATAACCTGGATATCCTGGGGAGTGAGATCCCTTATGCCGAGTAGATGTTTTACTGAAAGTTGCATTTCAGGAGGCGAAGTTATACGATTATGATAAATTATTCTACATCTATTTGGGAAGCAGGAAAAATATATTGTCGGTCGGATTCCAACCCCTTCCCCGCAATAATGCAGGGATATCCGTGTCTTAAGCGCCGTCCGCTTCCAGCAACAACACTTCCTGAGCGCCGTCCCTGGGCTTCCAGCATACTTTTACGCGCTGCGACAAAATAGAGTCGATGCATTTACCCACATAGTCCGGTTGGATAGGCAGTTCCCTGCTGAACCTCCTGTCGATCAGGGTGAACAGCTCCACCCGGGAGGGCCTGCCGAAATCCAGCAGGGCGTCCAGCGCCGCTCTGACCGTACGTCCCGTATGCAACACGTCGTCGATGATCACCACATTCTTATTCTCTATGCTAAAGGGGATAACGGTATGATTGGGAATGAGTATGCCCTTGCGTATATCATCCCGGTAAAAAGTGATGTCCAGTTTACCATATTGAATATCTTCCGGCGGAACCAGCGTTTTTAATTCGTCCACTACATGATCCGACAAATAAACGCCGCGGGGCTGTATGCCAATGATCACGGTATCGCGAAGCCCCATATGGTTTTCCAGCAACTGGCGGCTAAGCCGCTTAATAGTAATAGCCAGTTGTTGTTCGTTGAGTACAGTCTTCAAGCTATTTTTTTATAAAAATAAGTCAAAGCGCCCAATCTTTTACTATATGAGGGATGAGCGCAGAAAAATAGGAAGGGATAAAGGAAATGGAATCGTTCATAAAAAAAGAGGCGATATCGCGTTGATACCGCCTCTTTCTGTTCAGGGCTTGAAGGAACATCGTTTTCTCAAACCCCTAAAATATCATGCTACGCCTGTTTATACAGGTTGCCGCATCTAAACAGTTAATTATTTTTCGCCAAAAACATAAAATACGCCAACCTGGATAACGCTGTTCTTTACCTTGGCGTCGCTATCAGGAATAGCGCTTAAGCCTAAATTATAACGGGCGTTGAATCCGATATTGTTCTCAGGCAACTGGTATCCTATTCCGAAAGCCCATGAAAAATCAATTGATTTAAAATTGTCTTTCATATCAGAAGAATTGCCGTCGTACTTTGCCTTAGCGCTGGCAAGAAAACCTACCTGCGGGCCGGTTTCAGCAAAAAAACCAGAAGGGTCGTTATATTTACCCAACACAGGAAGATTGATATAACTGAGAACACCCTTCACACCATTACCTTCTCCGCCAGATAATTTATATCCCTGGGAAGAATAAACGAGCTCGGGTTTTACAGAAAATGTTTCAGCAACGCTGATGTCTGCAAAAACGCCGGCATTCAATCCCAATTTCATAGACATATTGTCCGGCTTATCTTTTCCGGAGAGGCTTGCCAGGTTAAGGCCGGCTTTTGCGCCGAATTGCACCTGGGATTGAGCGGCGCCAAAAGCTGTAGCGAAAACGAATAGTAAAAGTAATTTTTTCATGGTTTGGTTAAATTTAGAATTTGCACAAATCTACTCGCTGTTTTTAATACAAACAAGTAAATTAATTACAAAAAACATAGTAGGCGGCATATAAAATAATTTTTCCTGTTGCGCGTTACAGCGCCTCTCCCCCATCAATAAACGCCTTTTACTTATCTAACATAAACGGATAGGCATAATCCGTTGGCGGCGTAAAGCTCTCTTTTATCGTTCTTGCGCTTATCCACCTGTACAGGTTAAGGATGGAGCCTGCCTTATCATTGGTGCCGCTGGCCCTGGCGCCTCCAAAAGGCTGCTGTCCTACTACCGCGCCCGTCGGCTTGTCATTGATATAAAAATTGCCTGCGGCATGGCGCAGCTTAGTTGTTGCCTGTTCGATAGCCGCCCTGTCCTTTGCCATAACGGACCCGGTTAGCCCATACGGCGAGGTATGATTGGCCAGTTCCAGCGTTTCCTCGAACTTATCTGCATCATAAATATAAATGGTCAGCGCCGGACCGAATATTTCTTCGCGTATAGTAATATATGCCGGATCCTTTGCTTCGATAATAACGGGAGCAATAAAATATCCCTTTGTCTTATCACAGACGCCTTTCGCCAGGATTGAAGCGACGTCGCTGTTGGCGGCGGCATCGATATAAGCGCAGATCTTATCGAAGCTTTTTTCATCTATCACCGCATTCACAAAATGAGAGAAGTCTTCCACGCTCCCTACAGATATTGCTTTTACCGCTTTTACGAGCTTGTCCTTTACCTCTGCCGCCATACTGGAAGGAATATATGCACGGGAAGCCGCTGAACATTTCTGTCCCTGGTATTCAAACGCTCCTCTTATTAAAGCGGTAACCAGGGAATCGGGATCGGCGCTTTTGTGCGCGATCACAAAATCCTTTCCGCCTGTTTCGCCTACGATCCGGGGATAAGACCGGTAGCCGCCGATATTGGCGCCAATGGTCTTCCATATCTCATTAAAAACAGCCGTAGACCCCGTAAAATGAATGCCCGCAAAATCGCGATGGGCAAAACAAACCCTGCCCAATGCCGGTCCATCTACATAGATCAGGTTGATCACGCCGTCGGGAAGGCCGGCT
>JAEUVR010000252.1 GCA_016786785.1 Chitinophagaceae bacterium
TAAATTTAAAAGCCAATATCACTCTATGGGCCCCATCAAAGTTGCCATCGCAGACGATCATAAGATATTTCGCAAAGGCGTTATTCTTTCTCTGCGGCCTTATACAAATATTAAATTTGTGCTGGAAGCTGAAAATGGACAAGAGTTGCTGGATAACCTTCCAACGGTAGAAGAATCGCCAGATGTGATCTTAATGGATCTTCGTATGCCCTTAAAAGATGGCATCGAAACGACCAAGGTAGTCGCCAAACAATTCCCCCAGATCCATATCATCGCGCTGACCATGTATGAAGATGAACGATTCGTAAGTCACATGATGGAAATCGGAGCGAACGGGTACCTGCTCAAAAGCGCCGACCCTTCTGAAATAAAAAAAGCGATTACGGAAGTGATGTCCAAAGGATATTACCTGAATAATTTCGTAAACCGCATCCTCCTTAAAAAATCCCATTCCCGCCAAAAAGCGGCTCCTACCATCAATAGCGAAATAACGTTAAGCGATAGGGAAAGGGATGTGGTGAAATACATTTGCATGGAATTTACCGCTTCCGAAATTGCTCAGAAGCTCGATGTAAGTCCCAGAACGGTAGAAGCGATAAAAGACCGGCTAATGGAACGCTTCGGCGCAAAAAATACGGCGGGGCTGGTTTTTTTCGCAGTAAAAAACAACCTGATCGACTAATCCATATCCCATTTAATTAACCCCCGCTACCGATACCCTATGGAAGACCGGTTCAAGTAACTTATCATGGTTAAAACCGGCAGTCAACTATTGTTTATATTTTCCCTGGTCGCTATCCTGCTGCCCCTGGCGCCGCTTGGCATGCTGTTGGCCAGGCAAGCTATCGGCCGTCCCCAAAACATATCCCTCATTGTTCTCTGTCTTATCGCTTTTATCCGGCAGTTATTAATGACCGCCATCACGCCAACGCCCGTCGATGTCTTATTGATCAACGCGGCGTTTAATATTGCAGAACTCATCGTCCTTGTCCTCCTGTATCAAACCGTCTTGAAGCGCAAACATATGAAACAAGGGCTCAGCCTGCTTCTTGTGGTTATCTTATCCATTATCATTACTATTTATTCGCTGGAAGGATTGACAACCTGGGGATATTCAATCGAACTGTTTCTTTCGGCGTTTATGCTGCTGATCAGTTTTGTCGCCATTTATACCCTCATAACAAATGAGCAATCTTTTATTCTTCATTCGCCGGTTTTCTGGATCGCCAGCGGAACCCTGTGCTATCATTTTATTTTCCTGCTTGGAGAAGGATTAAAAAATTATCAATTGCCGACGGCCAATGTAGAAGCAGAACGATTCATACTGCTTGCGGCAGTATATATGACCAGGTATGTATTTTATATTGTCGCCGCTTATTTCGGCTCGGAAGCAGCGCCAAAAGACCCCTATTAGAAAATAGGATAGCGGCTCGGTTTCAGCTTTACGCTTTATGCAACCGGATAGAAATTCAAGCTCTTTGTTTTAATTCAATACTTGTTCGGTTAAGCGTTTGTATCGCTATGAAAGCAACGATCAAGGCGAGGAACTTCAATTCAGTCTTTGTTCGGTTAAGAGATAGCGCTTGCTTAGACGTCCATTTCGGGGATATCTCCTTCTATCGTCAGCCTGCCCGCGGTTTTATCGCGAATTTCCTCCACCGTTACGCCGGGCGCTCTTTCTATCAACTTAAAGCCTTTTCCTTCCGGCAGAATATCCAGTACGGCAAGTTCGGTTACCACCCTTTTTACGCATTTAACGCCCGTAAGCGGCAGGCTGCATTGCGGCAGGATCTTGGACTGCCCCTTAGGGTTAGTATGCATCATTGCGACTATAATATTTTTAGCGCTGGCCACCAGGTCCATAGCGCCGCCCATACCTTTCACCATCTTTCCGGGTATCTTCCAGTTCGCTATATCGCCATTCTCCGAAACCTCCATCGCCCCAAGCACGGTCAGATCTACCTTTCCGGCTCTTATCATCCCAAAGCTTTCCGCGCTATCAAAAAAAGCGCCCCCCGGAAGAACAGTAACGGTTTCCTTGCCGGCATTGATGAGGTCGGGATCTACGTCCGATTCAAAGGGATAAGGGCCGATGCCCAGCAATCCATTTTCTGATTGCAGCATGATGGATAATCCCTCCGGTATATAGTTGGCTACCAAGGTAGGAATTCCAATGCCCAGGTTTACATACATTCCGTCTTTCAGGTCTTTCGCAATGCGCCTGGCAATTCCGAATTTATCAAGTGGCATGATGGTTGTCTGATTTTATGAGCGGTTATCTAATTGTTCTTTGGTTAATTCAAACCGGTCAATCGCCGGAAACAGTTTAAATGAGGCAAGTATGGCATTACCTTTAGATTAATCTCTTGTTTGACGCTACTGCGGTTCTGCCGTTCTTATCGTTTTTTTCTCAATCCTTTTTTCATAATTTTTTCCCTCGAAGATCCGATGCACATAAATCCCTGCAACATGAACATGATCGGGATCGATCTCTCCCGGCTCTACCAATTCTTCTACTTCTACGATGGCGATATCAGCGGCCTTGACCATAGAGGTTGAAAAATTACGCGTTGTTTTTCTGAATACCAGGTTGCCATAGGTATCGCCTTTCCATGCTTTGACCAACGCAAAATCGGCATGGAGCGCATGTTCCATCAAGTGCATCTTGCCGTTAAATTCCCTGATCTCTTTGCCTTCCTGGATCTCTGTTCCATAACCGGCAGGAGTATAAAATGCAGGAATGCCCATTGCCGCCATCTGTATGCGCGTAGCCAGGGTTCCCTGCGGATTAAGTTCCACTTCAAGTTCTCCTGACAACAACTGCCGTTCGAATTCAGCATTCTCCCCGACATAGGAGCTGATCATTTTTTTTATCTGGCGGGTCTTAAGCAAAAGGCCCAGCCCAAAATCGTCTACGCCGGCATTGTTGGAAATACAGGTGAGCCCGGTAATCCCTTTTTTTACCATTGCCTGGATACAGTTTTCCGGAATACCGCATAGACCAAATCCGCCCAACATGATCGTAGCATGGTCGCCGATATCCTTTATCGCTTCTTCCGCGTTGCTAAAAACTTTATTCATTATTTCCGGGGTTTAAAAAGCTAATATCCGATTTTTACCGATCTTTCAGCAAAACGAAATCACTCCTAACCACAATACTCGCAGCGTGAGCGGCGGGCAAAGCAATTGATTACCGCAATATCTTAAGGCTTAGCGCTATTTCCAGGGCGGGGGCTCGCGGCATCTCTTCTTTTTTTGAATGCTTTTCCCGAGGCCGTTGAGTCGAGTCTTTTTCTCAGCAGGGAATGCAGGTAGAGAGAATCTGTCGTTAATGCGAGAGAATCTTTAACAGCGCTGATCGAATCTTTTTGTCTTTTCAGCAAATTTTTTATGTTCAAGGTATCCTCCCTTAATCTGATCGAATCTTTTTTTATCTTTTCCGCGTAATACTCATTACGTTTTCTTTCTCCGAGCGAAGCAACCGAATCAAAAAGGGCAATGGAAAGATCAGGTCTTCCCATGTAAAAAAGATAGCTTTTCTTAAACTCCTTTTCGGTAATATGATGAATATCGAACACCTGGCTGTATAAGGTAAAGGTTTCCTGTTTGAGCTGGAGCGAGTCTTTGATGGAAAGAAAAGAAGCATAGCGATCGGCCAGCATCATATCCAGGAATACCTCTTTCATTTTATCCTGGGGAATAATGTCCGAAGGGATCTTGGTATGATTGGTACAGGAAAATAACGCTAAAACAAACGCTCCGGTCAACCATTGTTTCATTTCAACTCTTGTTTGTACGTGTTAGCATTGGAGATGTCTAGTCTCGATAGCATCTCCCTCGCCTTCTGTCTTTCTTCAGGAGGCGCCTTTTTAAATATTCTTACCACTTCCATGGCTTTTCCCTGGAAGAAAAAGGGGATGACCATCGAATTGGGCATATCGTTGTTGAGCGTGGTAAGCTGGCTGATGGCATTCAGCGTCGCCGCCCTGGCTTCGGATTCATTCTCATACATAAAATCCATGCCGAGACGGTAATAGTTATAGATCGCATCATGCACCAATGCATACCGGTTATTCACCAGGTTCTCTGCCAGCCAGTAACGGTTTCTCTGGCCGTCGAAGGCTTTCCAGCCTATGATATCCCGGCCATCTGGCGCATTATTGACAATATACTGAGCTTTTTGAAAATAGGGATCGCCTCCTCTCAACGAAAAAGAATCATAATCGAGCCCCAGTATGAGGTATACATAATAAGCGAAGATCGCCGATAGGTTGGAGCTCAGCCCCTCCGAACCCGACACCCTGTTCTCATTAAACTCAATGGGCTGGAATTCCGCATACCTGAAGGCGACGGCCTCGTCGCGGAAATTGATAAGCGGAGTATTATAGGAAGCATTAAAAACCGGTCGCGCCGCCTGAACGGTCAGGCTTCCCTTAAATACATTATTATTGGCTTCGGTAATGATGAGAAGGAAATTACAGCTGATCTTTTCCTGTTGCTGATAAGTATCGTTTGTCCATTTCCGGTTGTTCAACAGGTTCTGTATGGCCGTCTGAAGAGTTTGAAATATTTTTTTGTCGACCTGCGAACTGATAGCGCTGGAATTGATGGATATGCGCGCCTGC
>JAEUVR010000259.1 GCA_016786785.1 Chitinophagaceae bacterium
TACCCAGCTATACAGGCTTACCGGGAAAGATGAATGAATATTCATTTCTTCCGATGTTTTTGCCGTAGCGTCCTTTTTTTCATCTGCAGGCGCCGCTTCATCTTGCGCGTTGCCATCGGCCGGCGTATTGGCTATGGCGCCCTCATATTTCACGGCAAAAGCCGCAACGCCAATGGCCATCGCTTTCACCGGTAACTCTCGGGTCTCGCGCCAATGCGTAAGCTTCCGTTCATTAGGCAGATTGGTCTCTTCTACCAGCAGGCCATTGGATACTACCTGGTAATGAACGGGCGCCGTAACGATAAAATCAACAGCCGCCTTATCGGAAGGATGATCGATGCAGGCCAGCCAGTTGTGTCCGCGGTTGGGCCAGTTATCGGCGAAAAAGGTTCGCTGGCCGTATTTGTTTTTAGAAATGATCAATCCGTCGGCGGGGATACCCTTGTAATCGATCACAATGGTTTTTTCTTTCCCCGCTTTCAAAGGAAGGGTAATGCGCAACAGGTTATTTGCATGCGTATAGGCGATGGGTTGATTATTTTCTTTTACCGCCGCCACCCGCATGCCGCGGCCATCGTTTTTTACGGAAGCAAGATCGATGAGCAGGCTGTTTGACTCCTTCGTCGCTACCAAACGAATGACCGCATGGCATTTTATTGTATCATTATTATCGTTCAGGTCCAGCTCAA
The DNA here is from genome assembly GCA_016786785.1 of Chitinophagaceae bacterium. GTDB lineage: Bacteria > Bacteroidota > Bacteroidia > Chitinophagales > Chitinophagaceae > Flavitalea. The sequence goes on from JAEUVR010000259.1 coordinate 690, forward strand.
AACGATAATCCTTAATATCGGCGACAGGATCTTTATAATTTCTTTGTTGCGCAAAAGAAGAATGGCAAGCTGCAATAAGGATAAAAAACAAAAGCTGTTTCATAAAAGCGCATTGATAGGTTTTACAAAAGACTTGAAACGGGTCGCTGATCGGCAAATGGGATTTTTCGGTTAAGCGTTCCGGGTATCCCGGAGGCGAAAAAGAAAAGCGCTGATCGGCATATATTTTTCTAAAGCTCATTGACCGGTTTTACAATGCTGGCGCGGTATGCGGCATGTTCGTGTTTTATGTTGAATAGGCAACTATCAAACTTTACCTCCGCTTTTGCAACGCACGATATATTTACATTTTATGTTGAACAAATAGCTATCAAGTTTTGCCTCGGTCTTTTCGGCGCGCGGCATGTTCGCGTTTATGCCGCCGCTATAGCTTTTCCAGCAGATCTGTTACTTTTTCTCTTTTTAGTATGATATAGCCCAGGCGGTCGTTGCTGATCCCTTCTCTCAGCTGGTAGCTGAATTTAAGCTGATCGTCCAGGACCTCCGTCTCAAAATATTTAAAAGATATACCGGGATATGCCTTAAGCTCTTCGCCGATCTCGTACAGATGAGTGGAAAGAATAAATAATGAATTATGGATCTTTATCAGTCCTTTTATTACGGCAGATGAACATTTCATGGCATCCTGCACATTGGTGCCCTTGAATAATTCATCTATCAGTACGAGCCATTTTCTTTTGTCATTGATCTTAAGGATGGTATTTTTTATCCGTTGCACCTCATTAAAAAAATAACTTTCTCCCTTAACGATATTGTCCGCCACATTGATATTGCTGAGCAATCCGTCGAAGATAGAAAGGGTCATTTTTTTTGCCGGCACGCCCATCCCCAGATGGGCCATGAATACTGCGCATCCCACGGATCGGATAAACGTGCTTTTCCCGGCCATATTGGCGCCTGTGAGAAAGATAAAATTGGATCTTGCATTCATGTGAACATCATAGGGTATAGGTTCCGGCAACAGCATATGATACAAGGCATGGGCATTCAGGTAAGGCTGTCCGCCGGTCTTCGGCTCTTTTATTGCCCGCTGGTTTCTTTCGTCAGGGCGTTGTTCCTGCGGGACCGCTGCATCATCAACTGCGCCTTCAGGAAGAATATCAGATCCATTGTTTTGCTTATCCTGCTTGACCGCCGCATCACTAACCGCGTCCTGAATCCCGCCCTGGAGGGTTTCGGGATCATCGCCCCTGACTGCCGCGCTATAGGCTGCGTCTTCCATTTGCGGCGTTTCTGTTAATGTCGGGAATACGAGCTGGTATTGCTTCATTGCGGCGGCCATTGCATACCAGGCGTCGATCCGTCCGAAAATATTGATCAGCTCGAATACGGAGTTTTTAAAATGGCGCCGCATGTGCCGGCCGTAATAAAGGGTTTCCACCGGTGAGAAAGGGGTTCCTTTTTTTCTTGCGGCAAGATCGGCAGTGATGCCCTGCCCGATTAATTCCTTTACGCGGCGCATCAAAGCTTGCAATACCTGGGGCGTGTCATCTGCATCGAATAAGGCGATCAGTTGTTTCATCCCCCTGAGGAAATCTGCGAAATGTTCGACCGAATAGCGCAAAAGCGAAAAATCCGGGTTATGAAATAGTTTATATTGAAAGGCGGTAAACCGGTCTCTTCCGGAGGGAATGGCGTCTAAACCGCTGTTGTAAAATTTGGCGATCACCATCAGCGTGCCATTGGAGATGCTCTCGGGCCATTCCGGCATTTTTTCGAGGATCAGCCGGATAACAGATTGCGTTTCCCTGATCTGCTGCGCGTCGCTGAAAGGCGCGCGGAAAAGCCTGAGCAGCCATTCTTTTCCTTCCGAGGTGCGGGCGAGGTTGAGCTTATGGAAAAGCGAGTATTCTTCTTCGCTATGAAAGATGGAGAGGTCGCGGTATGTAGTGTTGTCTATTTCCATTTTGTTGCCTGACGAGTTGTTGGTCTTATCTACTGGTTAAAACGGTAGTCAAACCGAAATCTTATCTCCTGAACCTCAACCGCATTCCCTTATCAGATTCATCCCATTGTCCATTTCCATAAACCAGCCTGCCATTTACGAAAGTATGGGTTATGGCGGCAGGCGCGCTAAATGCTTCCCGCCCGGACTGCCCGCGGTTGGCGGTCCCCCCGGGCAATCCCGGAATCTCCGACCCTGCGGCGACCTCTTCCAGCGGGCTCCATCCGCATTTGTATAGAATATTTTCTTTGCTTACGACGGTGTGCGCGTTCAGGTCGGCGATGACCAGGTCGGCATAATATCCTTCGCGGATATATCCCCGGTCTGCTATCTGGAAACAGGCGGCTACGGCATGGCTCATTTTTTCTACCATTTTTTCGATCGTTATCTTTCCCATTTTCACGTAATAAAGCATCATCAGCAAAGAATGCTGCACGAGGGGCAGGCCTGCATGGGCTTTTTCGTAAATGGTATTTTTTTCCGCCCAGGTATGCGGCGCATGGTCGGTGGCAATCACATCCAGCCGGTCGTCGAGCAGGGCCTGCCACAAGGCTTCCCGGTTATGCGGGGCTTTTATTGCCGGGTTGCATTTGATCTTATTGCCCAGCGCGGCATAATCGTCGCTGGTGAAATGCAGGTGATGGACGCATACTTCCGCGGTGATCCTTTTCTGTTCCAGCGGCAGCAGGTTGCTGAACAACTGCAATTCTTTTTCCGTGCTGATATGCAGGATATGCAGGCGGCTATTGTGTTTCTTGGCAAATTGTATGGCTGCGAGGGAGGACTCGAAACAGGCGTTCTCGTCCCGGATCAGGGGATGGTCCTGCGGAAACAGCAGGGGCCATTCGGGGTTGGGGGAATCCGCTGTTTGCATTCCTCTCTCTGCTTGCCTGGCTGCTTTCAGGCGTTCGAGATTAGACCTGATGATCTTTTCATCCTCGCAATGCGTGGCGATCAATACTTCGCTATCGCGGAATATCCTGTCCAGCGCCAGGTAATTGTCTACCAGCAATCCGCCGGTGGAGGATCCCATAAATATCTTGATCCCGCATACCTCATTTTTCTTCTTATTGGTCGCCAGCGCCTCTTCTGCATTATCATTGGACGTGCCCATGAAAAAAGAATAGTTTGCCAGCGAGGAAGCCGCCGCTATACGATACTTATCTTCCAGCAGTTCCTGCGTAAAGACCGGAGGCAGGGTATTGGGCATCTCCATAAAAGAAGTGACGCCCCCGGCGACCGCCGCCCTGGACTCGGAATAGATCGTGGCTTTATGGGTGAGCCCCGGTTCCCGGAAATGTACCTGGTCGTCTATTGCGCCAGGCAACAAATATTTCCCTTCTCCGTTTATTTCTTCGACGGCCTGGCGGACGTTGATCTGGCCGGCGATCTTTTCAATACGGCCATTGCTGATCAGGACGTCATTTACAGCAGATGTTCCTTCATTTATGACCGTAATATTCTTTATCAGGTAACTTAGCATAAATTGTTTGTTGGTTGTTTGGGCAAAGAACGATATTCCGGATAGGGCAGGCAACAGGGAGATCCCGGCGCGTACCGCACAATTGACTTATTAGCAATGCCAGACATGCAATTTATTATAAAAAACTTAGGTAGGGAGTTGATTTTGACGGAAGCAAATATTGCAGCAACCGGGTTGCCCCCTCAGGAATGGACTCAACGGGACCGGAATAGCCTGCGCAGGCGATTGATCGCGCCGGCTTTTTTGGCGCTGTTTTCCTTGTTTGCGCATAGCCAATCGGTTTATCTTCCGCTTGATCATAAGCACGCCCAGTTCCTGAATCGGATAGAGATACTGATGCAGGACAACCCTTACTTGAATGTTTCGACGATCAAGCCGTATGATCGCAGGCCGACGGTGGAAGCCGCCCTTGCAGCCGATTCCACGGCGGATCTTACCGCGGTGGACAGGCATAACCTGCAAAGCTTATTGATGAATAGCTCTGAATGGCACAACGGCGATCAGTCTTCTTTCCTGAGTAAAAAGAACCTGTGGAATACCATTTATAAATACAAGGCGAACCTGTTTCAAGTAAATGAAAAAGATTTCTTCCTTGCAGTGAATCCTGTCATCCAGTTCCAGCAGTCGAAGGAGACCGGCAACGACCAACGTATTTTTCTTAATGCGCGAGGCGTTACGCTTCGCGGGCGCATTGCCCGAAGAGTGGGCTTTTATACCTCATTGGTGGAAAACCTTGAACGAACGCCGCTGTTCGTGCAGGATTATACCCGGCAGACAAGGGCCATCCCCGGCGCCGGCAGGTTTTATAAATATAAGTCTACCGGCGCGGATTATTCCGACGCCAGGGGAGGGATTACTTTTAATGCGGCGCAATACATCAACTTTCAGTTTGCCTATGATAAAAATTTTATCGGCAACGGTTATCGGAGCCTGTTCCTGAGCGATTTTGGTTCAAGCTATCTTTTCTTAAAGATCAATACGCGGATATGGAAACTCAATTACCAGAATATTTTTATGGAATTGAACCCGCAGTTTCCGCAGGCTGTGCGCGATCGCGATCAGCTGCTCGACAAAAAATATGCAAGCATTCATCACCTTAGCGTCAATGCTACGCGTTGGCTAAACCTCGGTTTGTTCGAGGCTGTTGTGTTTGGTCGCAAGAACCATTTTGATTTTAGTTACCTGAACCCCATCATTTTCCTGAGAACGGCGGAAAAGCAGAATAACAGTCCGGATAACGGCATTGTGGGGTTCGACTTTAAGGCCAATATCGGCAAGAAGGCCCAGGCTTATGGGCAGTTGATGTTCGATGAGCTGATTATCAAAGAGCTTGTGAAAGGCAGCGGCTGGTTTGGCAATAAATACGGCGTTCAGCTAGGCGGAAAATATATTAATGTATTTAATGTAGACAACCTGGATATGCAAGCGGAATTGAACCTTGTAAGGCCATTCTCATATACGCATTATGATTCTGTTTCGGGATATAATCATTATAATCAGCCGCTGGCGCATCCTTTCGGCGCTAATTTTATTGAGGTCGTTGGCATCGTCCGCTATCAGCCGCTGCCCAAACTTACGACTGCCGCGCGGCTGATCGCCTGGAAGCAGGGAGTAGATACCGGCAATGCCAATTATGGAGGAGATATTTTTAAGCTGTATAATACCCGTAGCGCGGGCGATTATGGATATTCGCTGCCGAGCGGCCCGCCTGCAAACGGCATTAATTTCCAGCTATCGGCCGCTTATGAACTAAAGGAGAACCTGTTTTTTGACGCGACCATACTGTTGAGGAAGCGCAAAACGCAAAACAACCTTCAACTGCTG
>JAEUVR010000267.1 GCA_016786785.1 Chitinophagaceae bacterium
AACGCCTGTTGTATGGGAGCATTGATAAGATGAAGGGAAATCTCCTGACCGCTGGCGACAGGATGAATATGAAGAATGGCGGCAAACAATAAAACCGGTAACCATTTCATAAATATCGGTTTGAGAGCCGGATAAAAGATGAGCGCGCAGCGCCTTCGGATCTTTCTTCAGCGAGAGAATAGCGCAGACAGCGGATAAACCTGTTCAGGGCTGTACGACTACCTGCTTCCCGTTTATGGCAAACCGGATCTCACCCGAAAGTTGCAGCATCTGTAAAAATTCTTCCAGCGTTGAACTCCTTGGGATGTTTCCCGAGAACTCCTGATTTGTTTTTCCATTATATCTAACCGTTATACCATACCATTTGGCCGCCTGTTGCATGACTTCTTCTATTGCCGCCTTATGGAAGGAAAACAGCCCCTTTGTCCATGCGATATCCTCTTCCGCCCCTGCATGATCCCGGACCATTATTTCCTTCCCCGCAAAAATTATTTTACCGGGGTTCTCTTGCGCCGGGGAGCCTGGTAAAGAGCTATCTATAAGGATAGCCTGTTGATTGGGCAGCAGCCTGACCTGTTCGGATAGTCTTTGTATCTCCACGCTTCCTTCCAGCAAGACAACGCTATGCTTATTTTCTCCCGGATAGGCATTGATATTAAAACGGGTGCCTGTGACCCTTATCGTAGTATTGCCGCATTTCACCAGAAATGGCCTGGCCGGATCTTCCTGCACTTCAAAATAGGCTTCGCCTCTCAGCTCGACAATCCTTTCAGTATGGTTAAACGCCACCGGGTAGCGGATCGCTGAAGCCGTATTCAGCCTAACGCTTGAACCATCGGATAATCTTAATCCGTAATCGTTTCCCGCCGGCGTTTGTAAAATATTCCAGTCGTCGTTTGCCAGGCCATTGGCTTCCTCGGGATAGTTCAAAACACGCTCTCCGATATGCGCATAGACATTGGGGGCTACCAACAAGGAGGAGTCTGTCCTTAAAGAAAGAGACGCCCGCTTTCCGTCCCTGAAGATCAAAACAGGAGCTTTATTTCCCGGTTCTGTATCAACGTTAGCAGGCCATTCCGGAACAGTAACGTTTCTCTTTCCCGGCAAGATGGCATATTTATAATATACGGCTCCAAAGATGATCAGCATGACCGCCGCCGCGCCATATATCCACAGCTTTCCTATCGGACTTTGTAATCGCGGATATGCTGTTTGGGAATCCTTTTTCTGCCGGATTATCGTCTGCCCGCCAACCTGGAGCAACCATTCAACAGACTCGCTTAAATGATCTTCGTCCGTTAATTGTTCAAACAACTGCATGTTTTTATCGCTGGCGGCTATCCAGTCATCCAGATCGTCCCATTCCGTTCGGGATAGCTCTCCCCGGATAAAGCCGGCGATAAGCCTGGCTACGCGCCGGGCTTCTTCCTGGTCCATTGCATCAATATGAGGTTTTCCCTCGCTCATGCCGCGACTGTATTTATTGCCCTATAATATACGAGCAATCGCGCGTCCAACAGCCATTATCCTTATTTTTGTCGTAAAAACCAAAACGCTTACCGGCGCATATCCATTAAATTTTATCTCCGGTTGGGCGGCGCGTTAAGGTTGAGCCCGGAACAACATATCCTGAAGTGGAATACGTCGAAGAACTATAAGACGCAAAAGATATGCAGATCTGGCGATCGATAAGCGAGACAGCGCGTCACAGCATGGGTTTGGTTTTCATTAAGCTAAGCAAACCCGGCAACGGGTTCATCGGCTGAAGCGCAACGATAGCTTCAATATATAAGTTATTGATTCTGAAAATTGTGTTATAATTAAAAGTTTTACTCGCGATATAGGGAATACTGCCGCATCTTTGTCTTACTAAATGATCAGATTATGAAAAAGATCTTCAGCTTAATTTTTACCCTTTGTCTTATCCTGGGGGTCAGCGTTACTTCCCATGCCCAGCTTAGAAAGATACCCGCGGAAGTGACCAACAGGTTTACGGAGAAATATCCCATGGCTACCAATGTCTCCTGGATGGACAAGCTGAGCGGATTCAGCGCTTCTTTTACCTTGGACGAAAAAGAATACCTGGCCACATTTACGAATAAGGGAATATGGGAAAGCACAGAGGAGAGCATACCTCAGGAAGATCTCCCTGAAGCCGTGGAAGAAGGCTTTGAAAGAAGCAAATATGCCGAATGGACCATCGGCAAAACAACCAAGATAGAAATGCCCGATAACGTCATCCAATACCGGATAGAAGCGATCAAAAGCGATATCCAGAAAAGAAATCTTTACTTCTCTCCCAAAGGCAGGCTGTTAAAGGATAAGATGACCTTATGATGAAACAAATTTTCTTATCCGTCGCGCTGGTCCTTGCTTTTCTTCTCGGTGTTGCGCAATCATCCAAATGGCAGCAAAGGGTAAAATATACCATGCAGGCAGACGTGGATGCCGCCGCCAATACCTTCACCGGCAAACAAAGACTGGAATATTCCAATAATTCGCCCGATACGCTGACAAGGGTTTTCTATCACCTGTACTGGAATGCCTTCCAACCGAATAGTATGATGGATGTGCGCAGCCGGGAATTAGGAAAAATAAAAATTAGCGGACGCCCCAACTGGGATGCAAGGGTGCGCGACAGAATAGGCAACCTGAAAGAAGATGAAACAGGCTACCAGAAAATATCTTCCCTGACCATGAACGGCGCTCCCCAACCGTTTACCGTACACGAAACCATTCTGGAAGTAAAGCTGACCAAACCCATCCTACCCCGGTCGAAAGCAGTTTTTGAAATGGATTTCCACGCGCAGATCCCCCTGCAGATTCGTAGAAGCGGGCGGGACGCAGCCAACGGCGTTCGTTTCAGCATGAGCCAATGGTATCCCAAACTCTGCGAATACGACCAGGATGGCTGGCATCCTACCCCTTATATCGCCAGGGAATTTTATGGCGTATGGGGAGATTTTGACGTGAAGATCAGCATTGATAAAAATTATATTCTCGGGGCGACCGGATACCTTCAAAATGCCAACCAGATCGGCTATGGATATGAAACGCCGGGAACCAAAGTAGTCCGTCCGGCAGGCGAAAAGCTGACCTGGCATTTTATCGCCCCCGATGTGCATGATTTTGTTTGGGCGGCAGACCCGGAATACAAACACCTGGTACGCAAAATACCGGGAGGACCGGATATCCACGTATTATACAACCGCGACGAAGGTTTCCTGCAACAACAGTTTAACGACCTGCAACCGGAAATTAAAGCGGAGTATAATCATAACCTCCGCAATTATATTGCCTCAATAGACGATCAATGGAACGAAGTGGCCGATGCGGCGGTAGCCGTTTATCCTTTTATCGTCAAAAATTTCGGCGCTTATCCCTTCAAACAATATTCTTTTATCCAGGGCGGGGACGGAGGAATGGAATACCCGATGGCTACCCTTCTGGCTGGGCCCGGGCTGGGAACGGTTTTTCACGAATGGATGCACACCTGGTACCAGATGCTGCTCGCAACCAATGAATCGTTATATCCCTGGATGGATGAAGGATTTACCGAATGGGCGACCGATAAGGTTCAGGATTTTTATCAGCGAACGGTTATCAGGAAAAGACTGGCCGGAAATGCCGCCGGTCTGCGCGCCCTGGACTCGTTGAGCAATATACTTCCCCGTTACCATTCCGAAAATTATGATACTTATTTTTACCTCGCAAGGACAGGCTTTGAGGAACCCCTGACCACCCATGCCGATCATTATGACAACAATAACGCGTATGCTGCAGCCGCCTATTCAAAAGGCTGCGTATTCCTTTCACAACTGGGATATATCGTTGGAGAAGACAACCTGAACAGGATCATGCTCGAATATTACCGGCAATGGCGTTTTAAGCATCCCGATGTAAATGATTTTATGCGGGTAGCCGAAAAGGTTAGCCATATAGAGCTGGACTGGTACAAAGAATACTGGGTGAACTCTGTCAAAACGATCGACTATGGCATAGACAGTTTATGGGAAGAAGGAGGCAAGTCGAAGATCCGCCTCAGGAGAATCGGGAAGATGCCCATGCCTATCGACCTGATGATCGAATACAAAGACGGTAGCCGCCAGCTGGCATATGTTCCCCAATATTTTATGTTTGGCGAAAAGCCCCAGGAAGACGTCTCCGTTCCCCAAACAGTATTTGACGCCTGGAAATGGACGCATCCAACCTATACTGTAGAGGTTAACAGAAGACTATCAGAGATGAAATCCCTGGAAATAGACCCATCCAGGCGTATGGCCGACGTGGAAAGAAAAAACAATAAGCTGATTATACCGTGGTAAGAGCGTACGACGCAGAGAGAGAAGCTGCGTCGTACAGTTACCGAAAAACTCTTACCGTCCAAAGAATTTATTAATGGCCTCTACTTTATTATGTACGTGTAATTTCTCGTAGATATGATAAACATGTTT
>JAEUVR010000294.1 GCA_016786785.1 Chitinophagaceae bacterium
GTTTATCCTTTTTGTTTCTACGCTCATGCGTATTAAGGCAAAATTATTATTGCCCAGGAAGGAGTTGGATGAACAGGGCAATGAAGTGGATCCCCGGCAGGAGCTGGTGGATAAGATCCTGGAGTATAAAAAATTCAAAGAAGCTTCGCTCCGGCTTGCCGAAATGGAAGCCGGGCGAATGCTGATGATCAAGAGGGGCAATCTTTCCAGGGAGCTTACCTATATAGGAGAAGAAAACAGCGAAGGCACAGAGATCCAGGCGATCACTTTATTTAAGCTGATGAAGGCTTTTGAAAGAGTGGTTAAGCGGTTGGAAGAACGCAATAACAAGCCTGTGCATACCGTGGTGCGGTACAATTACACCATGGAAGAAAGCCGCGAGTATATGCTGTCGTCGGCTAGACGCGAAAAACTGATGAGCTTTGAAAAGATCTTTGAAGTATGCGAAGACCGGTTGCAGGCAATATTTACCTTTCTTTCCCTGCTTGAGCTGGTGCAGCAGAAATACCTTACCATAATGATCGGAGAAGGGAAAAATAATTTCATTATTGAATTTAACGAGAACAGGGAAGAAGAGGCGGAGTTTGTGTTGGAGTAATAAAATCTAAACCGTCAGGCGGGAAATCATGGATGTGAAGCCCTGGCTTTAATCGTATCCTTCATCATTTTCCTGACTGCTTCGGCTATGCCTGCCGCGTCAAATCCGCATTCTTTATGCAGCTCTTTTAAAGAGCCGTGCTCAACGAGCCGGTCGGGGATCCCCAATATTTTTACTTCGGCGCTATAGCGATGTTCAGCCATAAATTCGAGGATGGCGCTGCCAAAACCGCCCTTAACCGTTCCATCTTCTACGGTCAGGATACGATCGTAGTTGGCGAATACCTCGTGCAGCAGCGTTTCATCAAGCGGCTTGGCAAAACGCATGTCGTAATGCGCAGGGTCAATACCCTCTGCTCTCAAGGCGCGGATGGCCGCGGCGGCAAAATTACCCGGGTGGCCAAAGGAAAGTATCGCAATGCCATGACCATCCTTCAGCTTTCTTCCCTTGCCGATAACGATCTCCCGGAAAGGCGTTTCCCATTCAGGCATAACGCCTTGGCCGCGCGGATACCGGATCACGAAGGGCAGATCGGTAGTATCCAACTGCGCCGTATACATAAGATTGCGCAATTCGCTTTCATTCATGGGCGAACTGACGATCATATTGGGGATGCAGCGCATATAGGCAATATCGTATGCGCCATGATGCGTGGGGCCGTCCTCGCCTACCAGTCCCGCCCTGTCCAGGCAAAAGATCACGGGGAGCTTTTGAATGGCGGCATCATGCACCACCTGGTCGAATCCTCTTTGCATGAAAGTGGAATAGATATTACAGAACACTTTCATGCCCTGCGTAGCCATGCCCGCGCTCAGGGTAACGGCGTGCTGTTCGCAGATCCCCACGTCAAACGCCCGGTCGGGCATCTGGTCCATCATAAATTTTAAGGAGGAGCCCGATGGCATAGCCGGCGTTACGCCGAATATCTTTTTGTTGTTTTCGGCCAGTTCGATGATGGTCCTGCCAAAAACATCCTGGTATTTGGGGGGCTGGGGAAGCTCGTATTGCTTTTTATAGATCTCTCCCGTGATCTTATCGAAGAGTCCGGGCGCATGCCATACGGTCTGGTCTTTTTCTGCTAATGCGTATCCCTTCCCTTTTACGGTAAGCACATGTAACAGTTTGGGCCCCGGAATATCTTTCAGGTCTTTCAGCGTGTCTACCAGCTTGGTGATGTTATGCCCGTCGATCGGACCGAAATACCGCAGCTTCAGGGCTTCAAAAAGATTGCTGCTTTTATTGATGAATCCCTTTACGCTATGCTCCAGTTTGCTGGCCATCTCCCTGGTAAAATTGGCGCCGACGGGAAGCTTGCCCAATGCTTTCCAGACATCGTCCTTTACTTTATTATACGCAGGGGAAGTGGTGATATCGGTGAGGTATTCTCTTAGCGCGCCCACATTTGGATCGATGCTCATGCAGTTATCGTTCAGGATGATCAGCATGTCGGTATCCGCCACGCCTGCATGGTTCATGCCTTCAAAAGCCAGTCCGGCGGTCAGGGCGCCATCGCCGATAATGGCCACACATTTCCTGTTCTCGCCCTTGAACCGGGCGGCCATCGCCATTCCCAGGGCTGCGGAAATAGAGGTAGAAGAATGGCCGACCCCAAAGCTGTCGTACTCGCTTTCGCTTCTTTTGGGAAAGCCGCTAAGTCCCTGGTATTTGCGATTGGAAAGAAAGGATTCCCTTCTCCCGGTTAATATCTTATGGCCATAGGCCTGGTGGCCTACATCCCATACCAACTGGTCGTATGGCGTATTAAAAACATAATGAAGCGCAACCGATAGTTCCACCACGCCCAGGCTTGCGCCGAAATGCCCCCCATGAACGCTCACCACGTCGATAATGTACTGCCTTAACTCATCAGCCAGCGTTTGTAACTGCTCGCGGCCAAGGGTTTTAAGATCAGCAGGGGAGTTTATTGACTTTAATAAGGCGCCGGGAGGGATCTCCATCAGAATCATTTAAGGGGTCAAAATTACTGTTTAAGACAGGGAATAACTGAATTTTATCTATAAAAATTGCGCTGTTCAGGTTGATTTTCCTTTTGAAAACAGGTGAAATCCCTTCTCAAAAGAGCGTATAATGCGCGCCGGAAATTTATTTATTCTGCCGTATATCCCAATTTAACGGTATTTTTTTTGTCAAAAAACTAATTTTGACCGGGTAGCGCTCATGAGTTTTTATCTGCGGTCGCATAAGGCGTTAAAGCTGAAACCGAGTCGCTACCTTTGGTTGCATGGGCTTACTGAAAAAGATATCCAATTATTGGTTATACCAGTTCTGCGGCTGGGGATTGGTAGGCCTCTCCATTTTTTTCTTCGCTTATACCTTCCGGCAACAGATCACCGGCGAATATAT
>JAEUVR010000341.1 GCA_016786785.1 Chitinophagaceae bacterium
CCTAGCTTACTCCCGATCCTGGCGGAACGTTATCCGGGCTATTCACAAAATGAAGCTTTCCCTCTTTGTCTTCCGCCATCAGGATCATGCCGTTGCTGGTAATGCCTTTCATTTTGCGGGGGGCCAGGTTTGCCACTACCACCACCTGTTTGCCAATGATCTCTTCCGGCGTAAAATGAAGCGCGATACCCGAAACAATGGTCCTTTTTTCGAAGCCCAGGTCTATTTCCAGCTTTAGTAATTTATCGGCTTTCTCTACCTTTTCGGCGGCAAGGATGACGCCTGTTTTAAAGTCAAGCTTGGCAAAATCGTCATAGACGATAGTAGGCTTGACAGGAGACAGCGCGGCTTCCGTCCCCTGCGCGTTTGTTTGTGCTTCTGTTGATGCGGACGGCGTGTTTCCCGCTTTGTTTTTATTGGCTGGCGCGGTTTCTGCGGCGGGCTGGGGCAGTCCGCCTTTTAATTTGGCGATCTGCGCGGCGATCTCTTCGTCTTCAATCTTCCGGAACAGCAGTTCCGGGGTTCTCAGGCTATAGCCGACGCTCAGCAGTTTTAGCTTTCCCGCATTTTCCCAGTCCAGCATCTTGTCTACCACCTTTAGCAGATGCAGTATTTTTTTTGCCGTTGTGGGAAGGAATGGGTTGATCAGTATGGCCAGGTTGGCGGCCAGCTGCAGGCAAAGATGCAGGCAGTTGTCGATCAGCTTTTGTTGTTGCGGATCTTTTTCCAGTTCCCTGGCAACGATCCAGGGCTGTTTTTCCTGCATGTATTTGTTCCCTTTTCTTGCAAGGTCGATCACTTCATACAGCGCATCGCGGAACCGGAACTGTTCCAGCAGGGTTTCGATTACCGGTTTGGCATTTTCAATATCCGCGATCAACGCGCGGTCTGTATCATCCAGTATATCGGTATGCAATGGAGGCACTTTGCCTTTGCAAAGCTTGTGCATCAGCACCATTGCGCGGTTAATAAAGTTCCCGAAGATGGCTACCAGCTCGCTGTTGTTGCGGTCCTGGAAATCTTTCCAGGTAAAATCATTGTCCTTTGTTTCCGGGGCGTTAATACATAGCACATACCTCAGCGTATCCTGTTGACCGGGAAAGTCTTTCAGGTATTCATGCACCCATACGGCCCAGTTCCTGCTGGTAGAAACCTTATCGCCTTCAATGTTAAGAAATTCATTGGCCGGGACGTTTTCGGGCAGCACAAAATTTTTGTGCGCCTTTAGCATGGAGGGAAAGATGATACAGTGAAAAACGATATTGTCTTTTCCAATAAAATGCACAAGTTTCGTGTCTTCTTTACACCAGTAGTCCTGCCAGTCCGGCGTCAGCTCCTTGGTGGCGCTGATGTAGCCGATAGGCGCGTCAAACCATACGTATAGCACTTTGCCCTCGGCATCGGGAAGAGGCACTTTTATCCCCCAGGAACTGTCGCGGGTCATGGCGCGGGGCTGCAGGCCGCTGTCGAGCCAGCTTTTGCATTGTCCGTATACGTTATTCTTCCACTCTTTATGTCCCTCCAGTATCCAGGTCCTCAGCCATTCCTCGTAGTTCTGCAGGGGAAAATACCAGTGTTTGGTCTTTCTTTTAACCGGTATGGCGTCGCTCAGGGTAGAGCGGGGGTTGATGAGTTGCTCGGGGCTAAGCGTTGATCCGCAGCTTTCGCATTGGTCGCCATAGGCATTGGCGTTACCGCATACGGGGCAGGTCCCGGTGATATACCGGTCGGCCAGGAACAAACCGGCTTTCTCGTCGTAATACTGTTCGGTCTCTTTTTCTTCAAATAGCCCGTCGTCGTATAATTTCTTAAAAAAATCAGCGGCGGTCTGATGGTGTACGGGGCTGGACGTGCGGGAATAGATATCGAAGGAAACGCCCATTTCGGCGAGGCTGTCCCTGATGATCGCATGGTATTTATCTACGATCTGCTGAGGGCTTACGCCTTCTTTCATTGCCCGTATGGTAATGGGAACGCCGTGTTCATCGCTGCCGCCCACAAATTTAATATCGCGTTTTCTGGCTCTCTGGTAACGGACATAAATATCGGCGGGCAGGTAACAACCGGCAAGATGCCCTATATGAAGCGGTCCGTTGGCATAAGGAAGCGCCGCGGTAACCAAATATCTTTTAAAATCAGTCATCAGGATTGTGCTTTTGTTTCTTTGCCCTTTATGGAGTAGTGCAAATGTACCAATATACCGATATATGCAGGCAGT
>JAEUVR010000357.1 GCA_016786785.1 Chitinophagaceae bacterium
GGTAAACAACTATTGTTTCGAAAGCAGCATAGAAAACGGCGAGCTGCTGGTCGACTATGCGTTGCGCCGCGGCGTGGCCAAGAATAAAAATGCTTCTTTCCTGATGGAAAAAATGGGTATTATATAGGACCTTGCAAAATGGATACCGCCGGCGACCGGAAAGGATACGGGACCGGCCAACCGAATGCTGTAACCCAACTAAAAAAAGCGGGCGCATCTGATTCGATACGCCCGCTTTACTATATGGGTAATGCGCTATTTACTTCACTTCTTCATATTCCGCGTCGGTGACATTTTCGCCTCCTGCCGCATTAGATCCGTCCTGCGGCTGCTGTTGAGCGCCCTGACCGCCATCTGCTCCAGGTTGCTGCGCGCCCGCCTGCGCCTTGTATATCTCTTCAGACGCTGCCGTCCAAGCTGTATTCATTTCAGCCGTTGCCGCGTCAAGCGCTGCGATATCCTGCGATTTATGCGCTTCCTTCAGCTTATTCAATGCCGCTTCAATAGGCGCTTTTTTATCAGCCGGGATCTTATCGCCAAACTCTTTCAGCTGTTTCTCCGTTTGGAAGATCAGGCTATCCGCCTGGTTGATCTTTTCGATCTTTTCCTTGGCTTCTTTATCGGAAGCCTCATTGGCGCGGGCCTCATTCTTCATCTTTTCAATTTCTTCCTTGGTGAGGCCGCTGCCGGCTTCTATCCTGATCTTTTGTTCCTTGCCCGTGCCCTTGTCCTTTGCCGTTACATGCAGCAAGCCGTTGGCGTCAATATCGAAGATCACTTCGATCTGGGGCACGCCCCTGGGCGCGGGAGGAATACCGTCAAGGTTGAACATGCCCAGGCTTTTATTCTGCGAAGCCAGGGGCCTTTCTCCCTGCAATACATGGATCTGAACGCCAGGCTGGTTATCGCTGGCGGTAGAAAACACTTCCGATTTTTTGGTCGGTATGGTAGTATTCGATTCTATCAGCCGCGTCATCACGCCGCCCATGGTCTCAATGCCCAGGGAAAGCGGGGTAACATCCAGTAACAATACGTCCTTTACTTCGCCGGTCAGTACCGCTCCCTGGATAGCGGCGCCCAAGGCAACCACTTCATCAGGATTCACGCCCTTGCTCGGCTTGCGACCGAAAAATTTCTCTACGATCTCCTGCACCTTAGGAATACGGGTGCTACCGCCCACCAGGATGATCTCATTGATCTGCGACGCCGATAAACCGGCGTCTTTTAAGGCCTGTTCGCAGGGCTTCAAACATCTTTCAAACAGGGTATCCGACAGTTGCTCAAACTTAGCCCTGGTAAGTTTTTTAACCAGGTGCTTGGGAACGCCGTCTACCGCGGTGATATAGGGCAGGTTGATCTCCGTTTCGCTGGAGGAGGACAGTTCTATCTTGGCTTTTTCAGAAGCTTCCTTCAAACGTTGCAAAGCCATCGGATCCTTGCGGAGATCTACCGATTCTTCCGATTTGAATTCATTGGCCAGCCAGTCCATGATCACCTTATCAAAATCGTCTCCGCCAAGGTGGGTGTCGCCATTGGTGCTTTTTACCTCGAATACGCCTTCGCCCAGTTCCAGCACAGAGATATCAAAAGTGCCGCCGCCCAGGTCGAATACGGCGATCTTCATATCATGCGCCTTTTTATCAAGGCCATAAGCCAATGCCGCAGCCGTAGGCTCGTTTACGATACGTCTTACCGTCAAACCTGCGATCTCGCCGGCTTCCTTGGTCGCCTGCCGCTGGGCGTCGTTGAAATAAGCAGGAACGGTGATCACTGCTTCCTTCACTTCCTGCCCGAGGTAATCTTCCGCGGTTTTCTTCATTTTCTGAAGTATCATAGCAGAAATTTCCTGGGGAGTATATAAACGCCCGTCTATGTCAATTCGTACCGTATTATTGTCACCTTTTGTCACTTTATAACTCCAGTGGCTGATTTCCTCAGTTACTTCGTCAAATCGTCTTCCCATAAAGCGCTTAACGGAAGTAATGGTATTGTGCGGATTCGTAATAGCCTGCCTTTTCGCCGGGTCTCCCACTTTGCGCTCTCCATTCTTCAGAAAAGCCACAACGGAAGGCGTTGTCCGGCGACCTTCGTCATTTGCGATCACTACCGGCTCGTTGCCTTCCATAACGGCAACACAGCTATTGGTAGTTCCAAGGTCAATTCCGATTATTTTTCCCATGATGATTATGTATTTATTGTTCTATTGAGGGTAACAATGATTATGCCGTTGACAATCAGGATGAAAAATTGTCAGCCTTTCCTGAAAGTGAAGTTTTTCTGTGTCAGGTAACTGAAAGAAACGACGATCACCGTAGTCAGGACCTTGGAGATCGTGGGGTATATCCCGAAATGCTCGACAAACAACTTGATAAAAATATAATTCAGGGCCACGCATACCACTACCAGCAGGAAATAGCGGAACAACTGCACCCTGCCCAATAGGGCCGACCCGGGAAAAACAATATGCTTGTTCAGGAGATAGCCGGTAGGAAAACTGATGGAAAAAGCAAGGAGAAAGGCGGCAATATACGGACTGACAGGCCCGGCGGGCGTATACACAATATTTTTATCCAGGATAAAATTATAGGCGATAAAATAGAGAAAAATATCCAATACCGTATTCGCGCCGCCGCAGACGGCATAACGAAAGGTCTGTAAGGGCATCAGCTTACTGAACCTGGGATAAAAAAAATCAATCGACCGGATGATCCCCTTTTTGAGCATGCGTGCAAATTTAGGGGATTGCAAAGGCAAGGAAAAAACCTCAATTATTTGATTCTAATCAATAAAGTGTTGCAACAGTATTTTATATATTAAAAAACTCCATATTTGAG
>JAEUVR010000396.1 GCA_016786785.1 Chitinophagaceae bacterium
CATGCAGACAAGTCCATGGGCGTGGGCAAGCTGGTCGACGAGATCTTCAGCGCCAGGTGCGAAGAACATTTTATACAACCTACATTTATTACCGACTACCCGGTAGAGATGAGCCCGCTCACCAAGAAGCACCGCGGCAAACCCGGGCTGGTAGAGCGTTTCGAGCTGATCATCAACGGCAAGGAAATGGCCAATGCCTATTCAGAGCTGAATGATCCCATCGATCAGCGCGAACGCTTCGAGGAGCAGCTCCGGCTGATGGAACGGGGCGACGATGAAGCCATGTTTATCGACTACGATTTCCTGCGCGCGCTGGAATATGGCATGCCGCCCACTGCGGGCATTGGTTTCGGCATCGACCGGCTGTGCATGCTGATGACGGGGCAGTCTTCCATACAGGATGTGCTGCTGTTTCCGCAGATGAGGAATGAAGAGAAGCTATAGGGCTTAGGCAAAGGCTATTTTATTAGCGAGCGGGAGACTACTGCCGGATTGCCTACGCTGGGCGAATTGTTTGGCGTCTATGCAGACTGCGGTTGCTCAGGCGACGGGGGAACCTTCGTTTATTGTTTAGGTTTAGTAGAGATCATAGGCTTTAGCTTATCGATGATCTCCATTATTTCCTTATTGGTATAGAATTTATACACTTCATGTTCCTTGGACGGATCGAAGGAGCCCGGCATTTTCAGGAAGGGGCCAACGATCTGCGCCTGGAGGTTATTGGTGATATGCGATAGCTGGAAAGGGGGAATATTATAGTTCCTCGACGCTTCATTCACATTGAGGCCCTGCGCCAGGAGGTACAGGCTGTCGATGCGACGGGCCAGGTCTTTCTGGGTGATCACTTCCTGGAATTGGTCGGTTCCGGTCCGCTGGTAGCTGCCCACCACGGTGTCTTTTTTCAGGTTTAGTATATAGATACCTGGTTCTTTCACGGTAAAGTTGGTCGTCCCCGATTCCGAGACCACGCTGATATTGTCGCCATCCGGGACCAGGGTAGTCTCGGTATGCGTGCCGCCCGATGAAGCGGTGATGGCGTTGCCATTCAGCTGCACTTTTCCGCTGGACATGATCAGCACTTTCTTGCCGCCGCCCGAGCAGGCGGATAACAGTATAATACAACCGATAATAAGGAGCGATCCGGTATTTTTCATACACTAGCTATTTAAAAAAATATCCATTCCGGAAGACCCGGAATGGATAAAGATATTCATTTTCAGGAAACCCTGCGCTTCAGGGCCGAACCCATCGTAATAAGCGCTCTCGCGGATAAAACCCTGTTATTCGTTGAGGAGGATACAGGCATCTATTCCGGATGAGGCTGAACCTGGTTGCGCTATAGTTGTTTAACCCATTTGTAATGAGCGCTCCGATGTATATGATCCTATTCTTCCTTGTGAATGATACAGGCATCTATTCCGGATGAAGCCGATCCTGGTTGCGCGATAGTCGGTTATTACGCTTTTTCGAAGCGTTCGCTCACTTTATTCCAGTTCACTACATTCCAGAAAGCGGCCAGGTATTCCGGTCTGCGGTTCTGGTATTTCAGGTAATAAGCATGTTCCCAAACGTCCACTCCCAGCAGCGGGGTCCCCTTCACTTCGGCCACATCCATCAGCGGGTTGTCCTGGTTAGGCGTGGAAGAAACTTCCAGCTTGCCGTCTTTTACGATCAGCCAGGCCCATCCGGAGCCAAAGCGGGTAGCGCCGGCGGCGTTGAATTTTTCTTTGAAAGCGTCAAACGATCCGAAAGCAGCGTTGATCGCGTCTGCCAGCTTTCCAGTAGGGGCGCCTCCTGCCTTGGGGGCCAGGCTTTCCCAGAAAAAGCTATGGTTCCAGTGTCCGCCGCCGTTATTTCTTACAGCGGGACTGATAGATCCTGCATTAGCCACCAGTTCTTCCAGCGATTTATTTTCATTGGGGGTTCCGGCAATTGCTTTATTGAGGTTGTCGATATAAGCCTGGTGATGTTTGCCATGATGGATCTGCATGGTTGTCGTATCAATGTAGGGCTCCAGCGCATCGAATGCGTAAGGAAGCGCGGGTAGTGTAAATGCCATAGCTAATGTATTTTGAGCGTTAATTAATCGTTGAGATCATTCGACACTGCTGATCGCCGTGAGGAACGATCATTCGCAACATATCGGACTGCAAATTTAGTCCTTGTAATATTAATATACCGACAAATTTTTATTGGGGAAGATTTTAGACTGAATGGGGAGGGGCAGCGGTTCTGTTGATGGCTGCCCATTATCGCCGTAGCCTTCGCAAACGTCCCTAACGGAGCGTCGCTGTTCTGGTAGGATAGGCGGTGCAAGCTCCCTTTTTATTACCAGGATTAGCGGGTGCATTTAAATGCGCCCAAATTCTAATGTTAACTAGCTCTTCTTCTCGCGTATTCCTACTGTAAAACACAATAGGGCTTTCTTCCTCTGGTGATCTGATTGCGCGTTTATCTTCTGGCCTTAAAAAACTCCTTCATAATAGCGGCGCATTCCGATTCCAGTATACCGGCGGTCAGTTCTGTGCGGGGATGGAACGGGGGATGGGGAGCCAGGGGAATATCTTTAATTGCCGGCGGGCAGGCGCAGCTTTTCCGGTATCCGTTCTTATCATCGGCGGCGCCATACACCACCCTGCCGATCTTGCTCCAGTATAACGCTCCTGCGCACATGAGGCAGGGCTCGACCGTAACGTATATGGTCGCTTCGGGAAGGTATTTGCTTCCCAGGAAGTTGAATGCCGAGGTAAGCGCGATGATCTCCGCGTGCGCGGTCGGGTCGTTCAGCCGCTCCACCTGGTTATATCCCTTCGCCAGGACTTTATCCTGTTGCATGATGATCGCTCCCACGGGCACTTCTCCGGCTTCGTAAGCCTTCCGCGCCTCCTTCAACGCCATCAGCATATAATATTCGTCGGTCATCAGGCGTCAAAATTAAGAAAATGTAGAGATGGGCGGTTTTCATAAAAACGGCGTAGGTAATAATTATTTAGCCAAACAACATATTATAAAATTTTTTATTTTCATTGATGGTGCCGCCAATGAAAAATGTATGTTTATTAAACGGGTTATTTACAGCGATTTAAGAATTAGACAATGTCGGGTAGTAGCATAAATTGTTGTGTTGTGTGCAATAAACGTCCGACACGCTGCAACGGGAAAAATACTGTAGCCAATACGCGCAAAACACCCTTGTTATAGGGACAATTTCTTCGCAGTTTTACCCCGTTGACATACCAAGACGATTCTGCTCAACCAGTGAAGCCGAAAACTGCATTTTGAAAGAGTAGGCATTTGTAAATTCTAATAAATATGTTCAAGCAAATTTTAACAACTTATAGTATTTTGATGTGGCTAATAGTTTCTTTAGACAGTTGTAAGAAATCAGATAGCTATGCTCAAGTCCCCTCGTGGGGCGTAAGTGCGAAAATGGTTTTTACTCCTGAAGATATTGGTACTACAGGGACAAATCAAACAGACACATCTTGTAGTGGAACCCACGACATAATTGTGAAACAAGATAATAATGATAGTTCTACAGCTACTTTATATTTTGATATGGATGGAAAAATATATACTCCAGCTAATCCGCCTTATCCTGAGGGTTATGCAGGCGTGACGTATATGATAAGGATTACCTCTCCCAAATTTAAAACGAAATCTTTACAAGTTGGACAAATGTATTGGTCTTCTACTACAGCAAACACAACTACTGATGTTACTTCTGCCTCCGTTGGTTACTATTATACTAGTGGAGATCTACATAACAATGTTTGGCAAACAATTAGAAAAGATGCCAATATTAACTATGCGGGTTTTTCAGATAGTTATATCAAGTTGAATATTTCAAAGATATATTCACAACATGAGGAAGATGGAGATTATACTTATGTGGATGGAAATTTTGATGTAACTCTTTTAGGAGCAGGAAAAGGACCTTTCCCGGCAGCTAACTATTGGGATCAACTTCATTTAACTGGAAGTTTTCATGATATGCAGTTGAAGGGGTATTAATACTGCACACAATGGGTTTTATGCAAGTTGGGCAGACGAATATGTCCTCAGCTATTTGCAAATCTCAGCTTCAGTTCGGTCAGACGAATATCTATCAACTTTAGTTCTTAACTTTATCAATATATTTTCAATCGACAGCGGTTATCGGCAGACGGAATGCTATTTCCCAACCTGCACAAAGCCCTGTTCGTTACCTGCCATTTAACCCGACACAGCCCGACAGGAAAAATAGCGACTTTTTGTCCCCATTCTGAAAATTCAATCGTCATTAGGACGAACAATAAATTCTAAAAAAATGAAAGATTTTGCTTTGATTTTCAGACTAAAGGACATTGCCGACTTCAAACCATCGCCTGAACAAATGCAGGAACGTATGAATTGGTTAGCAGGCATTGCCTCACAAAACAAGTTAGTGGACAAAGGAAACACACTTTTGCCAATTCCGGGAAGTGCGAAAACCGTAAAGCCTAACAATGTGGTAACGGACGGGCCTTACACCGAAATCAAAGAATTTATTAGCGGTTACATTGTTGTAAAAGCGGAAACTATTGATGAAGCGGTTGAAATGGCAAAAGGTAATCCGATTTTTGACCAAGTAGGTGGAAATATTGAAGTGAGAGAAGTTTTAAAACGTGATTAGCCAAAAATCACATAACGAACTTTTACCTCATTTATTCCGACAGGAATATGTGAAAATGACGGCAGTTTTATGCCGTCATTTTGGTTTAAAGCATATTGAAATTGCCGAAGACATTGCCAGCGATACCTTTCTAAAAGCATCGGAGCATTGGGCAATCAACGGAATACCCGAAAACCCGACAGCGTGGCTTTATACAGTTGCCAAAAACAAAACCAAAGATTTTTTCAAACACATTGCCCTTTTTGAAACGCAAATCAAAGACGCTATAAAACCAACTGAACACGAAACTGAACAAAATTTTGAGTTTAGCAATCAAAACATTTCGGACAGTCAGTTAGCAATGATTTTTGCGGTTTGCAATCCGACAAATTCGACCGAAAGTCAAATTTGTTTGGCACTTCAAATCCTTTGCGGTTTCAGCGTGGAAGAAATCGCCAATGCTTTTTTGACAAAAACAGAAACGATAAAAAAGCGGTTGTTACGAGCCAAAACAAATCTTCGCAACGACAATTTCCAAATCAAAACATTAAGCGAAACGGAAATCAAATTACAGTTGGACACCGTTTTGAAAACATTGTATTTGCTGTTTAACGAAGGTTATTTTTCCAAAACAAACAATCAACAAATCCGAAAAAACTTTTGTTCGGAAGCCATAAGACTAACGCTAATCTTGACAGACAACGATTATACAGACACACCGCAAACAAACGCTTTACTTGCTTTAATGTGTTTTCAAAGTTCACGGCTTGAAGCAAGAACAAACGATAAAGGCGAAGCCATTTTGTTTGACGAACAAGATAAAAGTTTGTGGGACAGAACACTGATTGAAAAAGGGAATTACTATTTGGTAAACGCTTGTAACGTAAACGAAGTTTCCAAATATCATTTGGAAGCAGGTATTGCCTATTGGCATACAACACAGACAGCCCAAAACAAATGGCAACATATTTTACAGCTTTACAATCAGCTTATTCTTATTGAATATTCACCCATAATAGCATTGAACAGGACATTTGCATTTGCTAAAGTTTACGGACACAATAAAGCAATTTCCGAAGCCGAAAAATTAAAACTAACAGACAGTAATTATTATTACGAACTGTTAGGTTACTTGTATGCTGACATAGACTTTGACAAAGCAATTTATCTTTATAAACAAGCAATCGGGCTGACAAAGTCCAAGACAGAAAAACAAACGCTGACAAAAGAAATTGAGCGGCTAAAAGGACAAAACGGCAGGTAACAATGGGTTTTATGCAAGTTGGGCAGACGAATAACTATCAACTTTTGTACTTAACTTCATCAATATATTTTCAATCGGCAGCGGTTATCAGCAGACGGAATACTAATTCCCAGCCTGCATAAAGCCCTGTCCGTTAGCGGTCATTGTAACGGACAATACTACAAGCAAACAACTTGACAATTTTTATTTGACAAATGAACAACGAAACAATACTTAGAAAATTTATGCAAAAAGTTTGGAATGAAAAGGACTTTGACAGCATACCTCAATTCGTTGCTTCTGACTACACAGTTTATCAAGACACCGCTGACCCTTGGGAAGGAAAAACATTAAACCATTCTGAATTTAAGACAAGATTAAATTATTCGTTTAACTCTTTTCCTGACATAAATTTTGACATCAAGACTGCAATTTCTGATGGGGACTTTGTTGCCATTATGTGGGTTATGACAGGAATAAACACAGGTAAAATCGGAGGTTTTCCGCCTACATATAAAAAAATTGAGGCTGATGGAGTAACAATATATCACTTTAAGGATGGGAAAGTTTGCGGACACACACAAGTATATGACAGAACAACAATAATGAAACAACTTGGTTTTTTAAAGTAAGACAAAGCAAATTGATAAAACAACGAACCGCCAACAAGGTATTGCCAAAATCGGGGCTGAACAGCTTCGATTGTACAGTTGTGCAAGGCTCAACATTCGTTCTTCGATTGAACTTTTGCGCTAAAATACCCCGCCTTCGGCAATACCTGTCCGTTAGTGGCCATTTTGTGACCGGTGCAACCACCTTAATTATTGCATCTTTCAATAAAAACATGACGCCACTTTTTCTTTTTACCTTACTATTTTTCGGACATAGTTCATTTGGGCAAACCACAGACACAAGTTTTGGTAAACCAATCTTTTGGTATAGTGTCAGTGACCCATGGGCTATGTTCATGGGAGCAGAAGGCCCACCCTTCATTTTATATGACAATTGAAACATTTTATTTTGGAAAAGTAGAGGCTACAACGTGACACAGCTTGACGAAAGCGAAAAACTAGAACTCATTGATGACTAAATTTAATAGATACTCTTTTTCAAAAGAGCAGATTTTACAATGCGACAAATCCTGACCCCAATGGTGAGATAATGGCGACAGACAATCCTTCTTATAGCATTTTCTTAGAACTTGACACATTGGTTCGTGTTTCTGTTTACGGATATATTTCGTCAAAAGATTATCGGAAAAGGTTTCCATCGCAGGTTCTCAAAATTCATGACTTCGTATTAAATTTTGAAGCTGACAAATACACAAAATGGATACCCGAAAAAATTGAAGTAATGCTGTCCGACTATAGTCATTCACCAGACACACCCATTCAATGGCCGACAAATTGGCCTGACCTTAATAGCACAGACACAAGAAAGCAAAACGGCTACGTGACAAGTATATTCTTAGACAAAAAATATTTTAACCAGTTGCAAAAACTCATGAAGAAGAGAAGGGAAAAGCAGGCGTTTGAAATAAATGGCAAAAAGTATTTTATTGGCTATAGATTTCCAATACCAGGACTGTATTAAAAACGGCCACTAACAGGGAGTTTGCTGCTATGCTGGCAGATGAATATATTCTCAATTCATATCACTATCAGCCCATATCCAGCCGACGGAATTTTATCAGCTTTTGTTGTTATCTTCATCATT
Organism: Chitinophagaceae bacterium; assembly: GCA_016786785.1. Lineage (GTDB taxonomy): Bacteria > Bacteroidota > Bacteroidia > Chitinophagales > Chitinophagaceae > Flavitalea. The sequence goes on from JAEUVR010000396.1 coordinate 7,593, forward strand.
AGTTTTCAATTGGCTGTGGCTCGGGGCTGGACATTAATAAATACCAGCACAGCATAAAGCCCTGCTCGTAACAAACAACCGTGGTTTAAACATATTTTTGAAGGAGCGCCGCTTAACGACCCTAATATCACTAAAGCTGATTTAAAAATACTCAAATCTGGAAAAATGCCGCATGACCCTTGGTATGAGTATTACAAAAGCAAGCTGACGAAAAAAGAGTTTTTAACTAAATAAAATATTTATTATGACAAGAGAAGAATACGCAGCGCTTAATAAAGAACTAATGCGCGACAAAATCAGGCTTGAAGAACAGTTAAAACGAGTAGAAACACAAATAAAAAATTTAGAGAAAAGTCCTGACAAGATAGAAGAGTTGAAAAAACTAAAGAATGAAGAAAATGCAATTAGAAAAGGGCTTACTTCTGTAAAAGAAAAGATGGCGAAAAATTATGAAAATAAAAGGAACGCTGAAAATGCAATTAGAAAAGAGCTTACTTCTGTAAAAGAAAAGATGACAAAAAATTATGAAAATAAAAAGAGCGCTGAAAATAAAAAGAACGCTGAAAATGAAAGTCTTTTAGTTAAAGCTAAGGACAAGGTTATTAAAAAACTACCCTCAATGGACGATGTAAAAAGAATGACTGCCGCAGGAATTACTGTTATAGGACTTGGGCAAGACTTAAAAGAAATACTAAAGCCAGACTTATCAAATATACCAAAGAACGAACAGCTAATTATACAAAACAAAGGGGAACAAAAAACAAGAAGTGAGTTAGTTTTTGATAAAATGGAAAAGCTGAAAGGAGATTTTGAAAAACTTAATGACGCAAGAGAAAAAGAAAAAGAAGAAAAATTAAACCAACTTCTAAAAGAATCTAAGGCTGCTTCAAAAACTACAGAAAAAGAAACTAATAATGACACAGAAAAAAAACAAGAAGATTTGGAAAGACAAAAAAGAATTGAAATGTTTATGCAAAACAAAGAGATGACAAAGAATAAAACTTTGTAGTAAATATTGAAAAGATCGTTAACTGATAAATTTATAAATTATGAGTTCTCCAAGACGTATGGACAGTACAAGTTTTATTCTTTTAATTTTAATTGCAGCGCCGGCGCTTCTTATAGGGCAACGAGATAAATTCCCTACTACATGGGTTGTTCTTGGAACAATAATTTGTGAGGTGCTTTTGTTTCTTTGGCTTCGTAAATTTTCAAAAAAGATAACAGTGGCAGTATGACAACAAGCACGAACGCATAACATGGGGTTTGCCAAAATGGGGGCGGACGGAAGCTGTGTTTCAACTTTTGTTTTTCAATTTAGCTGTAATATATGGAAATCAGTAGCGGCCCCAGGCTGACGGGACAGAGAATGCTAGCTGACGGATAAATCCTCATCTTTTTTCGCTATCAGCAGTAGTTCGGTCTAACCGAATTCTATTCATCATTAGTTCTTATCTTCAACATTAGTAATTCCATTGGGCTTCAGTTCCGGGTCGGGCATTAAAAAATACCAGCTCGGCAGCAGGCCCGATCAGTCATAAGCCATTTTTTAAGTTGCCTATGACGGAACGCAATCGGCAAATATCTATAACTTGTACTTTAATTAAATAATCAACTTCGGTAGCCGGGCGAGATGGATCGCTATCCGCACTTCGCCAACCTATAACATTACAGGCAATATTAAACGACCGTACAACAAGACAACGAAAATGACAAAAGAACATCATTACAAAGCAGCAATTAAGTGGACAGGCAACAATGGGCAAGGCACAAAGGACTATCGTTCTTATGACCGAAGCCACGCTATATTGATTGACGGTAAACAAGACATTTTTTGTTCTTCTGATCCTGCATTTCGTGGCGACAAAACAAAGCATAATCCAGAAGAGTTATTTTTAGCATCTATATCATCATGTCATATGCTTTGGTATTTACATTTATGTGCAGACAAAGGAATTGTTGTCATTGATTATTCCGACAACGCAACAGGAACAATGCAAGAAACCCAAGACGGATGCGGACACTTTACGGAAGTAACACTACACCCTCTCGCTATAGTAAGCGATGAAACAATGATTGAAACGGCAAACGAAATACATAAAAAAGCTAACGAACTTTGTTTTGTAGCAAACTCTTGCAACTTTCCTATTCATCACAATCCAACTTGTATAGCTCAAAATGCTTGAAATTAGACCAAATTGCGAAAATTGCGGTAAATCATTGCCTAATGACAGCGAAGAAGCAATGATTTGTACTTTTGAATGCACATTTTGCTTTGAGTGCGTGACGAATATTCTACATAACGTTTGTCCAAATTGTGGCGGTGGACTTGAAAAACGACCAACAAGACCGAAACGACTTTTAGAAAAATATCCAGCGAGTAACAACGCTATTTTGCAACCAATAGACAAAGAGAAATTTAAAGTAACACTTGACAAATACAAAGACATAAGATCGAATGAACGATAAAAACACTGCCTGTAACAAGGTATTACTCAAAGCGCGGCTGAACTAACTCTAATTCAGAAATTTTAAATAAAAATAAACTGCGTAAACCATTAAAATTTTGAGTAATGAAAAAAGTCATCGGCCTTTTCTTCATAATGGCTTATCTATCGGTTACAGCAACGCCAGGCATAAAAAAAACTTCTAAATTCACAGGTGATTTAAATGGCGACGGATATATTGACGTTATCATTTCAAGCGGGACCAATTTCAGAGATTTATTTGGATATGTAAAGGTTTATTTTGGAACTGCAGAAGGTATTAGTAATAACCCGGATGGGCCTACAATTGCGATCGTTCTAATTTTTTAGCGTTAGATTATTCGGTGAGTATTATCGGAGATGTTAATGGAGATGGGATGGATGAATTATGTTTATTGCTTACTAATCCTTCAACTGAGAAATCAGGGATAAGTCATCAACACCTCTTTATATTTTATGGTAAAAAAGACGGCCTTGAGAACAGCCCTGAGAACAGCCCTGAGATATTAAAGATAGAAACCGATAGTAAAGATAAATACAGTCTACGCGATTTTTTTGGATTTGACTACGATGACGATGGATACACTGACATACTTGCCGTATCCTCAAAAGGAAATTATCAACTATTAGATCCAAACTGGATTGATAGAGATAAAAAATTAATACTTTTTCACGGTAGCAGTTCAGGAATTAAAAAATCGTTCGAAACTATAAAAGAAATAGATAACATAATTTTCAA
>JAEUVR010000456.1 GCA_016786785.1 Chitinophagaceae bacterium
CAATTATGATAAAAGCTTTAATGAGCATAATATAAGCGCTTTTGCCTCTTACGAACAGGCTGAAGAATTTGGCGAGAGTTTTAACGCTTCCCGGCAATATTTTATCAGCGGGGCGCTCCCTTATCTGAGCGCTGGCGGAGATAAGGATAAGAATAATGGAGGAACTGCCAGCATAGATGCCAGGGTAAACTATTTCGGAAGGATAAGCTATAACTACAAGGAAACCTACCTGTTCCAGTTCTCTTTAAGAAGCGATGCTTCGATTCGATTCCCCAAGGGTAGTCGCGTGGGTACTTTCCCCAGCGTGTTGGCAGGATGGGTAGCGTCGAATGAAAATTTCTGGGGAGTCAATAACCCTGTAAGCTTCTTGAAACTTAAGGCTTCCTGGGGACAGTTGGGTAATGATGCGATTAAACCATTCCAGTTCCTGGCTTCCTATGATATCGTAGCCGGCGGAGTGTATGGCGCAGACCGGTTGTACCAAACTTCCCTGGCGCAGGCCGTAATGCCCAACCTCGCTATCACCTGGGAATCGGTCAATTCCTATAATGCCGGTTTTGAATCCATGCTGTTTAACAATAAGCTGACCTTTAACACTGATTTCTTTTACCAGAGAAGAAACAATATCCTTACGGCAAGAAATGCATCGGTGCCGGAATATGCGGGCATCTCCCTGCCCCCTGAGAACTTCGGTATCGTAGAAAACAGGGGCGTGGAAATAGAATTAGGGTTCAGGGATAGAAAGGGAGATTTTTCTTATAACATCAACGGCAACTTTGCCTTTGCCCGTAACAAGATCATAGAATTTGACGAGCCTGCGCAAAGCGTAGCATGGCAGAGGCGTACCGGTCATCCAATAGGCTCTCAACTGTTATACAAGGCAATAGGTATTTTCAGGGATCTGGACCAGATCAGCAAAACGCCCCATGTTATCAACGCTATTCCGGGCGACGTGATTATCCAGGATACAAATGGCGACGGCGTGATCAATAACGACGACAAGATCCTGTTCGATAAAAATGTAGATCCTGAAATTACTTTTGGCCTTGCCTTTAATTTCAGGTATAAAAACATTGAATTGAGCGGCCTTGTTAATGGCGTAAATACTGCTATGAAACAGATGCTGGGTTCCCAGCAGGGCACTTCCGGAAACTACTATATGTATTATGCCGATGGAAGATGGACGCCCGACAATATTGATGCGAAAAAGCCCAGGGCATACCAGGGCTATACTCCATATTGGAGAAATACCCATAGAACAGATATGGAATTCCAGCAACTGGACTATGCGCGGTTGAAAAACCTGCAACTGGCGTATCACCTGCCTGCTTCAGTGGTAAGCAAACTGAGGGTACAATCTGCGTTGTTCTATGTTTCCGGGCAGAACCTGTTCCTGATTTATGCTTCCAAGGGCATCTGGGATCCGGAATTTGGAGGGGGAGACAGGGACAACTATCCCTTAATGAGAACCCTGGCAGTAGGCGCCAATATTTCTTTCTAATCAAACATGCTGAAAATCATGAAAAAATATAAATTGATATTATCCGCTTTTGTAGCGCTGGGGCTAGTATTTTTTCTCCAGTCCTGCAAAAACATCCTGGACAAGTCTCCAGTGAATCAATATTCCGATCCTACGGTATGGTCGGACGCTAACGTGGCCGAAGCCTACCTGCTGAACAATTACCAGAGATTGCTATTTGGTTATACGGGGGTCATGCTTACCGCTATTACGGATGAAACGCGTTTTACCCATGGGGGCGCGGAAACCTATAACAGGGGACAATTGTCGCCGGCGAGTTTGCTTCCGTTCAACGGCACTTATGCGAATGGCTGGAAACAACATTTTGACAATATCCAAAGG
>JAEUVR010000413.1 GCA_016786785.1 Chitinophagaceae bacterium
GGTAGGAATGGTTCCGGCAACCGCAACAATGATCCTCCCCTCTTCTCTTTTTTCCTCCTTTACTTCTTTCAGGGATTTTTTGAGCGTAGTAGCCGCCCATTGCTGCGCTTTATTAAATAATTGATCCCGCGTTCCGGCAACGGTGGAATCCGTCTGCTCAAAAACAACAAAGCCCTCTTTTAGCGGGATATCCTGTGAAAAAACAAGGGAAGGAATTAAGATCAAAGACAATATCAACTTCATATACAAACTTTATTGTGATATTTATCCGCTTCATTATGCAACATCAAACAGAAGCATATACAAGATCAGCTATTTCGACCTAAAACGCAAGTCGCCTGCAGGATTATGCAGGCGCAAGGGCAACATTAACTTTTTCTTTCAATAAAGATAATCAATATTCATCGTATCGCTTTAACATAAGCCAAATGGACAGCGTCCTCTAACAAATCAGTATTTTGTATTTTTGACCATGCTTGAACCGATAATTTCTTTTTTAAACAACCAGCCTCCTTTGATCGCCAACTTATTATGGGTCGCCGTTGCCATACTCTTCGGTTTGTTTATCAAATGGGCGCTCTCCAGGATCGCTTTGCGCTATATCCGGAAGGAAACCGGGTTTACGCTTGGTCAATCGATCATTAAACGCTTAAGCAAGACGATAAGCTTTCTGCTCCCTCTGCTGGTATTGAATTTCAGCCTGCCTGCCCTCAGTCTATCCGAGAAGCAATACCTGTTTCTTAATAAAACCCTCGGTATTTTCCTGATCATATCTTTCTCAGGCGTATTGATCGCTTGCATAAAAGTTGCCGAAGACTATGTGGGGCACAAGTACAATCTTAAAAAAAGCAACAACATAAAAGAACGGAAGATAAGGACCCAATTGCATTTCCTTCGCAACCTCTTAATATCCATTATCGTTATTGTAACTATCTGCGCCATCCTGCTGAGTTTTGAAAGTATGCGGCGGATCGGCGCCGGTTTATTAACGGGCGTTGGCGTCGGAGGCATCATTGTAGGGTTTGCGGCGCAAAAATCCTTAGGCAACCTTCTCGCCGGCCTGCAGATCGCGTTTACGCAGCCAATAAGAATAGACGACGTGCTGGTAGTAGAAGGCGAATGGGGACGGGTAGAAGAGATCACGCTCACCTATGTGGTCGTCGGCATCTGGGATCAACGCCGGCTTATTCTTCCCATTAATTATTTTATTGAAACGCCATTTCAGAACTGGACCCGGAATAGCGCGGAGATATTAGGCGCGTCGTTTATATATCTCGATTATACGGCTCCGTTAGATGATATCCGCGCCGAATTTATGAGGCTGGTCAACCAGTCGGAGCTGTGGGACAAACGGGTAGCCGTCATGCAGGTGACCAATGTCACGCACCAGACTCTTGAAATAAGGGCGCTGATCAGCGCGGAGAATTCCGGTAAAGCTTTCGAGCTTCGCTGCTTCCTGCGGGAAAAGCTCATCTCCTATGTCCAAAAGCATCACCCTTACTGCCTGCCCAGAACAAGGGCGGAGCTGACAGAAAAATCAAAATACGAACAGGCGCCAACCGTCCAGCCGGGATCTTAAATCTTATACCGGCAGAAACGCCGTTAAGCCATGCGCATTGCGAAACTATCCGCTACTTTTCTAAAGCGCTACAAGATCTAACTGAGGATCTAAACCCGGCCTACTTCCGGATTGACCGGATAAGGAAGCGGTTCGCCTCTCAGTCCGGCAATGATATTTTCCGCCGCCATCCTCGTCATCGCGCTACGGGTCTCGCTCGTGGCGGAACCAATATGGGGAAGCACGGCTACATTAGGTATCTGCAGCAAGGGGTTATCATGCGCCATGGGTTCGGGATTGGTAACATCCAGTCCCGCGCCCCAGATCAATCCTTTTTGTAAGGCTTCGATCAGGTCCTGCTCAACATGCATTCCGCCTCTTGCCGTATTAATAAATATGGCGGTTCTTTTCATTTTTGCAAAAGCATCCTTATCAAACCGGCCCCTTGTTTCGGGAGTAAATACGGCATGCGCAGAAAGCACATCGCTCTGTTCGAGCAATTCGTTAAAAGATACGCGCCTGGCATTGAACCTGGCTTCAGCTTCCTCATTGCGGCTCCGGTTATGATAAATAACCGGCATATCATACGCGCCGGCGCAGCGCTTTGCCATTTCGAAGCCGATCTTTCCTAATCCGAAAATCCCAAGCGTTTTGCCTGTTAATTCAATCCCCAGGTCGGCCATCGGATCAAAAAAACCCCATTGACTGTTAAGGATGCGTTTATGGTGAAAAAATGCCTTACGCGAAGCGGCAAGCATCAATAAAAAAGCGGTATCGGCCGTGGCGCCGCTTAACACGCCAGGGGTATTGCCCACCGGAATATTTAGTCTTGTAGCTTCCGCTACGTCTACATGGTCGAAGCCCACCGAATGCAAGGCAATCACTTTCAAGTGAGCGCAGGCATTCAGAAATACACGATCGATCTTATTAGGTCCCGCGCTAAGCAGGCCATTACAATCCCGGCAATGCCGGATCAATTCCTCGCTCGAAAGATCTCTTTTTTCTCCCCATTGAACAACCTCTATTCCCGCGTCTTCCATTATTTTAATCCCATGCTCCGAGAGGGTCCGGTTAACAAATACTTTCATCTGACTATCCTGATTTTCTTTAACTGCATACGATTCGCCATCCAATCTTCAAGATAAAGAAAAAGGCAATACAGGAATATTATTTATCCATATAAACTGTTTGTTAATCATTTACGCTCTTTAAAAGATGCGAGTCCCTGAAATATGTTTTATTTATATTTTTATAATAGTTTGCAAGCCAGAATAACTGAAGCTTCAATTTGACCGGAGAAAACCCATATAATGAAAAGGAACTGCTTTTGAGGATATCAAAAGGAGATGAAACGGCCTTTACTTTGATCTTCAGGCAATATCAGGGGAAATTGTATTCCGTCGCCCTGGACATTACCCATTCTTCTGAAATCGCAGAAGAGATCATCCAGGATGTCTTTTTGAAAATATGGATAAGGAGGGAGGAATTGATTAAGGTGGAGTCGTTCAGCGGCTATCTTTTTATTGTGATGCGTAACCAGGCTTTGGACTGGCTTGTTAAACAGGCCAGGAGACAAAAAATATTCAATCAAATTTCATCGGAAAAAGCAATAATACAGCCTTCCGCAGAAGAATTTTTAAATCAAAAGGAGTTTAATGATTTATTGCAAAAAGGTTTAGATAAACTTCCCCGGCAACAGCAGGAAGTCTTTCGTTTAATGCGACAAGAGGGGCTCAGTCGCCAGGAAACCGCCCAAACCTTAAATATCGACGCCAATACGGTGAAGACCCATATGTCCAGGGCATTAAAGTCGCTCAGGGCCTGGTATATCGCTCAGGGAGAGCTGATTATAATTATCTGGCTATTATGCCCTGAAATTTTTTTTTTTAGATGTCACCCTTAAGTTTTATCAATACAGTCTTTAGGTAGAAGGGCATTTTAACTATTTACATCATGAAAGAAGAAAGGTTCAGGCGCCTGTTTTATTTGTATGCCCAAAGAGAAGCTTCTGTAAATGAAGAAGAAGAGTTCCTGCAACTCATCGACGATCCTTCTAATAAAACATTATTAAAAGAATTGCTCGATGAATACATTCTTCAAAAAGAAGAAAGAACAAGAATCGGCTCCTCGGAGGCTTTTGACATTCTTCAGGCCATTTTTCAGGTTGGTAAAAAACCAAACGCGGTATTCAGTTCAACTGATTCCAGATCCGGAGACAGGACGGATCTGGAGGTTATTCCAACCGCTACGCCTGAATTCTCGGGAGATATTTCTATTAATAACAATGCCGGGCGCCGCGTCCATTTCCTAAAAACGGCCTGGCTCCGATATGCAGCCGCCATCCTGCTCATCTTATGCGCCGCCGGTTACCTTTACCTGCGTCATCAACAGCAATACGAAGTAGCTGCCAGCGAGGCTCCCTCTCTTATGACAAACGATGCGGCCCCGGGAGGCAACAAAGCAATTCTTACTCTTGCCGACGGCTCTACCATTGTGCTGGACAGCGCGGCCCAGGGCCATATTACGCAACAAGAGGGAATAAAGCTGATCAAGACAGCAGAAGGACGACTGGAATACGAAAAAGTCCGCGGAGAAAATCTTACTAATGCAGCGCTTACCTATAACACAATACGAACGCCAAGAGGCGGGCAGTACCAGTTAAGGTTATCCGATGGAACAAACGTATGGCTGAATGCATCCTCCTCTATATCCTACCCTGTTGTCTTTTCTGAAAATGAACGCGCCGTAAAAATCAGCGGCGAAGTGTTTTTTGATGTGGCGAAAGATAAAACAAGGCCCTTTCATGTTGATGCCAATACTACCAGGATCGACGTGTTGGGAACGGAATTCAACATCAATGCCTACGAGGACGAAACGACAATAAAAACCACCTTGCTGGAAGGAAGCCTGCAGATTGCCTCCTACGAAGAAGGAAATACCGCAATAAAAATGAAGAGGCTGTTAAAGCCCGGTCAACAGGCGCAGGCAGGAAAGAACGGCGTAATGCTGGTTACTGAAGACATTGACACCGAGGCGGTTATTGCCTGGAAAAACGGGTACTTTTCATTTGATAATACAGACCTTACTACGCTGATGAGACAGATATCGCGCTGGTATGATGTGGATATCGAATATGCAGGAAAAGTTCCTACCCGTAAGTTCGGCGGAGAGATCTCTCGCAACAGCAATTTGCTTGAAACGCTGAAAATATTATCAGAAAGTAAGATTTTTTTCAGGATCGAAGGTAAAAAGATCATTGTGCTGCCCTAACAGGCGGCATTAATATAAAAGGCTGAACAGGCAAAAGAAAGCCGCTCTGAAGTGAGGTCAGAGCGGCGCCATATTGGCAATTCGGGCTTGTTCACATTTGTTGTCACAACTGCTTTTTAACCCAAATTTTTACAAAAGTATGCAAAAAAGAATTTGCAGCCCATGGCATTTAAGCCATAAGGCGCCAACCAAAACACTGCCGTTGAGATCGACCCCTCCCCATCCGGCCAGGTTCAATCGCTTCAGCAGATCAAAACTTTTATTAGCGATGAATCTTACAGCTATTTTCCTTCTGGCCGTCTGCCTGCAGACGCTGGGCAACGTCTCAGCGCAGGAGGTAACGCTATATGAGAGGAACGCCTCGCTTCAAAAGATTTTTAAGGTCATCAAAAAACAAACGGGCATCGCTTTCTTTTTCGATGAATCCCTATTAAAGGACGCCGTAAAAGTAACCATCAACGTTAAAGGGATGGAATTTTCAAAAGCGCTGGATAGCTGCCTGAAGGGCCAGGACCTTACCTACTCCACTATCGGCAATACCGTTGTCATTAAGAAAAAGGAATATCCGGCTGAAGCATTACGGAACAACCTGGAAATCCCTGTGGATGTTACAATCACAGGCAAGGTGATTAACGAAGAGGATAACACGCCTCTGGAAGGCGCTTCCGTGATCGTTGAAGGCCAAACCAAGGGCGTTGTTACCGATAGGAATGGAAATTATTCTATTAATGTGCCCTCTCGAAATGCAACCCTGGTATTTTCTTTTACAGGATTCATATCACAGCGGGTAAAGATCGCTGCGCAGGAAACCATTAATATTTCTCTTGTGAGGGAAGACAATAAGCTTGCCGAGATTGTCGTCACGGCAATGGGCGTGGAAAGACAGAAAAAATCGCTTGGGTTTTCGGCCACGGTAGTGAATGCCGAGCCGATGGCCGAAACACGGGAAACCAATATTATAAATTCATTGAAAGGAAGGGTAGCCGGCGTTCATATCAATCAGGGAGCCGGCGGCGCGGGAAGCGCTTCCTATGTGGCGATACGCGGTATCCACTCCTTTAATACCGCAAAAAACCAACCGCTGTATGTAGTGGATGGCGTTCCCATTCTGAACGAAACTAACGTCAGGGAAACAGGAGGATCGCAATTTGATTTCGGCGACGGGATAAGTAATATCAACCCGGACGACGTTGAATCGATGACTGTATTGAAAGGCCCCAACGCTTCCTCCCTATATGGATCAAGGGGCGCCAATGGCGTTATCCTGATCACCACCAAAAAAGGAAGATCGGGAAAAGGCGTAAAAGTTGCCTTCAATTCCAATGCTACATTTGAAAGACCTAATTCCATCCCAAAATTTCAGCGCGTCTGGGGCGGAGGTTATGACGACGGTTATGCCGAATTGACGGAATCAACGGCGCCTGACGGTTCAACAGCCTGGATGTGGCCTAACTGGCTTATCGACAACTGGGGAGGAAAGTTGGACGGCCGCCCGATCATCTTCCAGGATATGCCTGGCGAAGATCCTATTCCCTATACGGCCATCGGAGATAAGGAATTAATGAAATTTTTTAATACAGGTAAAACATTTACCAACTCCCTGACGCTTTCGGGAGGCAATGACGCCACTACTTATCGCGTTTCCGCTTCCAATCTTGACAATAATGGAATTACTCCTAATTCAACATTGAACAGGAAGACCATTGACGTCAGGGTCAATTCAAATATAGGCGAGAGGGTATCTGTGGCGGCGAAGGCTAATTATATCAATCAATCAGGGAAAAACCGGCCCAGCGTCGGCGGCAGCTTCCTGGATGCAACAACAAATCTCCAGCTCACTCCTGTATTTATTCCCCTGGACTACATGAAAAAATACAAGAATGATAATGGATCGATAAGGAATTTCCGTACGCTTCCCGTAAACCCTTACTGGGTGGTAAATGAGGTTAAAACAGACGATGCAAGGGACCGGCTTATGGGGTTTGTTTCAGCAGACTATAAGATCTTCAACTGGTTGAAATTAATGGGAAGGACCGGTATTGATTACTATACGGACAACAGGGTTATTATTGTTCCTGATAGAAATCCCGTATCAGGCTATCAGAACGGGTATGTAAAAAATGAAGCGGCCACGACAAGAGAAAGCAACACTGATTTCCTGTTAAGCGCCGATGGCAAAATAAACAAAGCGCTTAACGGAAGCTTTTCTGTAGGCGGCAATCACAGGATATTCAATTATGAATCAGTACAGCAGATAGGAAGAAACAGGGATCTTGAGAACCTATGGATCATTGAGAACATGAAAAGCATTGAGTCTGCGAAGTACAGCAGCGCTAAAGCAGTCAATTCGCTCTACTTTGCAGGTCAGCTGGCCTACAACAATTATTTATTTTTAGACGTGACCGGAAGAAACGACTGGTCTTCTACATTGGGCAAAAACAATTATTCCTTTTTCTACCCCTCCGTCAGTTCGAGCTTTGTTTTTACGGATCTCGATGCTTTTCACGCTTCATTCCTGTCCTATGGAAAACTCAGGCTTTCCTATGGGCAGGCAGGTAATGATGCCGACCCCTATTTAACAAAAGCAGGCTATTTCCTGGGTTCTATTCCTTTTGTGGGAGGCCAGAGAATGATGGGTATCTCCAGCGCCATCCCGCTTGGAGATCTTAAAAATGAGCTGACTTCTTCTTTTGAAGCGGGAACAGAATTAAAATTCTGGAATGACAGGCTGGGAATTGACCTGACCTATTACGATGCAACGACGGAGAACCAGATCATGCAAGTAAAGCTTCCGGTGTCGACCGGCTATTCTACAAAACTGATTAATGCAGGAGCTATCAGGAACCGGGGACTTGAATTGTTATTGACCGGTTCTATCATCAGGAAGAACGCATTTTCATGGAACGCCTCAATTAACCTTTCGAAAAACAAATCGACTGTAACCAGGCTGACGGATAATGTTACGGAGTTTACGTTATTCAATGCCGGCGCGAGCATTGTCGTCCAGGAAGGACAACCTTTTGGGAACATTATTGGCAGCGTGTTCAAAAGAAGCCCGGATGGAAGAATAGTGGTGGATGCCACCGGAAATTACCAGACCGCCGATAAAGTGCAGGTCCTCGGTAATATACAACCGGATATGCTCGGGGGGCTGACCAACTCCTTTTCCTTCAAAGGATTTGAACTTCGGGCATTGATCGATGCGCGAATAGGAGGAGAAGTATATTCCCGCAGTAAACAGGACCAGTGGCAGAAGGGAACGGGCGTAGGCACCGCCGACCCCGGCGATTTTATCGTAGACGGCGTTATTGAACAAGACGACCATAGCTATATAGAAAATACCATCAAGATAACCAGGATGGAAATGTTCGCCACCCGCGGCTGGGGCAACATGGGAGAAGAATTTGTACTGGATGCCACAACCATAAGCTTACGCGAGGTAAGCCTGGCATGGAGCATTAAACCCCGCTTCCTGAACAAGGCAGTGAAGAGCATAAAAATTTCTTTGGTCGGAAGGAACCTTGCCTTCCTTTACAGAACGAAAGAATTTGCAGAGATGGGCATTTCAGCAGAATCCAGCTTTGCGCCGACTGCAGCAGCGCAAGGGTTTGAGTCCCGTAGCCTGCCTGTTACAAGGAGCCTGGGACTAAACCTGAATTTAACCTTCTAACAATTAACTATTTCAAAAATCATTTATATGAATTTTCTATTTGATCCGGGAAAGAAGATCATCGCTGCGGTCGCGGCCGTCTGCCTGCTGTTTGCAGGTTGTACGAAAGATTTTGACGCCATCAATACAAACCCAAGGCTGGTAACAGCTAAGGTAGCCAATCCATTGTTGATCTTTACAAAAGTGCAGAAGGAATCTGTATTTAACCTAATGGGCCTTGACGGACGCCTGGAAGTTTATTCGGGCTACACCGGCAATGGGGCATTGGGAAATATCTTCGCCAAAGGTCCATGGAGCGAGCCTTTTGGCAGTTTTTACACCAACTACATTATTAATATTTCTGAAGTGATCCGGTTGTCGCAGGATGATCCTTCGCTGACAACCCTGCATACTTTTGCCAGAATATGGAAAGTATGGCTGTTCAGCAGGCTCACCGACCTTTATGGAGATATCCCGTATTTTGACGCGGCAAAAGACGTCAATGAAACAGTTCTGTTACCGCGATATGACACGCAGAAAGAGATCTATGAAGACCTTTTTAAAGAACTCAAAGAATCCGTCGCCGTATTAAAAGCCGATAACGGAGCGCAAAAGGCGATCGGTAAGCAAGACCTTATTTATAACGGGAATACGGAAGCATGGATCAGATTTGCCAATTCGCTGCGCTTGCGGCTGGCCATGAGGGTCAGATATGTAGATTTGGCGCTGGCATCGTCAAACATCAACGACGTCACGAACGATCAGTTGATCGTTGAAAATACGCAGAATGCCGCGCTTATTGCCGGCGATGCCGCCCATGTGAGCCAGGAAAATAAAAACCCCTACTATAATAGCATACCAGGGGGCGCGAAAGAGTTCCGATGGACATCCTTCACTATGGTGGAAACCCTGACCAGTCTTGATGATCCCAGGATAGATATCTTTATTAAACGAACTACCGCAGGCGATTATTTCGGCTTATTCCTATCGCTTTCCACGCCCGAGAAAGAAGTTTTTAGCGGCAGACCTCAATCTGAACTGGGAGAGATCATCTGGCGGTCCGATTTTACCTTCAAGATCATCAATACCTCGGAAGTATATTTCCTGAGAGCCGAAGCCGCTCTTAAGGGCATCACCACGGAAAATGCGAATGCATTATATGTTGAGGGGATCAGGAAGTCATTGCAATATTATAATGTTGCGGAACCAGACATCGTAGATTATCTCGCAAGCCCGGCAGGAACGCTGACAGGCTCTGATGAGGAAAAGCTGGAACAGATCATCGTCCAGAAATGGCTCGCCAACTATTACCAGATCGATGAAGCTTACGCAGAGTTCAGAAGGACCGGCTACCCCAGATTATACACGGGATCCGCCCTCAGCGATACCAATGGAGAAATACCCAGGAGACTGCAATACCCATTAAGCGAATTCAATTCCAATGGAGTAAACCTCGAGCAGGCCGCCCAAAGATTGTCTAATGGCGATGCTTTAACCAGCAGGATCTGGTGGGATGCTAATCCTGACGTTCCCAAACATCATCCGCAGCAGGGCGTTTTTCCTCCCATGTAATCTGCAGGACATTTTTTCTGTAGGCTCTTAGCTACGGTCAGGCGTAAAAAAGCGCCTGCTAGGTTACCGACAGGCGATCTGTCCGGTTCCCTATTCATGGTCAGATGAATAATACCTTTTACAACAAATCTGCATATAAAGCGCCTCCCGTAAGGGTTGGCGCTTTATAAAAACTCCTGCAGACAGCATATCCATTATTAAATATTTTGATGCATGAAAAAAAACAACAGCGCGCGACGGAAGTTTTTAAAAAATACTGTCGGAGCAATTGCGGCATTTACTATCGTTCCCAGGCATGTGCTGGGGGGGCAGGGGTTTATTGCCCCCAGCGATCAGTTGACCAAGGGTATCGTAGGCGTGGGCCAGATGGGCCAGGGGCATATTTCGTATGCCGGAACCAGGGTAGTAGCCATCTGTGATGTTGACCGAGTTCATCTAACGCGAACGCTGGCAAAGCTGGATAAGGGAACAAAGACATTTGATGATTACCGCGAATTGATCCAACTTCCGGAAGTGGATATTGTTCATATTGCCACGCCGCCTCATTGGCATGGCATTATCGCGGCAGACGCCGCCCGTATGGGAAAAGACATATGGTGCGAAAAACCAATGACCGCCACTATCGGAGAAGGTCGTCGCCTCGTCGAAATCATTCAACAACATGGCAGGATATTCAGGCTGAATACATGGTTCAGGTTCGAAGGCGGTTTTTATGGCTTGCAAAGCGAAATTCGTCCCATCAAAAAACTCGTTCAGAGCGGTTTGTTGGGATGGCCGCTCAAGGTCACTATCGGCAGGCATACGGGGTTCAACTGGACTTTTTCTTCGCAAGGAAGAACCAATTTACCGGAAATGCCCGTACCCGCCGAATTGAACTATGACAGGTGGCTCGGCCCCGCCCCTTACAAACCTTATAACCCTCACCGGGTGAAATCATTTCGCGGATACTGGGATTATGACGGCGGCAATCTCGGCGACATGGGACAACACTATCTCGATCCCGTTCAATACTTTCTCGGCAAAGATCACTCCAGCCCTGTATCGGTAGAGATCGACGCCCCTCCTCAGCATCCCGACGCCGTTATAGGTTCCTGGAAAAGGATCACTTACACTTACGACGACGGCTGTAAAATAGTACTGGACGGCGGAGCTATTGAAACGGACGGCGTATATATCAGCGGACCATTGGGAAAATTGTACAAGGGATTCCGCTCCGATATCCCTGACCTGCAAAAGAAACTATCCGCTTTCCCAGACCCTATTCCGCAGGTCGTCGATTTTGTAGATGCCGTGAAGAACCGAAAAAAATTTGCATTGAACGAAGAAAACGGACATCGTTCCTGCACGCTGGTAAATATGGCCAAGATAGCCTTACGTACAGGACGGTCTTTACAATTTGATCCTGTCAACCAAGCATTCGTTAATGACGATGAAGCAAATGCCCTGATCAACGAGCCGACGAGAGCCCCCTGGATCATTTGATGCCATGTAGACTGGCTTAGCATCATTGCTCGCTAAATAAACTTTAATATGAAAAGATATATAATCGCTTTTTTATTTTTGAATGCTTTCCATAGCGCCGCCCTTCATGCGCAATCTGATCAGCGTACGGTGTCCACCCGGATCGCTGATGTGCTGGCTAGGATACCAGCGCGCGATTCGGTGCAGGCCCGTAAGAACAATTATGTTATTGGCTCATTGGGAAAGGATGGACTGAAAGAAATGATAACTATGCTCGCAGACGCCGGACAGGGCGACAATACAGTCCTGGAATTTGCAATTGGCGGTTTTTCCAGTTTTGTGATGAAATGCGATTCAGCGGGCTGGAGGGACCTCTGCATCGCCGCTTACCTCGGGGCTTTGAGAGAAGAAAAGGATACGCAGAACAAAGCGTTTATTATCCGGCAATTGCAGATCGTAGGCAACGAACTGGCCATCCCCGTTTTGAAAGACTATTTATCTGATGAAAAACTATGCGATCCTGCAGCCAGGGCGTTGGTGAAGATCAACGCCCCGCAGGCAGGTCGTGTATTACTCGAGGCGCTGAAAGGTTCATCGGGCAATCCCAGACTCACATTGATACAGGCATTGGGCGATCTGCATTTTTCCGACGCGGCGCCCTATATTCAAAAAATGACGAATACCGGCGATAGTAAGCTCAATGCCGCAGCTATCTATGCCCTCGCAAAGATTGGCAATCCATCATCCGAAAAAACGCTTGCCGATGCCGCGCGAAAAAGCGGATTTATCTACGAGCCGAATAATTTTACCGCCGCCTATATTACTTATGCCCGGCAACTGGCTGAAGACAATAAAAAGACAGAGGCAGAACGGATAGCCTATACAATACTAAAAAATACGCCTTCCGATAAGCAGGTTCCCGCCCGAACGGCAGCGCTTCAGATACTGACATTCATTAAAGCCGAAAAAAGCGCGCCCCTACTAATCCAGGCAATGAATAACAAAAATGAGCAATACAGGGCGGCCGCATTAAGGTATGCCCTGGCCTATACAAAGACCCCTGAGATCAGACAATGGCTCGAACAGTTAAACAGGTCAGAAGGAAAGATAAAAGCGGAAATCATAACGATGCTGGGAGAGGCTGGAAACATACTGGCTTTATCAGAAGCTCTGACCGCCCTGAACGACAGTAATGAGGTGGTCAGGCTTGCCGCTATTAAAGCAACTGCACAGTTGGGAGGAATGAAGGCAATCCCCGTATTGCTGGAGATCATAAACCGGGGGCTCCCGGGCGATATACCGACGGCCTCATTAGCGATCCGGAGTATAGAGGGATCTAACGTGACCGACCAAGTCGCAGAAGCGCTTGCCACAACGTCCGGAGCAGCGGCTAAAGCGGCCCTTATTGATTTTTTATCTTCCAGGTCGGCTGTTAAACACTTTAGAGCCATCATGCCTTTTCTAAACAGCAAAGAAGATCCGGTAAGGAACAGCGCATTTTCCGCATTGAAAAATATGGTAAAGGCTTCGGATATGAAGACCCTAAGCATGCTCTTGACGCAAACAAAACGCAGCGAGGAAATCGCCGCCCTCCAGGACGCCCTGGTAGCCGCTGCTAACACAATTCCCGATACGAGGGAGCGTGTTTCGGCGGTTAGATCGCTTATGGACAACTCCCGGAATGAAACGGCATTGTTCTTTCCCGTTTTTGCCGGACTTGGCGGAACGGAGTCGGCGCGCGTGATAAAGGACAAATTCGACAGAGGGAATGATCAAATAAAACAGCTTGCAACAACCTCATTGGCAAACTGGCGCGATGCCGGCGCTACGCAAGCCTTATGGCAGATACTTTCTTCGCCTGCCGATCATAGCAACCATGATACCGCTTTTGCAGGTTATTTAAGGTTGACCATGATTTCCGAATATCCTCCCGCGCAAAAATTGCTGATGCTAAGAAATGCCATGACCTTGGCGAACAGCAATAATGAAAAAATGTCTATTCTGAAGGAAACAGAAACATGCAAAACGCTTAACTCGCTGGTTTTTGCCGGTCAATACCTGGATAATCCGGCTTTGAGAACGCAGGCCGCTGAAACCCTGTCTAGTATCGCGTTGTCCGATACCTCTTTTAACGGGCCCCTGGTCCACGACCTTTTGCAAAAGTCCCTTCCCCTGTTGTCAGGCCCTGATCTGCAACGAAAAAAAGAGGGGTTACAAAAACGCATCAATGCTTTTTCGAGCGATCATGGCTTCCGATCGCTGGTTAATGAAAACGATCTTTCGGGATGGGATGGATTTAATGCCGATCCCATGCTTTTAAAGACCGCGCATTCTAAGAAGCCCGCTAAAAATAAAAGCAATGCAAATGCAGATGGGATACGGAACTGGTCGATTAGGGATGGGCAATTGTCTGGGATTGGCAACCATGCTATAGCCACTGTGAAAAAATTTGGAGATTTTGAACTATTCTTCGACTGTCGGCCTATGGACAGCGCCGGGGCCGGGGCAATATTCGTCCGCGGCGTTCAGCTACTTGAATTTAGCAAGAAAAAAAACAGCGCCGGTAATAATGCCATTAAGCAATTGATTCTCGAAAATCCGGAAGGAGAATGGAATAATTTTCACATCATTATGAAAGGCGACAGAGTGTCCGTTTTTGAGAACGGAACGGAAATAATGAGCAAGATCACGCTGGAAAATTCCCGGAACCCCGAGCTCCCCATACCTTCGGAAGAACAGATCGCTCTATGCGCTTTTGGTTCCGGAATAGAATACAGGGACATTTATATTAAGGAAATGGCGCCCATTCCGCCATTTGTATTAAGCGATGAAGAAAAAAATGATGGTTTCAGCATATTGTTCGATGGAACTAATATGTTTCAATGGACAGGGAATATGGCCGATCACATAATGGAGGATGGGAATATTTCCGTCACGCCAAAAAACTGGGAGCATAGCAACCTATATACGAAATCGGATTATGGGGATTTTATTCTCCGGTTTGAGTTCCAGCTTACGCCGCACGCCAATAGCGGAATTGGCATCAGAGCGCCGGCGCCTGTTGAAGGCCATCCGGGCTATAGCGGAACAGAGATACAGATCCTGGACGATGATGCGGACATCTATAAAAATCTCAAACCGTATCAATACCATGGTTCCGTATATGGCGTGATTGCGGCAAAAAGAGGCTTTCTCAAGCCAACAGGCGACTGGAATTACCAGGAGATCTCCGCCATCGGCAACAGGATAAAAGTTACCTTAAATGGCACAACTATCGTAGACGGAGATGTGCTGGAAGCCTCTAAGAACGGGACCATTGACGGAAAAAATCACCCTTACCTGCTGAGAAGCTCCGGCCGTATCGGATTGCTTGGACATGGAGACCATATAAAATTCAGGAACATCCGTATCAAACCTATCTCCAACTTACCTGAAAACAGTAAAAACAAAAAAGAGAACGACAAAAATAAGAAACATGAGCAATAGCAAAGGATTACTTTCCTGTTTCGCCGAAGCGGGTATTTTTTTGTTTTTCCTCTTATACGCCTTCTGCAGCAAAGCGCAGGAAACAAAACCGGAAAGCGTTGGAATACATATCATCCCTTATCCTAAACATGTAAGCCTCAGTGGAAATGATTTCATATTCGGAAATGAAATGACCATTGCAATTGATAAAAATGCTTCTGAAAAAGACCGTTTTGCCGCTGATGAATTAAAACGACAATTGAAAACAGCATGGGGCATAGAGGCTGGAATTACCGCGTTGCCTTCAGGCAAATCTATTATATTAACCAGGAATAATGCGCGCAAGATCAATAAGCCCGAAGGATATCGGCTCAAGACATCCGAAAATACGATAACCATTACCGGGGCCGATGAAGCGGGATTATTTTACGGCATACAGACCCTTATCCAGCTTGTTCAGAAACGGGATGGAGACAG
This sequence comes from Chitinophagaceae bacterium, assembly GCA_016786785.1. Classification (GTDB taxonomy): domain Bacteria; phylum Bacteroidota; class Bacteroidia; order Chitinophagales; family Chitinophagaceae; genus Flavitalea. The sequence continues at coordinate 15,453 of JAEUVR010000413.1, forward strand.
ATATGTACGAGGGATGGAAGTCTTGGACTGGCCGGATACCAAACAAAGGGCGATCCATTACGATACCAAGCATCACCAGGATAAACGCAGTTATGTAGAATCGTTGATTCGCGACCTCGCAAAATACAAGATCAATATGCTGGTATGGGAATGGGAAGACAAGTTTGCTTGTCCGAGCCGCCCTGAAATAGGAGCGCCGGGAGCTTTTGAGATGCGCGAAATACAGGAGCTTACCGCTTACGCAAGGAAATACCATATTCAGCTTGTACCGCTGGTCCAGGGCCTTGGCCATGTAAGTTTCATACTAAAATGGCCTCAGTTCGGGCATCTGCGAGAAATATATGCGTCCAATTTTGAATTCTGCCCTTTAAAGGACGGCTCCTACAAATTGTTATTTGACCTATGGGAAGATGCTGTGAAAGCAACGCCCGGTTCATCCTACTTCCATATTGGATCGGATGAAACCTATGAGCTCGGTCAATGCCCTGATTGCAAAAAGAAGGCGGCAGAGATCGGAAACAACGGCCTGTATCATCTATTCATTAGCAAAGCCGCCGCACATCTGCAAAAGCTCGGCCGGAAAGTAATGGTATGGGAGTCTCCTATGAACTGGAAACAGCAAGATAAAACACAACCTCAGGTCCAGCCGCGCAAAGGATTGGTATTAACTGAGTCGTATTCTTTCGAAACGCCCGACCTGAAATACGCCAGGGAAGCAAAATCGCTGGGATACCAGGTATTTGCCTACGATCCCAATCCAGGTATTGAACCTTTGTTCCTCCCCTATTTTTACAAGCAGGATAAGGATGGAAAACATATAATGGGCAGCCTGGAGGATTCCTATCTTTTTCTGACAGGGGTCATGGGTAAAGACGTTTTTGACGGCATGATCCGTACTTCATGGGATGATTCCGGATTGCCTGTCCAGGCATGGATGCTGCAGTTTGTTGCCGCTGCAGCCTATTCCTGGAATGCATCCGCTCCAGGTCTTGATGAATTCACTTCCGCCTTCTTCAAGAATTATTTTGGGGAGAAAGAAAAAGACATGCAAAAATTATTTCTTTTACTCAATGAAGGAGCTTACTATTATGCTGAAACATTGGAGCGCAATGTCTGGCATTTTGGGGCAATAGGTAAAACCCATCTGCCCGATCTACCGAGGGGGGATATCCTGGAGTATGATCCTTACTGGAATATTGAATATGCCGAACAAGTAAGAAAAGCGAAGATCTTCCTGGATAAAATGAATGAAGCAATAGCCATCGGGCAGCACAACATCAACGCCGGCGCCATGCATGCGCATGACATTGATATCTTCGTCAGCATCGCCGGATTGATCAAACATACCGCCCTCACCTACCTCGATCTCTCCCGCCTGGAGAACGCTATCGCCAAAGCGCATGAGCAACGTTTTCTCAGTCACGACTCCGCCTATTATTATTTGGATTACGCGCGGCAAATCGTTGCCGGAAACATAGAGAGAAGAGAAAAGATATATTCCGAGATGACCGCCTTATGGGAGCAGACGATGCTGCCAAAAGGGTTGTCAACTCCCGAAAAGAAATATTTTTTCAGGGGGGACCGGACCCGGCATTTCGCCAACCGTACTCCCGACCTTAAATATCTCATTATCGATGAAGAAGACCTTGATCTTGAAAGCTATTTAAAAAAATTGCAGGAATATATGGAAACGTACCGCAAGACCTTTATGAACGAAGACGGAGAATCTTTAAATACCAATTGGCTGTACCCGAGATAATCAGGGCTCAACGCAATACTTCCGGAAGATCTTACGCTTTCCGAACATCCATAATCTTGCTAACCTAAAATCTATACCCCAGCAATAATGAGAAGCGGTTTAAGCTGGATTTTAACGCGATTATGCTGGATATTCCATTCGCGGTTTCGTAACGCAGCTCCCCGCTGAATTTATCAATGGCAGTCCCAAGACCCAGCACAAGTCCCTGTTCATAGGTTCTAACGGAAGTCAATGCCTTCGATTCGCTTATGGTAGGAGTCGAATATGTTTTTGTTTCTGTTCTTCTATAATTCTTTTTCTCCTTTCCCAATCCATTGGTAATACCGCCATTAATATACAATGGGGCTTTACCGATATCAAACCGGTAACGCACCATGGTCATCAGCTTTATATGAGAGAACGCAAAACTCGTTTCAGACTTTGTATAGCTCTCAGCGCTCCGATATTCTTCCCAGTTCCCGTTGGTCGTAAAGGAAGAATACAAAAGATCATTATTAATGGACCATTTGCCCTTGTTACGCGGCAGGATCAGGTCGAGAGATATTCCTCCTGTAAAAGAATAAGACGAAGGATAACTGGCTTTTGTAAGATAATCAAATGAAGAATTCATATCGCTGCTAAAAGAAAGCCTGGTATTTGAAACGCCGGCCAGCAAACCGAATGCGGCCTTTATCTTTTCTTTCTGCCTTTGATGAACTACATTCAGGTTACGGCAACCATAATATCTCTTAAACAGATCGACCAAACTGTTAAACCCATAATCTGTATTTTTTATCCTGTCCTGCAAATCGGGGCATCCATCCAGGTATTCAATCAACTGGCTGATATAGGTATTATCCGAAACTATCGCCCTGTTTATATTCTGACTTGGAATATCCCTCAAATACTTTTTAAATAAAAGCAGGGTATAACCATCATCCTTTTGTATATAAAAATGATCCAGCCCGTCCTTATCTCTATAATAAAACAATGATTTCCCGCCTACCATCAATCCCTCTAAAAACACAGTGTCCGCCACAAAATTATATTCCGGCGAATAACTCAGCTCGCTGACAGCGGTAGGCGTACGATCTGCCTGAACAATAGAGCCGGCATAAAATTTCCCATCCACCCAAAAGCTGCGTATAGACAGCGCCGTATAAACGGCGTCGGCCCCATTCAGGGATTCGCGAAATACGATCTGTTTAGGCGCGGCCGTCCAGTCCTTGTAGTTAATATACCCGTTAAGCGTATCGCCCTGTAAGCTGATCAGGTATCCGGGAGCAAAGTTTTTCTGTCCATAAACGGGTAGAGTAAGGGCAGAGCATAGGATCAGAATGGCCAGGAGTAAGGGGGGTCTCATATTTTTATATTTTTTCACAAAGTCGGCGCGATCAGACCCTCATTATTCAAAAAGTCTGTCGTGTAAAACGGTTAAGGCATTTCAATAAGACCTTTCTGCAATAACTATCTAATAAACGCTTTTGGCCTTATAGATAGTCTCCTCGCTCCCGGTCCTGACCGCATAAGAAAATCCCTGGCGCAAACAATAAGCGCCATATTCGCCTTTTTTATTCAAGGCCAGGAAGGCAACCTGGATTTGTTTTGCTTTTTCGGGACGGATCCTGACAATTCTTTCAATTGCCTGCTTACAAGCCGCTTCAGGAGAAGCGCCCTGTCGCATCAGTTCTACGATCAGGTGGGCGCCGGCAATGCGGATCACTTCTTCTCCAACGCCTGTTGCAGTGGCCGCGCCTACCTCATTGTCGACATATAGTCCGGCGCCGATAATAGGGGAATCGCCCACCCTGCCATGCCGCTTATAGGCAAGACCGCTGGTAGTGCAGGCGCCGCTCAGGTTGCCGGAAGCGTCCAGCGCGATCATGCCGATCGTATCATGATTATCCGGGCCGCCCGGCAAGGGATCCTTGCTTATTTCAAAAAGCTTTTCTTCTATGTTTACCTGGGGCGCATAGTCTGCCGTTTTCAGCCAGTCTCTCCATATCTTCTCTGCCTCGGGCGTGAGCAGGTTCTTTTTTTCAAAACCATTGGCCAAAGCAAAAGCCAATGCGCCCTGGCCTGCCATCTGGATATGGGGCGTTTTTTCCATCACCATGCGCGCTACAGAAATGGGATGCACAATATGCTCCAGGAACATGACCGAGCCGCAATTAAAATTTTCGTCCATGATGCAGGCGTCAAGCGTAACCCGTCCGTCGCGATCAGGAAGGCCGCTATAACCCACGCTATGGTTCTTGGGATCCGCTTCCGCTACCATAACGCCTTTTTCTACCGCATCCAATGCTCTTCCTCCCTTGCCCAGCGTTTCCCAGGCCCCGGCATTTGCTTCCTTACCGAAACTCCAGGTGGACAAAACAACAGGTTTGTTAACTGAACCAATCTTTGTATTTGCAGAAACCGCCAGCAAATCTTTACCCGCCATAAAAGCTGCAGAACCAATAACAGAATGACGTAAGAATTTTCTTCGAGATGCCATGGCAAGGTTTTGAGCCAATTTAACCATTTAAATTCAATCGGCGTTACAAACCTTCACCAATAAACGTATTTTTTCAGGAAACATTTATTTTAAAACGCCTTCAGTATATCAGATATCTTATTAACGAAGACGCCCCGGCGCTGATACGACAAGCATACAATTAAAAAGATCTTATGAGTCTGGGAACCGAAGATGGTTCCTGCCCGACGCTATTCTATTAGCTTTCTCATTTCAGCGATCAATGAAGCCCAATTCCCTTCTGAGTGTTTTGCCCGCTCTTCATCGTAGTTGCTTTGATGAATTGTCAGCTCGGTTGTTGCGCCATCCTGCTTAACTTCGTAACAGACCCATAAGTAATTCTCGGGTTTATCCTCTTTTCCGCTCCAATTGCTAAAGTAAGAATAGGAGAGCTTTTTCTTGTGTTCATATTCAAGCACCTCTCCTCTGTCTTTATATTTTTTCCCCTCCCATTCGCCCTGGAAAATGATCGGGCTCCCAACCTTCCAATCAGTCAATAATTCTGTCCCGAAAAAGTATTGCTTTACGATCTCAGGTTTTGTCAATGCTTCCCAAACTTTCTCTATGGGCGCATTGATTGTGGTTTTGTATTGAATCTTAAAGCGTGTTTCCATTATTTTAGTTTTTAGACATTCGCATGGCTTTTAGCTTTTTTGTTTTCGGGTCTTTTTGAAACTGTTCATATTGTTTGGTTTCCATTCCAACTATGGCGACCCTTCCCTTACTGTCAGCGTGAATGCCAAAACCATAAGTTTTTGTCAAAGGCGAACACCTCAAACAAGGCTGTCCTTTTGAGAAAAATGCTTCTCTGGCTTGTTTGTATTCCGATTTGGTCAAATCATTCCTATCTGCAAACACCTGAAAAGATATATCGTCCGACGTAAATTTGTAAGGATTGTTGGCAAGTAATGCATATTGCATTTCGGCAATCGTCTTCTTATCGCCTTTTGACGGAGGCCTGGTTCCGCAAGTTGCTTTTGTATCTTCCGCAACCTCAATAAAAGCATCGAAGTAATTGGTCGTATGGATTTTTTCTTTTGTCATGGTTCGTCGGGCTTTCATAATAATTTTACCATCAGGATAGAAGATCCAGCTCGTTTCGCGAGACCTCGCCAACGCCTATGCTATATATCAGATCTGGGTCCCTACCGACCACATATTTCCTGAAAAATCTTTAAAGGTCGCCCTTCTGTCGGGGTCGTTCTTGCCTTCCTTGGGCCGCTCGATGATTTCGCAACCTGCATGTATTGCCTTATCAAATGTTTCGTCAACATTGGGAACATAAACATGCATAACTATCGGAACAGCCGGAAATTTTTCGGAAGCCTCTCCAAGCATGATTACCGAATCGTCAATTTGAATTTCAGCATGCATGATTGTCCCGTCCGGCATATTGTAACGCCTCAGCTCTTTCACGTCAAAAATTTTTTTCATCAGGTCAATGAATCGCTGTGCCCCATTAACGATAAAATATGGCGAAACGGAGTTGTATCCCGCCGGTTTAAACTCCTTGCTCATTTTGTTCAGGTTTATCTTCGTCTACAGTTGCCGCATCTCATACGGATTAGATACTATTAAATTACAAAACAATCCCGGAACCAGGACATATAATCCGTTAACAATTACTATTCCAATCGGTGGGAATTTGAAGATCCATGCCGCTCCTAACAATACATATATCCAACAACTACTATTCCAATCTGGTCGCCCGGAATTTCCCGGCACAGGCTTCAACGGAAGCGCGCGTTAAAAACGCCCGATGCCGGATTTGCGCCGTTCCTGCACCATCGCTTCTTAGAAGCCTACGGCTCCAGCAATGGAATTAAAATAACCGGGTATATGGATCATGTAGTATATTGGGCCTGGGTACGCCGGGGAAGATAAATACCAGGCTTTGAACGCCTTCTTAACGCAATCAATAAAACAATTTAATCGTATGAGTTACACGGCAAGCGCCGGGCGATACCAGGGTATGGAATACCGGAGATGCGGGAAAAGCGGACTAAAACTGCCCGCGGTATCGCTGGGCTTATGGCATAATTTCGGGCATATTGACAACCTGGAAAATGCGCGCAATATCCTTCGGCTGGCCTTCGACAGCGGCATTACCCATTTCGACCTGGCCAATAATTACGGACCGCCGCCCGGATCTGCCGAAGAGAATTTCGGGAAGATATTTGCCTCGGATTTTAAAAAATACCGCGACGAGCTGATCATCTCTACCAAGGCAGGATGGGCCATGTGGGACGGCCCCTATGGCGACTGGGGCTCAAAAAAATACCTGGTAGCCAGCCTCGACCAGAGCCTGAAGCGCATGGGATTGGAATATGTCGATATCTACTATCATCATCGCCCTGACCCCGAAACGCCGCTGGAAGAGACCATGGGCGCGCTCGACCTGGTCGTTCGTCAGGGCAAAGCGCTCTATGCGGGCATCTCCAGTTACCAACCCCGGGAAGCAGCCAGGGCTTTCGCTATACTGAAAGAGCTGGGAACGCCCTGCCTTATCCATCAACCCCGGTATTCGTTGTTCGAAAGATGGATAGAAAACGGTCTGTTAGATTTGTTGGGCGATGAAGGCATAGGATGCATCCCGTTTTCGCCGCTGGCCCAGGGCCTGTTAACCGATAAATACCTGCAAGGGATCCCGAAAGATTCCAGGGCCGCCAGCGGTCGCGGAAACGGGGCGCTGGAAGGCGTCGCGGTAACGCAGGCCAAACTGGAAAAGGTGAAAAAGCTGAATGAACTGGCGCAAAACAGGGGACAATCGCTGGCCCAGATGTCATTGGCATGGGTATTAAAAGACCCGAGAATAAGCTCTGTACTGATCGGCGCCAGTAAACCGGAACAGGTAACGGATTCGCTTCAATGCCTTAAAAACTATCGGTTCAGCGAACAGGAACTTAAAAAGATCGGGGAGATCCTGCAATAAGATTTATTCCCCGGACTTATGCCATAAAAAAGCTGCATCGGGTTCAATGCAGCTTTTTTATGGCATAGGGAAAACAGGCTTCCCTGTTTTAATATTTTACCGCCTTATCTTATGGCCGTAAACGGAATACCACCATATCACAATATAGCTGGGAATCAATATCCAATATGCTTCGCGCGGGCTGAACTTATCGGCCAGCCAGCCATAAAGCAACGGTATCAATGCGCCGCCGGCAATAGCCATGATCAATAAGGATGAACCGATCTTGGTAAACCTTCCAAGTCCTTCCAGGGCCAGGGGCCACATCGCAGGCCACATCAATGCATTGGCGAGGCCAAGCAGGGCAATGAACAAAACCGAGATATAACCATGCGTGAAAATAGCGATCAGCGAAAAAACCAATCCGACGATAGCTGATATTCTTAGCGCTTTCTCCTGCGTAAAATATTTCGGGATGCAGATGATCCCTATGATATACCCGACGATCATCGCTGTAAGCGTAATAGGGGTAAAGTATTTAGCGGTACTCAAAGCTATCCCCTGGGAAGAGCCGTAGGCGATGATGCTATCTCCCGCCAACACTTCTGCGCCAACATACAGGAATAAGGTCAGCGCGCCCAAGATCAAATGAGGGAACTGGAAAATACTTGTCTTACCGCTGTTCTTTGCCGCCACTGCCTCATCTTCATGATCGGTATCGACTTCGGGCAAGCCGGAATAATAGAGCAATATCGCCAGCACGCTCAATACTATAATGATGATGACATAAGGCACAATTACTTTTGACGCCAGCGCGTTCAGCTCTGCCGCTCTTTCCAGATCGGTCATGGTTGCTATACGCGCCGTCAGCCCATCCGCATCCTTTAGGGTCACCGCGCCCAGGATGATGGGGGCAAGGGCTCCGGCAAACTTGTTGCAAATCCCCATAATGCTGATCCGCTTTGCGGCCGTTTCAAGGGGGCCTATAATGGTAACATAGGGGTTAGAAGCCGTTTGCAGCAGCGCCAGCCCTGTTCCCTGCACAAATAAACCGATCAGGAAAATCAAATAGGTGCGGGTCATTGCCGCCGGAATAAATATCAGGGCGCCTATGGCCATCACCAGCAGGCCAAGCGACATCCCTCGCTTAAAACCGACCTTTTTTAATATCCAGGCCGAGGGCGTCGCCATAACAAAATAGGCGATATAAAAGGCAAATGCCACCAGGTAAGATTCAAAATTGTTTAGTTCGCAGGCAATCCTCAGATAAGGGATCAGCACCGCATTCAGCCAGGTAATGAATCCGAAAATAAAAAACAAGGCGCCAATAATGATAATGGGATTAAGCCCTTTGGAGCTTCCCGGGTTTTGT
>JAEUVR010000419.1 GCA_016786785.1 Chitinophagaceae bacterium
AAATCGGTGAGCCAGCTGCTACAGCACAATTCCCTGCCGCAGCTGCCAATGCCGCCTACCTTGCCCGCTTCCTGTCTTGCTCCTATCTGGCGCATTTCCACTTTCACCTTGAACTCCCGGGCATATATCTTGATCAGTTCACGGAAATCCACCCTGTCGTCTGCTATATAATAAAAAGTCGCTTTTCTGCCATCCGCCTGGAGCTCTACCTCGCTGATCTTCATTTCCAGGTTAAGCTGCCGCGCTATTGCCCGGGAACGAATGACCGCTTCAGCTTCCCTTGCTTTATTTTGTTTCATGAGTTCCACATCCTTATCCGTTGCGCGCCGAAGGACTTTGCGCATTTCCGGATCAAGCTCATTTATTCCTTTCTTTTTTAGCTGGAGACGCACCAGTTCGCCGGTGAGATTGATCGTTCCCACGTCAAACCCGCTGACGCCTTCCACGGCTACCATATCGCCTTTTTCAAACAGATGCAAGGTGGTATTTCGGAAATAATCTTTTCGGCTCCCGTTATTAAAACTCAGTTCCACTACCCGGCACATGCTAGATGCATCGCTGATCGGCAGGTTCGCAAGCCAGTCATGAACATTCATCCGGTTGCATCCTCCGCTACTGCATCCGCCATTGCTCTTACAACCCGCCGGGGTTTTCCCATCTCCGGTTCCACATGAACTACAGCCCATTGCTAGTGATTTTCATTAATAAATATAATTTACGCTGGTCGGGCCTGCTAAAACATGCGCCTGTTCAAGGGCCAGGCATTGAATAATTGCCTGAAAACGCAAGCTTAACATGCAAGGGAGATGTTTATGGAGCGGGCGGCAGGATGTCCGTTAAGTTGCTGTTGCGCAATACGCCTTGCGCTATCAAAAGTATCAGCAATCGTTACTTATTACAGGCAGCGAACTCCTGGTCGCTCCCTGAATGGTCTTAATATAGATAAGTAAATGGTTCCAAACGCTGTCGCCCGTCTACACACTCCCGACTCAACTAACCAAAATTAAGGATTTATCGGCAATGATATGGTAGAGTTTAATGGTAAGGGCATGGAACAGCATTTTACCGTTGGCATTCCTTTCGATATAGTAAGCGGCTTTGTCGAGCTCCTCGATAATTGCCTGTTGCTGGGCTATGCCGGCCATCTTATTCAGGCGGATCGCAAAATCCCGTTCATTTTCGGGCAGCGGAAGCTGATGGTCGCCCATTACCTGTAGCCGGATGGCCTGGTGCAGCAGGTGATTAAAATACCGGAGGAACTGTTTTTGTTTTTCCCTGCCCTGCTTGCTTATTCCTTCAATCCATTTTACCTGGGCAATGGGTCCTGACCGGAGAATAGCATTTAGCCATTCTCTCAACAATCCCTCCCAGTCTTCCCCGCCCTCCCGGAGAAGCTGTTGCGCTTCCCTGTAATTTCCTTCTGCTATGAGGGCGATCTGCCTGGCCTGCTCCGGGCTTATTTTTGCTTGTTCTGCCAGGGCTTGTTCGATATAGATGGTTTCAATAAGCGGAGCCTTAACCAGTTGCGTCCTGGAAAGGATCGTAGGCAATATCAGGGATTCGTTTTCCGCGACAAGGATAAAAATGGTATCTGGCGGCGGTTCTTCGATCAGTTTGAGCAGTTTATTTCCTTCTGCGCCGAGGTATTCCGGCATCCATAGGATAAGGATCTTATAACGGCTCTCAAAGCTTTTCAGGCTGAGTTTCCGGATGATCTCATTGCATTCATTTGCGGAAATATTGCCCTGTTTATTTTCGGCGCCGATGAACTGGAGCCAGTCGTACGCATTGCCATAAGGGTTCCCGGCTACGAAGTCGCGCCATTCTGCGATAAAATCTGCGCTGAGCGGTTTGTCTCCCGCTTTCCTGGGGATGACCGGGTAAGAAAAATGGATGTCGGGGTGAACCAGCGCCGCCGCTTTTGAACAGGCGCTGCAGGCCCCGCAGGCGTCTAACGGAAAAGAGGCCGGTAAATCTTCTTCGGGCGCTTCTCCAAATAAAGAAGGCGGAGAAGGGTTTTGCCCGCCGCTTACCTTTTCGCACATCAGGTATTGGGCAAAGGCGAGCGCCAGGGGGAGCCCGCCGCTTCCTTCTTTTGCCAGGAATAGCAAAGCATGGCTAAGCCGGTTGTGCATAACCATGTCTGCCAGGTGTTTTTTTATC
>JAEUVR010000460.1 GCA_016786785.1 Chitinophagaceae bacterium
GGCCACTTTTCCCTGGAGCATCGTTCCGATATTGTTGGCGGTAACGTCTTTCAGTTTATCTTCCGATACCACGGTTACGGCGCTCGTCAGCTCAGATCTTTTTCTATTGCTATAACCCAATACCACCACTTCTTCCACGGAAGCTTCCGCTCTTTGCAACACCGCGTTAACGATGCCGCCGGCAGGGACGACGATCTCAAGCGTCTGGTATCCTACATAAGAAATGAGCAGCGTCTGGCTTCCCCCGGGCGCCTGCAAAACAAAATTGCCATCGGCGTCGGTAGCGGTTCCTATCTCGCTTCCTTTTAATTTGACCGAAGCGTCCGCGAGCGGCCTCCCATCCGCATCTTTAACCACGCCTTTTATCTCTGCCAACGCAGGAACGGCAAGCGCTGTTTCAGGCGAAGGCGGGGTTTCAGGCATCTTTTTAATCACAATCGCATTCCCTTCAATGGCATAACCCAACTGTTCTTTTCCAAGACAGAGATCGAGCGCTTTTTCCAAAGGCATGTTTTTTACGCTGAGGGTCGCTTTGCCGGCTTTTGCCAGCAGCAGTTCGTCCACCATAATATTCAGCCCGGTCTGTTTTTGGATCTCGCGGAATACTTCTTTCAGGGGAGCGTTCCTAAGGGAAATGCTAACCGTTTGTCCGGCAGTCCGGGCGGAGACCTGGAGAGCGGCGGTTAGTAAGATAATTGCCGTTAGTTTCATAATCCGCAGCAGTTTTCGACGAACCTGCCGGGGCCTGGCGTCCTTATCGACCAGATGGCGGACATAAGGCAACAGCATCGGTTCTGGTTGAAGTTGGGCTCCATTGCCTTTCGGCTTTTGGAGTCGGCGTCCGTACAAGCTAAAGCATTGACGGGCAAAGGCAGTTATTTGCATACATTTGCATTGTTTGGGTTCACGAAAAAGGTTTAGTCGCCTGTATATTTTGCGGCCCAAATATTCCAGGAGTGGGCTCAATCACTCCTGGTTCTTTTAAGCCTTACCGTGTTGTCTGTTATCCTGATTGTACGATTAATTTTTTCCCTTCTATTTTAAATCGGATATCGTTGGCTTCCAGCATTTTTAAAACGTCTGACAAGGAGCTTCCCCGGCTGATGATGCCAAAAAACCTTCTTGGCTTCACCTTTCCTTCATATACGATATCCACGGCATACCAACGGGAAAACTGCCGAAGAATACTGGCCAGGTCGGCGCGCTCAAAATGAAAAAGCCCGTCTTTCCAGGCAATGATCTCGTCGATATTGACCTTATCCTCCAACTGCAACCGCCCTTCCGCCAACAGCCTGGATTGCTGCCCGGGAGCGAGTCGGAGAACGGCGTTGCCCGAATATACTTTCACCGCGCCCTCTACAAGGGTAGTATTGATCGTCGATTCGTCCGTATAAGCATTGATATCAAAACTCGTTCCCAGCGCTTCCACCGTCATATTGCGAACGCCTACGCGAAAGGGTTTCGAGGGATCTTTAGCTACTTCAAAATAGGCTTCCCCGGAGATCTCGATCCTTCTTTCATTACCTGTAAAAGACGTTGGAAAACGCACGGAAGAAGAGGCGTTCAGCCATACCCTGGTTCCATCCGACAATACAAGCGGATAGCTTTCGCCGCGGGCGGTGGAAACCGTATTGTAAGCGACCTGCTCTCCAACGCTTGCCTCTCTGCTGTATTCGAGTTGTCCTCCCTTATTGACGATGGCCGCGCCGCCTTCTCTCGCCAGCTCTCCGACGGAAGCCTGGTCAAGCGTAATCTGTTTTCCGTCGGCCAGGGTCAGCAAGGCCCTGTACTGACCGGGCGCCGCGTCATTTGCCGTATCCGCAAGGACGGCAGACGGAGCGGGATCTTTAATAAGGGGCTTGTTGAAGAAGAAAAAATAGGCGCCCAGGCCAATGCTGATCGCGGCGACCGCAGCGGCGATCATGCGGAACCAACCACGACCCCTGTCGCGCGGTTGCATACCAATAACCGGCTGGCAATAGGTATGCTCCAGCAGCTTTTTCCTTACTCTTTCGCTTAACGCTTCGTCCATAGGCGTTTCCAGGAACTGCGCGGCATCGAACGACTCCCGCAGCTCCTGCAGCAGCGTCCGCGTATGGTCGCCTTTGTCGAGATAACGCATCAATGCGTCCGCCTCTTCAACAGAAACCTGGTTGCGCATCCATCGCTGCAGCAACAGCTTATATTCTTTTTCTTCTCTTGTCATGAATAAATTTTATGCTTGTAATAAGCGCCTTTACTATATTATCCCTGGCAGCGGTTTTAGGGTGGGCGGGCGGGAAATTTTTTTTCAAAACGCCGATGGAGGAATTGCAGCGGCATACAATACCGGCGCGATCAATGGCTATTTCAGGGAAAGCTCCCCGGAGAAGATGGGTCAAATAGGTATTCCGGCAATAACAAACGCATAGGCGTCGGGAAGCGCGCAGGCAGCAAATGCCTGCCAGGTCGGTTAACGCAATCTCAGCGGAACGCTATTGTGGATTCAGCAGAACATAAAAAACACCAGGGGGAAGAAATCGCCGTAATGGATACAATATTCCTTGATATGCCGGACGGCGAGCACCATATGTTCTTTTACCGTATTCCGGGAAATGCCCAGTTGATGGGAAACCTGCTCATAACTCAGGCCCTGATCGCGGCAAAGCCGGAATACCTTTTGCCGTTGCGGGGACAATAAACTAACCGCCGTATTCAGCAGGGTTTCATACTGCTGCCATCGTATTTTATTATCGGCGTCTTCGGCCGCGCCGGCGAATGTCATCAACGCGCGAAGATATAAGCCCTCATCCGAAGCCATTTTTTTCAACAGCTTAAACACCTTATTGCGGCTGATGCGATAGAGATAGGCATTAAAAGACAGTTCGGGATTTACGCGTTCCCTTATCTCCCATATTTTTAAAAACACGTCCTGCATAACGTCTTCTGCAAGCTCCGGAACCTTGATCAACCGCAAAACATAATGATATAGCGCGGGATGATAATGATCATAAAGCCGAATAAAAGCATCCCGGTCGCCCTGCCGCAATTGTGCCAGCAAAGTTATTTCATCAAAATGCCTGGACTTATTCATAATTCAGGCTAATGTAATGATTTCCTCCTTAGCCGGCGAAGCGATCATGACCGCGCTTGCCTACTCGCGACTTACCGGCGCCCATACTTTAACGGTATGTTCTATAAAATCATTTACCAGGCCGATGGATCGGGTTGGTTTTTCCGCCCCATCCACTGCAATGATCATTTCATCGCCCCTGGAGCCATCCTGGATAATCAGGATATGGTACAGGGTATCCTCATATGTATAATCAACTTTTACGGTTGTCCATTCGGGTGGGAGACAGGGCTCAAAGACAAGTATCTGCGCATGTCTTTTCAGCCCGATAAAAGATTCCAGGATCAGCTGGTACATCCATCCGGCGGAACCCGTGTACCAGGTCCACCCGCCGCGGCCCGTATGCTGCGCGATGGCATAAACATCCGCGGCAATAACATAAGGCTCTACTTTATAAACGGCAATGGCTTCCGCGGTAAGACCGTGATGGACGGGGTTGATCATTTTCAACAATTCCCAGGCTCGCCTTTTATCGCGCAATGCGGCAAAAGCCATCACGAGCCAGATCGCCGCATGGGTATATTGCCCTCCGTTTTCCCTTACGCCGGGAACATATCCTTTGATATATCCGGGATTTAAAGCCGAGTTATCAAAGGGAGGATCAAAAAGCTGGATCAGCCCGGGGTCTTTCCGGACCAGTCGGCGATAGGCCTCCTCCATGCCCTTTTTTGCGCGGGCGATGTCGGCGGCGCCAGACAAAACAGACCAGCTCTGGGCGATAGAATCTATCTTACATTCATCATTAGACGAAGATCCGAGAGGGGTTCCATCGTCAAAATAAGCGCGCCGGTACCAGGATCCGTCCCAGGCATGTTGTTCGATATTTTTTTGCAGCTGCGCAGCCTGTTCCTCGTACCGTTTGATGGTTTCGGCATCGGCGTGCAAACGCGCTCCTTCTAAAAACTTCCTGATCGTGTCGTACAAAAAGAAGCCCAGCCAAACGCTTTCTCCCTTCCCCTGTTCGCCGACCTTGTCCATGCCATCGTTCCAGTCGCCCGAGCCCATCAATGGCAGGCCATGCCTGCCGAATTTCAGTCCATAGTCAATCGCCTTTATGCAATGTTTATACAGGGTTTCGGACAGATCGGAGCGGATGGGCAGATCATAATAAGATTCTTCCCCATAGCTCAACGCGCGTCCTTCCAGGTACCCCGCCTGTTCGTCGAGGATGCCGGTATCGCCTGTGGCGATCACATAACGGCCAACCGCATACGGCAGCCAAAGATAGTCGTCCGAACAACGGGTGCGCACGCCACGGCCAATAGGCGGATGCCACCAATGCTGCACGTCTCCTTCTTTAAACTGGCGACTTGCGCAACGCAATATCTGCGCTCTTGCCGTCTCCGGTTTGGCATGCATTAAGGAAATCGAATCCTGCAACTGGTCGCGGAACCCATAAGCGCCGCCCGATTGATAGAACCCGCTCCTGGCCCACAACCGACAGGCCAGCGTTTGATAGTTCAGCCATCCGTTGGTCAGGAAGTTTAACGGCATATCAGGCGTTTCTATCTGCACGGACCCCAATGTTCGCTTCCAGTATTCTTTAACCTTCTTCAGCGATTCGCCGGCTGCGGCGGCCCCTCTAAAGCGACGCGCGGTATTGCCGGCGTCCGTAGCATTCACGCCGGCGCCCAACCGAAATATGACTTCTCTTTCTTCGCCGTCCTGCAATTCAATAATAACCTGCGTAGCGGCGCATGGATCGAGGGCTGCGCCGATCTTGCCGGAAAGCTTTGCCCGCCTCATCGCTTCC
>JAEUVR010000462.1 GCA_016786785.1 Chitinophagaceae bacterium
GTATATGGTGATCTATGGTCTGATGGTGGTTGGTTTTACCTTTCTCTACACGGCATTGATCTTTAATCCCAAACAGATAGCGGACGATCTGAAACGCAACAATGGCTTCATTCCCGGCGTTAAGCCCGGTCAGCCTACTGCAGATTATATCGGTTCCGTAATGGATAAAATAACCCTGCCGGGAGCCATCCTGCTGGCGGTTGTCGGTATCCTGCCTGGATTTGCGCAGCGTCTTGGCGTGCAGCCTGGTTTTTCTTCCTTTTACGGAGGCACTTCCCTGCTGATCATGGTAGGCGTAATATTGGATACCCTGCAGCAGATCGAGACCCAATTGCTGATGAGGCAGTACGACGGGCTGATGAAAAGCGGCAGGATCCAGGGCAGGCAGTCGGTGAGCCCCGCATCTATCTGATGAATAGCATAAAAATATTTTTAATAATAACCTGACTTGCCTTGCTTGTCAGGTTTTCTTTTAATTTTATTTTTAAGCCGGTAGGATAATAGCCGCCGGCTGTTTGCGACAATCTGATAGGGTAATGATCGCCGTTATTACCGGTAAAAATAAAACAGGGGCAACGCGGGAAATAAACGCGACAGGGTCAATGATCGTTTTCATTGCGTTGCCATAAAAAGAAGAGGAATTCAATATGATTCATTACAAAACGTCCCAGGAGATCGAGCTGATGCGCGAAAGCGCCTTACTGGTGGGAAAAGCGCTTGCGGAAGCCGCAAAACAAATCCGCCCCGGCATAACCACTGCCAGCATAGACGCCGCTATAGACGCTTTTATTCATGATCAGGGCGCTACGCCGTCTTTTAAGAACTATAACGGATTCCCTTATGCGAGCTGTATCTCGGTGAACGATGCCGTGGTGCATGGCTTCCCCAACGATGTCCCTTTAAAAGAGGGAGATGTTGTTTCGGTGGACGTGGGCGTTTTTAAGAACGGTTTTCATGGCGACAGCGCCTATACCTTTGTTATTGGCGACCCGGGCGGCGAGATATTGCAGTTAATGAAAATCACGAAGGAGTCTTTATATAAAGGAATTGCAAAGGCGACGGCCGGCAACCGCGTCGGCGATATCGCGTATGCCGTGCAGGAGCATTGCGAAAAAATACATAAATACGGCGTGGTGAGAGAGCTGGTAGGGCATGGCCTGGGAAGAAAACTGCATGAAGATCCCCAGGTGCCGAATTATGGCAGAAGAGGAAGCGGCGTAAAACTTAATGAAGGCGTCGTAATTGCCATCGAGCCGATGGTGAACCTGGGCGTTAAAGAGATATGGTATGATAAGGACGGGTGGACCGTTCGCACGGGCGACGGCAAGGCGTCCGCGCATTACGAACATACGGTATGCGTAAAAAAAGGCGCTGCCGATGTATTGTCCTCTTTTGAAGAAGTGGAGAAAGCCGAAAAGGAAAATGAATATCTGAACAGCAGCTATTATTGAGCATCGGGATCCTGCTACCAGGGTATCCGGTTAACCGTTATGCCAACGGGTATGGACAACCGGCCAGCATCCATGGCCGCTTCTGTGCGCGTCAAGCGCTGCTGGTTTGTCTTCGATTTGTGTGAAAAGATATGCTGACTTCGCGCTCAACTTGACCTTTTTACAAATATTAACTTCCTGCTTTTTGTAAGCATCAACTTGCTGTAAGTACAGCCCTGTTTACTCCTTTTCTTTATGCGATTCCGGAGCGCTGAAAAAACGTTGAACTTGCGGTAAAAACGCCTTTGTCCCGCATGGACGACCGGTTAGTTTTGCTATACAAACTTCTTTTATGCAGAACGACCAGCATCGGCCCGCTCTTAGGGATGAAGAGCCTTCTTTCAGCCTCCAGGTTGAAAATGAAATACTGATACTAAAACTAAAGGCCGAATTTGGCGCCGAATGCAGCGTCATCGATCCCGGGATCCCTCCCGCCATCATTAATGAGTTTTTAAGATCTGTATATAGGTTTGAACGGGATATCATTTCTCAAGCCCAGCCTGTTTCTATTTATCAAAAAATTGGGAAGCCCGGTTTTCCAAAGGCGGAAGAACTGTCCGATAAAGCGCTCGACCTGGCATTAAAAAAAGCGAAACGGCTGCTTGCCCGGCATGGCATACAGCTGGACACCCGAAGAGATTACCCTAACAGGGATATTTATACATTTATTACGGAGGAGCTTTTTTTAATGGAAATAGCGGATATTGACCTCCCTCATTATACGAATCATTTTTGTTACGAGGATTTCCATCCCGACCATGCGCTGGATATTCGCGACCGGTCGGTTGCATTCCTGGATAACTGGGCGCGTCAAATGATCAACCCATACGATCCCCGCTTAGCGGATTTTTTTGTACATCCCGATACCCGGAAGTTTTCAAAAGAACGCGTATTGGAGATGGCTCAGTCTGTTTTTGCGTCTTATCGCTCTTTTGAAAATTATGCTTGCGCAATAAAAAATATCGTTACAGATATGGACGATACAGACGGATCGGGAATAGGATATGCGGAAGGGTTAGTTGAATACGATGCGGCGACGGCATCCGGCGAGACGAAGCATTTCGGAGGCTCTTTTGCGCTCTACTTTTTAAATAATGGAGAGGGATGGAAGATGTTCTATTTTATTATTCCGGGTTTCAGTTGGGATGAATAAGGGAATGAGTTTAGCGGATAGGTGGTCAGGGCGGGCTTGTTTCAATGGGGGCGAATGAGCGGGCGGCTTCACGGCCTTCTTATGGTTGAGAATGGCCTTGCCAATCAAAGATTAGCGTTCGTCAACGTCTCCGAATCAATATCTTTACGGATGCGTTTAATCGTAATAGGAGGCGGGGCTGCGGGTTTTTTCTGCGCCGTGAATGCGGCAAGGATGAACCCGGCAATGGAAACGATCATTATTGAAAAGACGGGAAAACTCTTGTCAAAAGTACGCGTCTCCGGGGGCGGCAGGTGCAATGTTACGCATGCCTGTTTTTCCATTCCGGAAATGAGCCGCCATTATCCCCGCGGAACCAATTTTGTAAAAAAAGCCTTTCACCAGTTTTTTACCAGCGATACGATCGCCTGGTTTAAGGAAAGAGGCGTCATACTGAAGACGGAAGACGACGGGAGAATATTCCCCGTTTCCGATGATTCTGCCACTATTGTCAACTGTCTTTTGCAGGAAGCGGACAAATATGGCGTATCCATCTGGATGAACAGGGAATTAAAGTCCATACATAAGACCGACGACCAATGGGAACTGGTATTGTCAAACGGGGAATGCCATAAGGCGGACAAGATCTGTATTGCCTGCGGCGGATATCCCAAGGCATCCATGTTTGAATGGATCCGCCATACGGGACATGCTATAGAACCGCCGACTCCTTCCTTGTTTACTTTTAACGTTCCTGGCGATCCGTTGACGCAGCTGATGGGCATAGCTGTTCTACAGGTCAGCGTGAAAATACAGGAGACCAAGCTGGAAGAAACAGGTCCTGCGCTGATCACTCATTGGGGGCTCAGCGGACCGGCCATCCTTAAGCTCAGCGCCCGCGGCGCCAGGATACTGGCCGATCATCAATACCAGTTCAGCATAACGGTTAACTGGTTGCCTTCGCAAAATGAACAGCTTCTGCGGGAGCAATTTCAACGCTTCCGAGGGGAAGCTGCCGGTCAGAAGATCAGGGGCAGGAACAGCCTGGGCTTGCCTCATAGACTATGGGAATACCTATGTCAGCAATCGGGGATAGGAGAGGACATGCGCTGGGGCGATATGCCTTCGGCAAAACAAAATGCGTTGCTGAAAAATACTTGCTCCCAGGAGATCATGGTCAAAGGAAAAACGACCTTTAAGGAAGAATTTGTGACGGCAGGAGGCGTTAAATTATCGGAGATAGACGTTAATACGATGCAAAGCAAACTGATCCCTTCGCTTTTTTTCGCTGGAGAGATCATGGATGTCGACGGGGTAACCGGCGGCTTTAATTTTCAGCATGCCTGGACAAGCGGTTGGATCGCCGCCCGGGCAATAGCTTCAGCCGCTCTCCCGGTTTCATAATGCGCTGAAATAGAGCGAGTCGGCCTAATCCCGGCGCCCTGTTTTATCTTAAACTTTTATGCTTGTTCACCCGGCGCGCCGGAGTTAAGCGAGCAGCGATCAATGCTGGTTTAATCCTCAAATTATGGGCAATTTTTCTTATCTTAGCGCCCCCGAATAAAAACCATCGGGTTTTATAATTATGTCTGATAACAATATTGTTAACTCAAACGCTGAAGTTCAGGAATCTCCTGTTTCTAATCAGGAGGTTACAGCGACAACAAATGACCTGGCAAAGAGCGAGCCCGTTCAGGAAACGGCTCATGATGATTTTGACTGGAGCATTGACAAGCGCAATGTGGCTTCTTACACAGAAGAAGAAAAGGCAAAATACGATGCTGTTTATGAAGGCACCTTTAAAGCCGTTACCGATGGCGAACTGGTCAAGGGCATCGTAGTAGGATTAACGAAAACCGATGTGGTGATCAATATCGGTTTCAAGAGCGACGGCCTGGTTTCGCTGAACGAATTCCGCGATCTGCCTAACCTGAGCACAGGAGATGAAGTGGAAGTGCTGGTTATAGAGAAAGAAGACCGCGAAGGTCATCTGAACCTTAGCCGTAAGCAGGCCCGCATCACCCGCGCATGGGAGAGGATTGTGGAAGTACATAAAACAGGCGAGGTGATTACCGGTACGGTGACTTCTAAAACCAAGGGCGGCCTGATCGTTGACGTATTTGGTATGGAAACCTTCCTGCCAGGCTCTCAGATCGACGTAAAGCCGGTAACGGATTACGATCAGTTTGTAGGCAAAACAATGGAATTTAAGGTCGTTAAGATAAACGAAGCGATCAAAAACGCAGTGGTTTCCCATAAGGCGCTTATTGAAAGCGATATCGAAGCCCAACGCGCAGAGATCATGAGCAAACTGGAAAGAGGACAGGTGCTGGAAGGGGCTATCAAGAACATCACCGACTTCGGAGCGTTTATGGACCTGGGCGGACTGGACGGCCTGCTGTATATCACCGATATCAGCTGGGGCAGGATCAGCCATCCAAGCGAAGTGCTTAAACTGGATCAGAAACTGAAAGTGGTGGTGCTGGATTTTGACGATGAGAAGAAAAGGATCAGCCTTGGTCTTAAACAATTGACTCCTCATCCCTGGGATATTCTTCCTGAAAACATTCATGAAGGATCCGTTGTGAAGGGTAAGGTGGTGAATATCGAAGATTATGGCGCATTCCTGGAAATTCTTCCCGGCGTGGAAGGGCTGGTGCATGTGAGCGAGATCACCTGGGCAAATTCCCCCATCAATGCAAAAGAATTCTTTAAACTGAATGACGAGCACGAAGCCAAGATCGTAACGCTTGACAAGGAAAGCCGCAAAATGAGTTTGTCTATCAAACAAATGAGCGAGGATCCCTGGAGCGTTATTGAAGAGAAATTCCCAGAGGGCAGCCGTCATACCGGGCTGGTGAAAAACATCACTCCTTATGGCGTATTCGTAGAACTGTCGGCAGGGATCGGCGGTATGATCCATATCAGCGATCTGAGCTGGTTGAAACGTTTCAACCATCCTTCGGAATATACAAAAGTGGGCTCCAATATTGATGTCGTTATACTGGGCATTGATAAAGACAACCGTAAGCTGCAGCTTGGACATAAACAACTGGAAGAAGATCCCTGGAATACGCTCCAGGACACTTTTGCGCCCGGAACGATCCATGAGGGAACCGTGATCCGTAAGGATGATAAAGGAGCGATCGTGCAGTTGCAATATGGCCTGGAAGGCTTTGCGCCTAACCGCCACCTTGGCAAGGAAGATGGCAAAACCGTCAATGCCGACGAATCTGCTCAGTTTATGGTGATAGAATTCGATCGCAATGAAAAACGTATCGTGGTTTCTCATTCCAGGATATGGGAGCAGGCTAAGGTAGACGAGAAACAGGCGGCTAAGAAAGAAGCCAGGGAAGATGCCGATAAAACAAGAAAAACGGTGAAAACGATCCAGAGCAAGGTTGAAAAAGCAACGCTCGGCGATCTTGGCGCATTGGCAGAACTCAAGCATAAACTCCAGCAGGAAGAAAAAGAAAGCGGAAACAACGAAAGCGCCGCGCCGCAGGAGTAATCCCGGAACAGATAAAATAAAGTTCCTTTATACGAGGCTGTCTCAAACAAGAGACAGCCTTTTTTTATTCGGATACCTGGCAAAGAAAACTTCGTACCCCATTTCCCGGCGCTTCATTTACTTCTGGGAGCGAAATGAAACAGCGCGTCGGTTGGAGTAAATGGAACATGCCGGTTGGCGCTAACGAAAACGGTCCGAAACGACCTCCCCAGTTTATGATAACAACCGCAGTTGTTCTTCCTTAAAATTCGACAGCATAGCCAATTGCAGGTCGGCAATGACCCATTTGGGATCCTGGTTTAAAGAGGGCGCGGGGATGACCACGCATTTCATGCGGCTGGCTTTTGCGGCGATCAGCCCGTTAAACGAATCTTCAAAACACAGGCATTCCAGCGGCGACGCGCCTAACAGGCTGGCGCAGTTGAGGAATACTTCGGGGTGCGGCTTGCCATACCTGAGCGGTTGCGCCGACGCATACGCGTCTAACCGATCGGTTATGCCTAATTTTTCGGCGACGACCCTGATCAGGGTAACAGAAGAAGAGCTGGCCAGCCCGATCTTAAAATGTCGCTCTTTAAAGAAGTTGAAAATATAGTCTACCCCGGGCATCGGCAAGGCCTTATCGCCAATCTTTTCAAGCGCTGTTGATTCCACTTTATGGATTGCCTCGGGCGCAAAGCGGCTGTCTACACGGAAATACCTGAACCACCATTCGATCCATTCGGGCGTACGGAGACCAGTAGTCGCATAGTGTTGCTCTTCTGTCAAACAGATATCATACTGCAAGAGCGTTTCAGATCCCGCTTCATGCCAGTAAGGTTCCGAATCAATGAGCAGGCCGTCCATATCAAAAATTACCGTATTAAGCATGGCTCAAAGTTAATAGGTTAGCGGTAGCAAACAATTGCATAATTTTGGGCGCGGCCGAGTAAAGGAACGAATATGATCTCAAGCGAGCGACTTAAGAATGTAAGGATAGTGAGAAAATTAGTATATGCATTGGTTGGAGTCATTACCTATCCCGGCATTGCGCTGATCAACCGCCTCCGCATATCGGGGACCGAGAACATAAAGAACCTGCCGTCCAGGAATGTGTTGTTTGTCAGCAATCACCAGACTTATTTTGCGGATGTGATTACCTTTCTTCATATTTTTTGCGCGGTGAAATGGGGTAAGAAAGATAAGCTGGGAGCGCCTTACTACCTGTTGAATCCCTTTGCCAATGTTTATTATGTAGCCGCAGAAACGACAATGAAAAGCAGCTGGCTAAGCAAATTGTTTACGCTGGCCGGCGCCCTAACGGTTAAACGCACCTGGCGATCGGAAGGGAATGAAGTCAGAAAGGGATTGGATCCCTCGGATACCCGGAAAATATCCAGGGCGCTGGAAAACAACTGGATCATCACTTTTCCTCAGGGAACCACAACGCCGTTTGCCCCCGGAAGAAAAGGCGCGGCGCACCTGATCAAGTTGAATAAGCCTATCGTTATCCCCATCGTGATCGAGGGGTTTAATAAGGCGTTTGATAAAAAAGGATTAAAGTTGAAAAAGAAGGGGGTAACGCTAAGCGTAAGGTTCAAGGAGCCGTTACAGATCGATTTTGAGCAATCCTCTGAGGTTATTCTCGATCAGTTGATGACGGCCATCGAACAAAAAAAAGACCTGGCTCAAAGTTGATCTCTTACTACTATTACCGGTTAAAGAAAGCTTTTAGCTCTGTCGCTTCTTCCGGCTGCATCTTGCCCCCGAGGATCAGGCGCAATTGCCTTCTGCGCAGCGCTCCGTCGTATAATTTGATCTCTTCTTCCGTTTTGGGATGCACGGCAGGCACGGGTTGGGGCTTACGATCGGGATTCAACGCTACAAAGGTATAATAAGCCTGGTTGCTGTTATAACGATGTTGCTTAACCGCATCTTCTCCCCATACCTTCAGATGCACTTCCATCGAGGTGTTAAAAGCCCTCGACACCCGCGCTTCGATATGCACTACATTGCCGAGGCGGATAGGATTCTCAAAAGAAATATTGTCTACCGACGCCGTTACCACGGGAGAGCTGCAATGTTTCATGGCCGCCAGCGCTGCGGCAATATCCATCCAGTACATTAACCGTCCCCCCATCAGGTTGCCAAATACATTGGTGTCGTTGGGCAATACCAGTTCGGTCATGACTACCACGGAGTCCTCGGACGATTTGGATAATGGATCCATGCTATTTGGTTTTAAATATTTGTTTTTTCACAGATTTCCAGGAAACGATCGTCTATGTCCGCCCCTATACCCGGCGTTGCAGGCGGTTCCACAAAGAACCCGTCATACCTGACGCCGCCGGTTACCGGGTCTTCTTTGTGCCCGATCATGCAGGTGTCCATATCATAAAACTTGACATTGTCGTGCGCCATCGCAAAATGCGCAAAAGCGCTTAGCGCCAGCCGGCTTTCCAACATGCCGCCCATCATGCAGGGGATATTATTTTTCTCGCAGATATTATTGATCTTAATGGCTTCGTGGATGCCGCCGGACTTGGCGAATTTGATGTTTACATACTGGCAGGCATTGGCCTGGATCAACCGTTCTGCGTCATGCGCGTCAAAAACGCTTTCGTCGGCCATGATCGGTATGGGAGAGATCTTCTTTAATGCAGGCAATCGCCCGTCATTCCAGGCGCGCATGGGTTGTTCGCAGAACTGTACATGATAAGGAGCCATACCTGTTAAGGCGATCGCGGCGTCGTCATAAGACCAGCCCTGGTTGGCGTCGATGCGTAAAAGGATTTCCGGCCCTACCTTCTCGCGGATCATCCTTACCCTTTCTATGTCCTGCAAAGCGTTTTTACCCAGCTTTATTTTGATCATGCGCACGCCTCTCCGGATATAGTCAACCGCCTGCTCCGCCATTTTTTCGGGAGCGTCGATCCCGATGGTCAGGTCGGTCTCCATTTTTTTGGGGCTCCCTCCAAGAAATGCATACAGGGGCTGACCGGCAGATTTAGCGGCCAGGTCATAGAGCGCCATATCAAAAGCGCTCTTGATGGTGCGGTTGAACGCGATGCAAACGTCCAGATCCTGCAACCGGTCCTCTATTTGCGAAGCGTCCTTGCCTTTCCAGAATGCGGCAAAATCTTTGGCAACCTCAAAACAGGTCGCCTGTGTTTCGCCTACTATCATAGGAAATGCGGAACATTCGCCTACCCCGTACAGGCCGCTGCTGGTGTGGACGCGAATAAAAATGTTCTGTGCATAATGCATGGTGCCGGTGGCAATGCTGAAAGGATGCATCGGGATGCTTAGCTTCCAGATCTCTGTATGGGTAATCTGCATGTGGTAATGACTGATGAATAATAAGAAACGGCTGCAATTTACAATCTCCCGGCCATTAATAGAGAACGTTTTCCTGGAATGACCATAGGGCTCGCTTCTTTCATAAAGCCGCTTGCGGCAAACCGCAGGTGAAGGTGTTTGGCAGACGTTGAAACGACCGTAGGCTTCATTGACTAATCCCAACTCGGACGGACTTGGGCGGATCTCTTTCATAAAGCCGCTTGCGGCAGACCGCAGGCGAAAGCCCGACAGGCGTTGAAATTCCTACCGGGTCAATACCCATAAATCCTTTTGCTAATTTCGGGGACTAATACTAATACCTGCCTGAGCAATGAAACCTGGTATTGTTGATTTTGAGCATACGGAAAATGCTTTTGCGTATAAGTCTGACCGCGAGCTGAAAAAAGCGGAGCTGTTGTTTGCCTTCATGCGTATGCCTTTGATAATAAAGCTGGCAACGGCTATTGTTCCCTGGGCTATACGGGCCGGCCTGCCTGTCAGGGTCGCGATCCGGCATACGATCTTCGAACAGTTTGTCGGCGGGGAAACGATGGAGGAAACAGCGGCGACGGCGGCAACGCTGAGCCGGTTTAATGTGCAGTCCATCCTCGATTACGGCGTGGAGGGGAAAGAGGATGAAGCGCGTTTTGACGAGGCCTGTGAAATATTTATGCGCGCTGTACGGTTTGCTGCTTCCCGCCCGGAGATACCCTTTATCAGCATGAAGATAACAGGTATGGCAAGATTTGCGTTGTTAGAAAAGCTTGATGCGGCGGCCAACCCGGAGAGCGCATATACCGGGCATTGCCCTACTGAAATATTGACGCCGGCCGAGCAGGAGGAATGGGAAAGGGTTGTGCGCAGGATGACCAGGATAACGGCGCTGGCCGATGAAAAGCGAGTGGGCGTTCTCGTGGATGCCGAAGAGTCCTGGATACAGGCGCCGATAGATGCTTTAACCATGCGGATGATGGAAAAGTATAACCGCGACCGCGCAGTGGTATATAATACTGTCCAGCTTTATCGCAAGGGGCGGCTGTCTTTCCAGGAAAACTGTTTTAAAGTCGCCTGCGAAAAAGGTTTTGTGTTGGGCATAAAACTGGTCAGGGGAGCTTATATGGAAAAAGAAAGAGCCAGGGCGAAAACCCTGCATATCCCTTCGCCGATACAGGACGATAAGGCCGCCTGCGACAGGGATTACAATGAGGCCCTCGCATTTGCTATCAGCCATATCCGGGAGATGGCGATCATCATTGCCACGCATAATGAACAAAGGATCGACTATGCCATACGGCGGATGCTTGCCTACGGTTTGCCTGTCAACCATCCGCATATCCATTTTTCCCAACTGTTCGGAATGGGCGACAATATTAGCTTTAACCTGGCAAAAGCCGGCTACCTCGTCAGTAAATACCTCCCGTTTGGCGCCGTCAGCGATGTTATTCCTTACCTGATGAGGAGGGCGGAGGAGAATAGCTCCGTAGCGGGACAAACGCGGAGAGCCTTAACGCTTATCCGTAAAGAGATCAGGAGAAGACGTGCGTCGCAGATCGGAAAATGAGTCATCGACCCGCATCGATAGCGACTCGGATTGAACCCAGGCGCATTGAATGAAATGGGATTACCTGGTTTTCGCAAGCGATGGTAAGTTCAAATTCAAATTCGGATGTTGCATGCGGAAATAAA
>JAEUVR010000010.1 GCA_016786785.1 Chitinophagaceae bacterium
CTTTAGCGCCCATTGCCGTAACAGCCAATGCCAAAATAAATACTACTTTCTTCATGTTGTTAATAATTGTTAAATAATTGATTGGTGAGAGGAAATAAATATTTCACGCTCAGAAAATCATTCCAGAAAATACATGGATACATTTTAAACGCAAAACGTTGCATCAGGTAGGAATAAAATAACCGGACAAACAATTATTTATTTTATTTGAGCATGGGGAACAATTGCCGGATCTCTTCTTCCGAAGGTCTCCTCCCATATTCGCAGATCTCATACGCTTCTGCATGAACGACTTTTGACGCTTTTGCTTTTCCATACCATTTCTCCAGCGAGGCGCGGATCTCCGGCGTTATCGGGGCTGCGTAATTTTTAGCCAGCCAGGTCTTTCTTGCCGTAGCGTCTTTGGGCACCTGGTCCAGTTGCTGCTCCGTCCATGGCAGCCATTCATATACCTGCGATACATGCGCATCCAATGCATTTATTTTTTTATCATATACGCCGGTTATGTCCACCGCAATATCAGGGCGGAACGGATTAGGACGCTGAAAATAATCTCTTACATATAAAAAAACAGGATTCTTCTTTAGTGGGGGAACGCTGCTTAATACATTAGGCACGATGACCAGGTAAGCCGCATCCTGCACTAAAATGCCGGTATTGCGATGATCCGGATGGTAATCGTTGGGGCGCGAGGATATGACAATATCGGCATTCCATTCCCGGATAAGCCGGATGACTTTCAACCTGTTCTCCAGCGAGGGTACCAGCTCCGCATCATGATTGTCCAGCACTTCATACTCCACCCCTAAGCGACGACCGGATTCCTTCGCTTCTGCCAACCTTCTTCTGGCCAGATCCCCTCCGCCGATATCCTGGTGGCCCATATCTCCATTCGTGAGCGAAACAAATTTCACCTTATGCCCCGCCGCCGTATACAATGCCGCCAGTCCCCCGGCCTCAATATCACAGTCGTCGGGATGAGCGCCAAAAACAATTACGCGTATCGGATGATCAGGAGTTGATTGAGCCGCTAAAAAACAAGGAGTAAAAAGTGCGGAGCAAAAAACCAATAAAAGATATTTCTTCATATTAACGATTTTATATAATTGACGGCTGGTTACAGAGCGGATAAAATCAACGCTTCGTAACGCTTTCTAAATGCTGCGCAAGGGTAATATACTCGATAGAAACCTATACTAATGTACGTCATCAGTCTCAAAAGCGCCTCACATTAAACTAAATCGCCATTTTGATGGCATGATCCTATGCATCCTGGTTATGCGGCTGTTTTCAGGGAAATATGCTGGGAGATGAATAATAGCCAGGCGAACAGGTTATTGCAATTACCAGGAAACAGCCCTCAGGCCCGCGCTTCCGTTGATCTATGCAACTACTTTCGGATATTTCTTTCTTTTAGATAAGCATAACAATTACGCGAAACCGACAATTGCGGGTAATATTTTCTACAGTATTTATCTTATAATCAATTGCTTGTCAAATAAATAGAAATGATTTAGCGCTTATATTTACCTTCATTGGCAAAAGCGCCATTTTAAATGGCAGGGAATCATTTTTTAATCAAAAAGAATGATGGGTCCTTTATTTGCAAACATATTGACCAATTGTAATTTTTATTTTGGGAGGGCTCAATATCTATGAAAGAAAAGCAGGCGTCCAAAAAACAACATGCGTCACCGGGAAGCGCTTCAACAGGTCGGAAGATCCTGAAGATATTCCTGAGATGCCTGCTGTTTATTATTATTGTGGCAACCCTGCTGATCTTCCTTATTTATACTCCGCCTGTTCAACAGTTCATCCGCAAAAAAGCCGAAAGCTATCTTTCCGAAAAGCTGGACACCCGCGTGGCGCTGGGCCATATCCGCATCGGATGGCCCGCTGCTATAGCATTGGAAAATATCTATGTGGAAGACCGTCAACAGGATACGCTTTTAGCGGCGTCTGGCATAAAGGCAGACATCTCGCTGATGCGTTTATTAAACAATGAACTGCAATTCGACAGGATTGAGCTTTCAGGCATCACGGGTAAGATAAAAAGAACGATGCCGGATACGCTTTACAACTTCCAATTTATCATAGATGCTTTTGCCTCGAAAACGCCCGCGCCTGCAGTCGCCGATTCATCAAATTTTAAAATATCTCTCAAAAATATTACGCTCGACAATATCCGGTTCGCATATAAAGACGTGGTTTCCGGAAACGATATGACGGTAGCGCTTAATCATTTTGATACAGAGTTCAAAGGTTTTGATCTTGACAAGATGGTCTTCGATGCGCCTATTATCCTCCTAAAAGGACTGGAGGCAGATATCTATCAACGATCTCCCCTGACCGATAGCCTGACAACGTCTGCAATACCCGATGTTCCCGTTGCTGCAAGCGCTAAACATACGGTCAAGCATGACCCTTCTTATAACAACGAGCAGGATATACAGGATGATCCGGGGCCTTCTCCGCCTATCCCTTTTAATCTGCGGTTTGACAAATTACGCCTGAATGATATCCGGCTAAACTATGGTAATGAGCCGGACGCTTTTTTTACCCGGTTGGACCTGGGCGACTTATTTGTACAGGCGGAGGATATCGATCTGCCCCAACAACTCATTTCGCTCCATGCGCTACGGCTGGAAAATACCGGCATTAATATACGCATGGGTAAGCAGGCGCCTGCCATGAAAGACAAAAGAACATCCACTATAAATAAAAAGATCGGCGTTGCCGCAGAAGAAAGCTACGTTCAAACGGGGAGCCAGGGCAAAATCAATCTTCAAACATCCGGCTCTGGCAAATCCGAACCTCGAACGGCAAGCGCTACAATCGCGGCTTCAGACAAATCCAATCCTCGAACAGCAAGCAAAACAAACGCTCCAGTCGCTAATACAATGCAGGATGGTTCCCGGGAAACAGATCCCGGGAAAGCAAGCGCCTGGAAGATCTATATAAAAAATATTGAGCTTAAGAATAATGATATTGCGTTCAACGATGAGAACCAGGCTGAAAAACCTACCGGCATGGATTATGCGCATCTTGGCATAAGCGGACTCCTCCTGGACGCCGATCATTTTGTGTTTGCTCCTGATTCTGTTGGCGCCTATATCAGCCAGTTGCAGTTTACTGAAAAAAGCGGGCTACAGCTAAGATCGCTCGAAACAGAGTTGTTGTATGCCTCTCGTAAGGCTTACCTCAGGAGGTTATCGCTGGAAACGGCGGACTCGCGCATCAAAACATCCCTCGACCTTCTTTATCCTTCCATAGAAGCCATACAGAAAGATATTGGCGTCTTACAACTGCATCTTGACATGCAGGAAACCCGGGTAAAAACAAAGGATATCCTCCGGTTTGCGCCAACGCTTGCCAGGCAACCGGCTTTCGCAGATCCCGAAGCGATATGGACAGTAGAAGGAAAAGCGGACGGAAACCTGTCGAAGTTAAATATAGACCGGCTTAGCCTCGCCGCGTTCTCCCATACCCGGCTGGATGTTGAAGGCCTTGTATCCGGGCTGCCGGATGTACAAAAGCTGAATGGCAACCTCGTTATCCATGATCTTCAAACCAGCAGCAGGGATATTGAAGCCATGGTCCCCAAGGGCGTATTGCCCAAGACAATCGCTCTTCCGCAAAGAATAGGCCTTCGCGGCGCCTTGTCCGGCAACGCCCGCCATGCCCTCGCCAACCTTACGCTAAACAGCAGCCTGGGAAATATTTCTCTAAACGGAAAAATAGAAAATGCCGCTGATAAATACCGCGCAGCCTATGCCGCGCATCTCGGCGTTCATCAATTGCAGTTAGATAAACTACTGAAAAATGATTCCCTGCTTGGGCCCGTTACCGCAACCTTTTCGGCATCGGGACAAGGTTTTGATCCGGAAAAAGCCAGCGCCCGCCTGGAAGGGAACATATTGTCAGCTGTGCTCAATCGTTATACCTACCAGGATATCGGGATAGCAGGATCGCTGGAAGCCCAGCAGGCTGGATTTTCCTTATCGGTGGACGACCCTCATATCCGGTTGGCTCTTGAAGGTAGCAGCGATATCTCCGGCGCCTTCCCTTCATTGAAGCTGAATGCCAATATAGACAACCTGCAAACATTTCCGCTTCATCTCACCGCCGATACCATCGC
>JAEUVR010000055.1 GCA_016786785.1 Chitinophagaceae bacterium
AGATCCCTTGCTACAAGATCGCAGAGAATGAACGTTTCTTCGCTTTCCTGGATATTGCGCCCATGGCCAGGGGACATGTGCTGGTAATACCTAAAATTGAAGTAGATAAAATATTCGATCTGGGCGATGATTATCTTTCCGGATTGCTGGTGTTTGCCAAGCCTATTGGCAGGGCCATTGAAAGAACATTCGACTGCAACCGCTGCGGGCTCGAAGTGATCGGGCTGGATGTTCCCCATGCGCATGTGCACCTGATCCCTATTCACTCAGCAGACGACCTGAACTTTACCCGAAAAAAATTATCCTTATCTCCCGAGGAGTTTAAAGAGGTGCAGCGGCAATTAACGGAAGCGATCCGGCAAGACGCATAGGGTTTTACCAAAATTATTTGCTTGCTATACGCCTGTCTTCCATGTTTTGCGGGAATCGCCCTTGTGATAGCGGCTGCTGATCAGTTACCCTCATAACAAATGAGCAATCTTTATGCTTCATTTGCCGGTTTCCTGGATTGCCAGCGGGAGCCCTATGTTATGGCTTTGCTTATTTACTCTTTAAGCGCCCCGGATTCTTAGCGATAAAATCTTTCCAGCCGCCTGCTTTTAAGGAAATATTTTTTAAGGGGGATCTGCGCTGGAAATGATGGCATACCGCCACTGCCAATGCATCTGAGGCGTCGAATAAGGAGAGGCGGTCGTCCCTGATCTCCAGGATATGCTGTAATACTTTCCATACCTGTTCTTTGTCGGCATTTCCATTTCCCGTAACGGCCTGCTTTACTTTTTTGGGCGAGTATTCGCATACGTCCAGGCCTGCGCTGATAGCGGCTGCGATAGCTACTCCCTGCGCCCGTCCGAGCTTGAGCATACTTTGCACGTTCTTGCCAAAAAACGGCGCTTCAATAGCGAACAGATCGGGCTTGAACTGACTGATGATCTCCTCCACTTTTTTATAGATCAGCTCGAGGCGCTGGAAATTGTTTTTTTTGCCGCTAAGCTTTAAGACATCCATTTTCAGCATCCTGATCTTATCATTCTCCGCAACAATAATAGCGTATCCCAT
This sequence comes from Chitinophagaceae bacterium, assembly GCA_016786785.1. GTDB lineage: Bacteria > Bacteroidota > Bacteroidia > Chitinophagales > Chitinophagaceae > Flavitalea. The sequence continues at coordinate 1,060 of JAEUVR010000055.1, forward strand.
GACCAGGGTTCCGGGGTCAATGCCAAGTATTATGTTGGATGGCTTTTGCAAACAGCGGGTATCAGTTTGGTGGAGATAATGGTCGGCCAGTCGCAAAAATATCAAATTAATCCTCAAGTAGGAGATAGGTCTTTGGCTTTTATCCGGCGGGGCGGATTGTTATATTTAAGTAAAAAAAATCCCCATGATTCCAACAATAAAGTATACGTCTTATTTTGGCTTAGGATCCCGCTATGCGTAGCTATAGCAGGCATAATATTTTTAACAATGTTTTACTTTCGTGTAGCCCGGATAGTGGGGAGTATCTAAAAAAACACCTAAAATTGAAAAATACCTGGATGATACCCGGGTTTTAGAAACTTGTAAGGCAACTATACTGCTGAGAATATTGTCTTAATCCCGGACCGGGTTACCGGCCGTCATTGCACAATATTCTTTATTATTTAGGGTTTTTGAAGCGGGCATTGGCTGGTGGCAGAGTTTTTGGAAGATAATGGCGTATGCCCTGGCTGGCAATAAGGCCAGGCCTTGGGGTTTGCTAATCAGGGCTGTTGGAAGATGCTATTGCCTGAAGGGCGTTGATCTAAATAGCGGCGTTTGACAATCAGTGTCGTTGGAAAACAGGGCTGATATCGGAGATCCCGGCGTTTCGGGAAGCTTATTGACCATGAGCGTTAAACTTTTGATAACCATGCTTAAAATCATCTCCTTGCTGGTGAGCCACGAGGGATAAAAATACATCGCGCATACATGAAAATTTTACGCATCCTGATCATATCGTTATTTGTCGTTGCCAGCTTTCCGCTTAAGGCGGGAGATGATTTCTGCGATATCCGCAATACCTCGTTCAGCTCAAATGAATACGTTTCTTTTAAAGTGTTTTATACGGTGGCGGGCATGTTCGTGGGAGCGGGAGAAGCCAGCTTTACCTCCAGTCTCGAAAAGTTGAACAATATGCCGGTATATCATATTGTGGGAGAGGGAAAGACATATCCTTTCTACGATAATTTTTTTAAGGTGCGCGACAAATATGAATCCTTTATTGATACCGGCTCATTACAACCGCTAAAATTTATCCGCAACATCTATGAAGGCGGGTACAAGAAATATGAAAATGTAAATTTTAATAAGGTTACCAATATTGCCGTCACCAATGACGGGGCGTATAAGGTTCCTTCCTGCATACAGGATGTGCTCAGCTCGATCTATTATGCGCGGAATATCGATTTTAACAAGTATAAGCCCGACGACAAGATCCCTTTTTCCCTTTTCTTAGATAACGAGATTTTTAATATGTACGTGCGCTATTTGGGAAAGGAGACCATCAAAACGAAATACGGAAAGTTCAAGACCATTAAATTCAAACCACTGCTTATCAAAGGCACTATCTTTGAAGGCGGCGAGAAGATGACAGTATGGGTAAGCGATGATAAGAACAAGATCCCTGTGCGTATCGAAAGCCCTATCAGCGTGGGCAGCATTAAGGTAGATATGATGACCTACCGCAATCTCCGGCATCCCCTGAGCGCGCTCATCAGCGTCAGGTAAAGCTGTTGTTAAATATCTTCCAGCTTAAACGCCTGCTTAAGCCTTACGCCTTTTTCGGTTATCTGCACTTCGCAGCATTCATTTACCGGGTCGTGCTCGAAGAACAGGATATAATTGTTTTCCGCCGCTTCCCGGAGAAAGGATTTTTTTTCGTGCAGCGTTTTCAGGGGAAACATGTCATAGGCCATCACATAAGGTATGGGAAGATGACCCGCCGACGGCAAAAGATCGGCCACGTATACGATGGTCCTGCCTTTGTACTTTATCTGCGGAAGCATCATGCTTTCGGTATGACCGCCCGCAAAACGTACGGCTATATTTTCCATGAACGAAGCGGTCGCTAAACGGCGCTCATCCGTCTTGCCCTCATTGACCTGCCGGCTTTCCTCCTCCGGAGTTTCAATAAATTTTAAACGCCCGCTCTCCTGTATGGGTAAAATATTTTCTTTTAAAAACGAAGCTTTTTCCCGGTCATTGGGAAATACCGCCCAGTCCCAGTGTTTCTTATTGCTCCAGTAATCCGCATTCCTGAAAACAGGAACCAGTTTGTCGCCCTCCCTCCTGATACATCCTCCGCAGTGATCAAAATGGAGATGCGTAAGAAATACATCAGTAATATCATCGGCGGAGAATCCGGCGGCCTGTAAAGAACGTTCAAGGGAATCCGTTCCATTAAGATAGTAGTGGCCGAAAAATTTATCGTCCTGCTTATCGCCGATCCCTGTGTCGATAAGAATAAGCTTGCCGCCTTCTTCTATCAACAGGCAGCGCATGGCCCAGTTGCAAAGATTGTTTTCATCGGCGGGATTCGATTTGTTCCATATGGTTTTGGGGACAACGCCAAACATGGCGCCGCCATCTAACTTAAAATATCCTGTATTGATAACATGTATTTTCATGGGCGCTGCTCTTATGTTGATTCAAAGTTCCGTGAATATTTAATCAACCGGAGCGTCCACCCCAAAAATAAGAATCCCAATATAAAAAATAACATAAGCCCCAGCGTTGAATTGCGCATGGAGCCCGTGAGTTCTTCTACGAATCCGAAGCTGAACATGCCAATGACCAGCGCTATTTTTTCCGTTACATCGAAAAAGCTAAAGAATGAAGCCGTGTCCCTGGTTTCGGGCATCAGGTTGGCATAGGTGGAGCGGCTCACCGACTGTATGCCGCCCATGATCAGTCCGACGACGGCGGCCAACGCATAAAACTGAACGCCTGTTTGAATAAAATAAGCCGCTCCGCAAACGACTATCCAGACCAGGGTAACAGCCATGATCGTTTTGATGTTTCCGAATTTTTCGGAGATCCTTGATATTAAAATAGCTCCCGGTATGGCCACCAGTTGGATGATCATGATCGTAATGATCAGTTTATCCATAGGCAGGTGCAATTCCTTGGCGCCAAACTGCGCGGAAGCAAGAAATACGGTTTGTATGCCGGCGCTATTCCAGAAAAATGCATACAGGAATCTTCTTAGCACAGGCATCTGTTTGATCTGCGACCAGACCTTTCTGAGCTCTATGAAACCGCTCTTGAAAATATTTTTTTTCTCGGCCGCCGCCGGGGCGTCGCTGTGTTTGGGCAATAAACGAAAACTGATCTGCGAAAAGCCCAGCCACCATATGGCTACCAGCGCAAAAGATATCCGGGGAGGCATATAGTTCTTCTCAAATGGAGTGGTTAGCCCGAACGATTCGGGAAAGAATACGATAAGAAAGCAGATGATCTGGAGTATGACGCTCCCGATATATCCGAAAGTAAAGCCCCGGGCGCTGACCCGGTCTCTCAATTGTTCAGGGACAAGGTCGGGAAGATAGGAGTTATAAAAGACAAGACTTGCCCAGAAGCCGATACAGGAAATAAACATACAGAAAACGCCCAGGTGCAGGGATTCGGAAGAAAGCATAATACTGCCGTCTGCTGCTTCGCGGGGCCCGAAAAAATATAGACCGGCGCAGGCAAGGCTGCCCAGGGTACAAAAAAAGCGCATGAACATTTTTTTGTTTCCCCTGGCGTCGGCCATAGAAGTGAGGATAGGAGAGATCAGGGCCACCACGATAAAGGCCGTTCCCAGCGTATAGTTGTATAATGCCGTATTGACAAAGCTCCTGCCCAGGAATCTCACTTCGTTATTTATGGCGGGGTTCCTGGTAACCGCCTCAAAATAGGCGGGGAAGATCGTGGATGTGATCACCAGGTTATAAGCGGAGTTAGCCCAATCGTATAAGCACCATCCATTGATAACTTTCTTGGAAGCGATGGACATGTAAAAAATTTTAGGGTTATTCCTTGATCACGCCCTTCCATACCAGGATCAGCAGGGTTATGCCTGCTATGATCCTATACCATCCAAAAACACGAAACCCGTGTTTTTGAAGGAAGCCGATAAAAAATTTAATAGCCAGTATGGCAACAAAAAAGGCAACCAGGTTGCCTACAATAAAAGCCGTTGTATTCTCTGGCGAAGCCAGGATGATCTTATAACCCTTAACCGCTGCGCCGCCCTCGTCCCAGTCTTTTACTACCAGCGAATAGGCAGTGGCTGCGGCCATGGTGGGCACCGCCAGTAAAAAGGAAAATTCCGCCGCCAGGCGCCGGGTAAGCTTCTGGGTCATCCCGCCAATGATGGTCGCGGCGCTTCGGCTGATCCCCGGAAAAGCTACTGCCAGCACCTGGAACAAGCCAATAATAAAGGATTTGGCGTAGCCGAGCTCTTTCTCATCATCTATGACCGTCTTATTCTCAAAGTACCGGTCGACAAACAACAAAATAACGCCGCCAACGATAAACATCCAGGCAATGAATGCCGGGCTGCCGAGTTTTTCCTCGATAATATCATCGAATAATTTTCCAAAAAGCAAGGCCGGAATAACGGCAGCCAGCAGTTTTAAATAGAAACTGCGCGAGGTATCCACAAAAAATTTTTTCCAGTACAGCGCTACCACCGCTAAAATGGCTCCCAACTGTATGGACACCTCAAAAATTTTGGTGAATTGTTCTTTATGAATGCCGAACAGGGAACTGGCAATGACCATATGCCCTGTAGAAGAAATAGGCAAAAACTCGGTTATGCCCTCTACGATAGCGATTATAATGGCTTCAAAAAGGTTCATGCGCGTTTACGCCTTTGGTTTCCTAAAGATGGCGTAGGCTTCCATTCCCAGTCCGATCAGGATCAGGATTGGCGCCAGGGTAATGCGCGTAAAGCTGTAAACCTCTGTGGGGTTGAAAACGTTCGGGTCATTGCTTTTGCCGCCGGCCATAAGAACAAGGCCCAGCCCCATCACCGCTATTCCTGCAATGATCCAGGTATAGTTTTCCTTCCCGAATAGATTGTTTGTCGCCTGAGGAGAATTTTTAACGATTTTCTTATCGCTCATGGGAGTGTATTTGCTATCGCAATATAGGGTTCTTTCTATTAATAAAGATCGTCCAGTTTCATTTTCAGGTACTTTATCACGCTTCTTTGCGTACTGAATACGCTGATCCCTATTCCTAAAATAAACAAAAAACCGAAAAGCAGCAATAACCGGCTATTATCCCTTAGGTCTTTAAGGTAGGGGACAAAATTCTCAAATACCATGATCAGGACATAGATCAGGATGATCGAGATGATTGCCGCCATTGCGCCGTTAATAACGGCCCTGAGGTTCATGGGCCGGGAAATAAAACTGCGCGTGGCGCCCACCATCTGCATGGTTTTGATCAGGAAACGGTTGCTGTACATGGCCAGCCTGATGGTATTGTCGATCAAAACGATGCAGAGCACGGAAAATACGCCGGCCAGCGCAACAAGCGCCAGGAGGATCCATTGCATGGTAGGCCCCATCTTTTCCACCAGCGAGGCCGGGTAGTTGACGCTCTGCACGATCGCGGAATACTGGGACAGGTCGGTTTTTATCTTAGCCAGGCTGTCTTTTTGAACATATTCGCTTTTGGTAAAAAAGTCGATAGAGGCGGGAAGAGGATTTTCATCCAGCAATTCTTCAAAATCGGTTTCGCCCTTTTCCAGCCAACGCTTTTTCGCCGTTTCCTTATCAATAAATTCGATGGATTTTGCATAGGGCTGGCTGGCTATATAGGCTTTCAGCGAATCAATCTCCTCCTGCGCAACCTTATTGTTTAAATACACCTGCACCTGCACTTCTTCTTTCAGCTGGTTGATATAATGACCGGCGCTCAGCAGCAGCCATCCGAAAAGGCCTACGATGAAGAGCACTATGCTTACCCCTAATATAGCCATAAAGTAGGAGGGCTTAGATCGTTTAGCCGATGCTTTTCCAATTTGCGCCATAAGCAATTTTTAAAGTGGCAAAATTAGTCAATTCCGTACAGGCGGAGATGAATTAAAACAACTTAACGCAAATTGTCAATCGAAATTCTAATAAACGCAGGGAATTGATAAAATTTAACAAAAATGATATTGTGGCGCTTTTAGTAATTTTGGGCGCTTGCGGCAGACCCATGGCTCCGCTTTCACCAATCCCAAGTAAATATGGAATATGATTTCAGCCGGATCGAGAAGAAATGGCAGGCATACTGGAAAAAAAATAATTCGTACAAGGTAACCAACGACGCTTC
>JAEUVR010000103.1 GCA_016786785.1 Chitinophagaceae bacterium
AAATCCGGGGATATAACTATTGGCTATAAATGCCACCGACAATGCCGTGAGGAAAACCACTACAAAAGCAAAATTGGTAATGATTCGCCTAAGCTTCCACATCTCCTTCCAGGAAACGGCAAAAGCCGCTTCATACAAAAGCGGAGGCAGGAAAATGATAAAAATCAGTTCGGGATCAATCTTTATAACCGGCATTCCCGGAATAAAACTGACCGCTAAGCCTGCAATGATCAACAGTATCGGGTAAGCTACCTTTAGCCTGTTGGCCAGCATGATGGCCATTATGATCACCAAGGTCAGCCCCAAATAGAATATGAAATGTTCGGCCATATAACTCTTTTGCTACGTTCTGTTTATCAATATTAAATTATTAAAAAAAACGAGCAAGTATAAAAGTATTTTAGGCGCACCGGCTTATCCATTCGGATCGCCATGGTCCCTTACCCGTGCCGGGTTCATTCTCATCTCATGACAGCGGAGTTTAGAAACAATCTACGCATAAAAAGGAACAGACCTGGCTCTCAAATTTTTGATCCACGGTCCATTCCTTTTCCAAGGGTAGCTTTATTGCCATTAAGCTAATTCACGACTACCTCCCTCCCGGCCCCACGCTTCCTCCAATACGCGTCACTATGGACGTTAGCGCAAAACCAGAAACCTGGGTAGGGTTGCTGAAAGATCCTGCCAGGTATAGCCCGTTAAAATCCGAAGCGTTGGAAATATCGGATACAGAAACCAGTTTGTATGTTTTACCCGGGCTGAATTTATTGCTGGACAACAGCAATGTCGTGAAGCTCGCCGGGGATTTAAAGGTCAGCGCCTCTTCATTGTCGCTATTTAATACGCTGTATACCGTCCCTGCGTTGCCGCTGCCCAGGATAGCCGAGGCCTGGGTGGAGACGCCGGCCGTGGGCAAGCTCGTCGACCCGCCGGCCCCAATCAACAATCCGCCTGTGATCTTAAAGGTATTGTTATCATTGTCAAAGCCTTCTTCCGGGCTCCTGGCGCCAATAGCAAAGACCCTACCGCCCGTAACGGTCAGCGTACCGTTGGAGTCAATCCCGTCGTTTGTTGTACTATAGGATACAATATTTCCGCCATTGATATAGATTGCTTTACCGGCATTGATCCCGTCGTCTACCGCTTTGATATAGATGTCGCCGCCATTGACGGTCAATACGCTCTTGCTTTCTATGCCTTCTCCCCCTGATCCTGTAGTCGTGATATTGATCGAACCGCCATTGATGACGATATAGGGGTCAATGGTATTATCCGTTTCATAAGAGGCGGCGATGCCATCATCCACTGCATTGATCGTGATATTGCCGGCATTGATAATGATCTGTCCCTCTTCGGCTTCTATTCCGTCGCTGCTTGCTTTGATATTGAAAGTCCCGCCGTCAATGAACACGGCGTCATTGGTATGGATAGCATCCTTAGCCGCTTTTGTGATATTGAATGACCCGCTGATAAAACGGATATAATCATCGCTCGCCAAAGCATGTTTACTATTACCGGCAATATTGAGAACCCCATCTCCGGAAAAGATCAATTGACCTTCGCTAAAGAATGCGGCTTTTTGATCTTCCGTAGACTCAGCGTATACTGCCCCGTCTTCCAAATTACTTACGCCATTCAGCGCTATGAAAGCTCTTTTCCCTGATTGAATATTGATAGCGGGGCCGTCATTGTTTTTTATGGAAACCGCGTTCAACGTCAATTTGTATTTTTTGTCGCTGTAGATCTTGAGCATACCGTCCGTAGTCGTTCCCATTACTTCATACGCCACTCCCGCCACGGTAGACTGCACAGTCACATCGGCGCCGGATACATTGACCGTAACGCCCGATACCGTATTCTCAACGGCGGCGCTGAGGCCATCGAACGTTATTTTGACTGTGGAGCTGAAAGCCGAGTTCGCCAACAGGTCTTCTTCGTTGGCGCCGGTTTCGGAAGAACCTTCAGCCGTCGCGCTAACGACCGGAGCCTGAATGGCGATCGCAGCGTCTGTCGTGATGATTGAACCATCCCCGGCATCGACGAGCGCGTCTTTTTTGGCGCATGCTACAAAAAAGAAGATACAAACTAAGAAAAGACCTGTTTTCGTTTTCACGCAACTGTTGCCTGCAACGGCGGCAGTTCCTGTCTTTCCCGTCAACATAATACTGCCTTTCTTCTTGCGGGAATTAAATATGACCGGGTCCGAAAACGCCCGGAGTGAGAAGGTTTCGATGAATTGTTTTCTTTCCATAACGATCATTTTTTAAACGATGGAAGAAAATTAAAGGAGCAAGATCTAAAATAATGTTAAGCGCCGATGAAGAGGTTTATTGTGTCGACGAGTCCTTCAAAACCCTGAGTACATCCTTATAATAACTATCTCCTACGCTGAGCAGGAAGCGGGGAAGTTTTATTTTCTTTTGAGAAAAAGAAATGATCTGAGCGACGGGCACAATATAACTGCGATGTATCCTAATGAATAAGTTTGGGGGCAACCGGTCATAGATGGCTTTCAGCGTAGAAAGCGTAAGTATTGTTTTTCCGTTGAGCAAATGAATCTTAACATAATCCTGCATGCTTTCAAGGCATTCTATTTCATCAAAATGGATCTTCACCAACTGGTATTCTTCATGCACTATTAAAAAAGGCCTCCTCTCCCGCGATACATGGCGCGCCAACGCCTTTTCGACGGCGCGCTCAAAACGGCTATAATCAAAGGGCTTTAGTAAGTAATCTACAGAATCAAGATCAAAACCCTCAACCGCATACGCTTTATGTGCGGTGGTAAATATCAGCAGCGGCCGGGGAGATAGGGAGCGGGCAAAATCCACCCCATTGATCTCAAGCATATCCACGTCTAAAAAAAGTAGATCCACCGGTTCTTTTTTCATAAAGGCTTTGGCCTCAAGCGGATTGGAAAAACTGCGCAGCAGGCGCAATGCCGGGTGCTTCTCTGCAAACCCGACTACTACCCGCAATGCAAGCGGCTCATCGTCAACAGCAATACAGGACAGCATCTTTCAAATATACAGTAAAAGACCGACAAGAAACTCGTCGTTTCCGCGCACAATATCCAATTGGAATCTCCCCGGATACAAACGCTCCAATAACTTACGGGTATTCTTTAAGCCGGCGCCCGATCCCGGCTGATCAGCCAGTTCCGCAGCAATGGAATTTTTTACTTCCATCCGGCAGCAATCATGCTCAACTCGTATGTAAAAATCAATATAACACGGTTCTGACGCCCGCAGACCATATTTAAACGCATTCTCTATAAAAGGCAACAGGATAAACGGGTATATTTTTTTGGAAATGTCCAGCCCCTCGTATCGCTCCACAAGCCTGCAATTGGGACCTACCCTGAGCTTTTGCAGGCTAATAAAATCCTGGATAGCCTGAACCTCTTCTTTCAGGTCCACTTCTCCATCATTCCTTTCATCCATATAATAACGCATCAGCTGAGACAGTTTATAAATGCCGATAGCGGCGGCGGAATCCCCTGTCAGCGCCAATGCATATAGGTTGTTTAAGGTATTGAATAAAAAATGCGGGTGTACCTGCGCCTTTAGAAAAGCAAGTTCCGCCCTGGTCCATTCATGCTGCACCTGTTGTATTTTCTGCTGAGACTGCATCCAGTATTGTACCATTCGGAGTAATGATCCCAGGATAATAACCAGCATAACGATGTACAGCGACGCAATATCTAAGCGCGGACCCTTTTTTTGAGAGAGTCTTGGCCTGTTACCGCCAGGATCCGAAGGGAAAAGCCGCTCCTCGCCTTGCAAGGGAGGAGGGGGAGGAAATCTACCAGGAACCTCCTTGCGCAGAGGAGCGTCTAACTGCATAAGCCTTTCAAACGGACGCAGCCAAAAGGCAAATATTACGCCGATCAATACAACAGAGATCGCATACAAAACATATTTTCTCCTACGGATAACATAGGGCGTCCACAGATAACTGTTCAGGTAATAGGGCACAATAAAACAAAGACCAAAAAACCAGAATTCCCAACGTTGAAATATTTTAGGATTCCCTTCGCTACCCGTGCCGACAAAAAGAATGGGCAGGGACAAAAAGCCGAGCCATGCCAGCACATGGAGTAAAATATTGAATCTGTAATGCAATTTCCAGGAACGGGTTTGCATATCGTGTTATATTAGCGAAGGCGGCCTTATTGGATCATAAATATCGTCAGAAATACCATATTTCCGGTTTTCACGATCCGCTCTTTCTATTAACATTAAAGGCAGGCCGCATCTCAGCGACCTGCCTTTAATAATCTACACGCTCATATAAGATAAATTTTTATTATACATCAGCGCCCTTCATAACGAAGCATAACAAGAGCGCGGTATATTAGAATTTAAAGGATACGCCAACGTTTAAAACTGAGACGCCATATCCTAACTCGGCAAAAGCGCCGATATTATTCGTAAATAGGTAACGGCCTCCTAAAAATCCGGTAAGTCCAAGCCCGCTTCCATAGTTATTGCTTAAACCGGGGCCGCCGCTTTCTGAATAGCTTACGATATTATAAGAAAGCATTAAACCTCCATACAGGTCGAACTTTTCGGCATCTGAAAAACCATTGTAATGATAAGCCGCCCGGGCGCCAACAATGGTATAGTTCCATTTATAGTTACCCCCTAAATGTTTGTATTTATAGCCGGTATTGCCAATATACCCGCCAAGGCTGATCACGCCGGGACCGCCAATATCCCAAAGACCATGCTCATACGATGCGCTGACAGCGGGTCTGGCTGTGCCCAAACCTCCAAGAGCCGTTCCAAAGCCAACGCCCAGATTGACCATACTTGTGCCTTTCTCAAATACCTGCGCTTTAGCGCCCATTGCCGTAACAGCCAATGCCAAAATAAATACTACTTTCTTCATGTTGTTAATAATTGTTAAATAATTGATTGGTGAGAGGAAATAAATATTTCACGCTCAGAAAATCATT
>JAEUVR010000136.1 GCA_016786785.1 Chitinophagaceae bacterium
ATTATTGGAAAAGCTTGTTATCATACCTACCTATAATGAACGGGAGAATATCGGGGATATTATCCGCGCCATTATGATCCTGGACCAGGGATTTCATGTATTGGTCATAGACGACGGTTCTCCCGATGGCACGGCGGGTATGGTAAACGCATTAAAGGCCGAATATCCCGGCTCCCTGTTTTTAGAGGAAAGAAAGGGTAAGCTGGGCCTGGGAACCGCCTATATACATGGGTTCAAATGGGCGCTTAAAAACGGGTACCGGTATATATTTGAAATGGATGCGGATTTTTCGCACAATCCTGCCGACCTGCCGCGGTTATATCAGGTCTGTAAAAACGGTCAGGCCGATATGGCTATCGGGTCGCGGTACGTACAAGGCGGGGGGACCGTAAACTGGCCGCGTAACCGGATATGGCTGTCTAAAGGCGGATCGCTTTATACGCGTTTGATCACCGGTATGCCGATAAAAGATACCACGGCGGGTTTTGTATGCTATAAAAGGGAAACGCTGGAGTCCATTAATCTCGACGGCCTTCATTTTCTCGGATATGCCTTCCAGATAGAAATGAAATTTGCCGCCTGGAAGCTGGGTTTCAGGATTGTCGAAGTTCCTATTGTTTTTGAAGACCGTAAATACGGGGTCTCAAAGATGCATAAGGGCATCGTACAGGAAGGCATCCTCGGAGTGCTGAGGCTTAAATGGTATAGCCTGTTTAAAGATTACCGTAATAAGCTGAAAAACGAAAACGGTCTGCCAGCATTAAAACAACGATAGCAATGCTAATAGTTCTATTGTAGGATTGCATACATTATCTATCCGCCATTTTTTTAATGGCATATAAATAAAACGAATCTATGTTTGATTATCAGGTTGACCGGTTAAAGGACCTGCTTTCTGAAGCGGTCAGGGAAAATACGTCGCCCGACGTATGGAACTGGCTACAGGAAAAAGCAAACAACGAGAACGGCATTATCGTATTCGCCAGCGCATTTGTGGCGATGCCCCGTAAAACGGGCAAGTCGACTATTATTCTCTCTGATGCCCAAAAAAAATTGATACCATCCATCAAGCCGGGGTTCTCTATCAGCGGATGGCCGGCGGACAGGTTATGCAGGGTCTGGCTTTTATTGCATGCCGACGCTGCCGATAAAGAAAAATATACCGGTTTTATTGAAAGTCTTTTCCTGACTGCCGAAGTAAACGAGCTGGTAGCCCTGTATTCCGCATTGCCCTTGCTGGCCTATCCCCGGCATTGGGTATGGCGCTGCACGGAGGGCATTCGCAGCAATATAGGCGACGTATTGCAGGCGATCATCTGCAACAATCCTTATCCTGCTGAATATTTGCCGGAGCTTGCCTGGAATCAGTTGGTGCTAAAAGCCTTCTTTACGGAAAAGCCCGTCCACCTGATCATCGGGCTCGACCGGCGAAGCAACAAGGACCTGGCCAATACCATATCTGATTATGCTCATGAAAGATGGGCGGCTTCCCGTCCGGTCAATCCCCAGCTATGGCGCTGCGTGGGTAAATTTATCGATGAACATATTTTCCCCGATATCGAACGCCTGGCCAACAGCGAGGACCCGTTAGACAGGGAAGCGGCTGCTTTGGCATGTTGGGATAGCGGGTATCCCCCGGCGAAAAACCTGCTTGATAAGAATAGCGAGCTTAAGCCGGCAATAGAAAGCGGTCGGTTAAGCTGGCAGATCCTGGCTGAAAAGATCATGGAACCCGTATAGAAGTATGAGCGTTGTCGCCGCGCATCTGGGAAAATGCCGCGTATCAAGCAAAAACGGCGCAGGCGGCAAGGCCCGGAATTGTTTATACATTGTTTGCATAAAAATAATCAAATAAGCTATGTGTTGCAGTCATACCATAACCGAAGAAAACCTTCAGCCTGGCGTTAAAGACATGTCTTACCTCGAGCAGGTAAAAGGAATGCGTTTTTTTGATCCCCATATCCATATGGTGTCCCGCACGACCGACGACTACCAGGCGATGGCGGAAGCGGGCGTTGTCGCGCTGATCGAACCGGCTTTCTGGTTAGGGCAGCCCCGCACGGGCCTGGCGAGCTTCAGGGATTATTTCAGCAGCCTTATCGGCTGGGAACGTTTTCGCGCTTCACAATTCGGGATCAAACATTATTGTACGATCGGGTTGAATTCACGCGAAGCCAATAATGAGCCTCTTGCCGAACAGGTGATGGAAATATTGCCTCTTTTCGCGTATAAGGAAGGCGTGGTCGGTATTGGAGAGATCGGCTTTGACGATCAGACGGCCGCGGAGGAAAAATATTACCGCCTGCAATTGGAGCTGGCAAAAGAGGCCGGCCTTCCGGTGCAGATACATACCCCGCATAGAGATAAAAAAAGAGGCGCTTCCCGGAGCATGGATATTGCCCTGGAACATGGATTGGATCCTGCTATGGTGATCGTGGACCATAACAATGAAGAAACGATGAAAGAAGTGCTGGACAGGGGCTTCTGGGCGGCGTTTACCATCTATCCCTTTACAAAAATGGGCAATGAACGAATGGTGGAGATCGTCAAACAGTATGGCCCCGAACGCATCATGATCAATTCAGCGGCAGACTGGGGGATCAGCGATCCCATGGCCGTGCCCAAAACGGCCGCCCTGATGAAGATACACGGTATCCCCGACGAAACGATCCGTTTGGTAACCTATCAGAATGCGATCGCTGCATTCGGGCAAAGCGGCCAGATCAGCGAGGAAGATTTTTCCGCGGTGAAAACAATTGATCAAAGCCTGAAATTTGGCGGAAATACTGTTCTTCGCGGCGGGCAGGTTCCGAAGATCGATAAGAACTCAATTTTTATCAGGTAAGCTATGAATGCGCTTAAGTTTGTCGGTTTCCTGCGTTTAATGAGGTTGGCAAATATCGTCACGGCGGTCTCTGATATTTTAGCGGGTATCGCAGTGGCAGGATATGTGTCCGGGCGCGGATGGGACCCTGTTCCCGTAGCGCTTTTGGTCGTAGCCACGATAGGATTGTACGGGGGAGGAGTTGTTTTTAATGATGTTTTCGACGCGGCCCTTGACCGGCTGGAACGCCCGGAAAGGCCTATACCCAGCGGTTTGATCAGCAGGAGGGCCGCAATTATTTTCGGGACCGCGCTGTTGGCTCTCGGAATAAGCGCCGCATCGCTGGTCCACGAACAGGGACTGTTGTCGGCGTCCGGGCTGTTAGCGATCGCTATTGCGCTTGCTGCGTTGATATACGATAAATGGTCCAAGCATCACCCCTTTTTAGGCCCGCTCAATATGGGCATTTGCCGGGGACTGAACCTATTGCTGGGAATGAGCATAGCGCCGCAGGTATTGGCGCAGTATGGATGGATCAGCATTGTTCCGTTGATCTATGTTGCCGCCATCACCATGATCAGCAGGGGAGAAGTGCATGGGGGAAAACAGATTACATTGTATGGCGCCGCATTCCTGTACGCAGTAGTAATGCTAAGCATTCTTTGGGTTGCGGCTGATCGCCAGGCGCTGGGAATAGCGGCTGTTTTTACGGCGTTATTCGGACTGATGATCTTTCCCCCTTTATTAAGGGCGGTTCGCCAACCTGCAGGCCCCCTGATCGGCAAAGCGGTAAAAGCGGGCGTGCTGGCCCTTATTATTATGAATGCCGCCTGGGCTTCCGCATTCGGATTTCCTTATTTTGCATTGGTTATCCTGTTGCTGCTGCCGGTTTCCTTATTATTGGCGAAACTTTTTGCGGTTACCTGAGGGCAATATTTATCAATGACTTATTTTTAGCTGAACTATATTATTGCAGCCCCAAAATATTATTTAGAAAGCACCGAAATGAATCATTTACAGCAAGCGTTTAGCGTGAGGTTTGAATACAATGTTTTTTTTACCCATAAATTGTTTGAGCCTTCTAACCCTGTTTTCCGGGATTTCCTGAGGAGCGCTTCGGGAGAAACGACGAAAAAGATCTTTTTTGTGATAGATAGCGGCGTGATGGAACATCATCCCGGCTTGCCGGACCAGATAACCAAATATTTCAGCGATCTGCCTTCCCTTACCTTAATAAAGGAGATGATGATAGCGCCCGGGGGAGAAAGCTGCAAGAATACCGAACAGTATTTTTATGAGATCGTTCGCGCAGTGGATCGTTTCGGTATCGACAGGCATTCCTATATAGCCGCTATTGGCGGCGGCGCCGTCCTCGACCTGGCAGGCTATGCGGCGGCGGTATCGCATCGGGGCATCAGGCATATCCGCATCCCTACTACCGTACTCTCGCAGAACGATTCGGGCGTAGGCGTAAAAAACGGCATTAATTACTTGGGAAAGAAAAATTTTCTCGGATCGTTTGCGCCGCCCGTGGCGGTCTTCAATGATTTTTCCTACCTGACTACGCTCTCCGATGCAGATTGGCGATCGGGCATCTCGGAAGCGGTAAAAGTGGCGTTGATAAAAGATAGCGCTTTTTTTGAATGGATAAAACAGCATGCCGCCGCCTTGGCCAACAGGGATATGGATGCCATGCAATACCTGATAAAACGTTGCGCGGCGCTGCACATGGAACATATAGGCGGGGGCGACCCCTTTGAAATGGGCTCCTCTCGTCCGCTGGATTTTGGCCACTGGAGCGCGCATAAGGTAGAGCAGCTTTCGGAGTTCAGCGTCAAACATGGAGAAGCGGTGGCGATGGGCATAGCGCTGGATAGCGCTTATTCTTTCTTGTCCGGTATGCTCAAAGAGAAAGACGCAAGGGATATTCTCGGCGTACTGACAGCGTTGGGCTTTGCCGTTAGTCATCCATTGATGGACATCAGGGATGGGGAAAGCCCGGTTTTGAAAGGATTGAACGAATTTCGCGAACACCTGGGAGGACGGCTGACGATCATGTTATTGTCGGCCATCGGACGCGGGGAAGAAACCCATGAGCTGGATACGGATACCCTGATCCGATCATCCCAATGGGTTGCTTCCTTTTCATCAAAACATTGATCATGCAAACGCCATACGGACATCTGACCTACTGTACCAATATCCATGCGGGAGAAACCTGGGCGGATCATTTCGATCAGCTTCAACGCCATATTCCGAATATTAAAAAAAAACTATCTCCGGATAAACCTTTTGGCATTGGATTGCGGCTGGCCAATGCGGCAAGCCTCGAGCTGCGCAAGGAGCAAAACCTGGGAGCGTTCCGGCTTTGGCTGCAGGATCAGAACGCCTATGTATTTACCATGAATGGATTTCCTTATGGAGGTTTTCATCATGAGCAGGTAAAGGACAGGGTGCATCAACCGGACTGGACAACCGCCGGACGCGTATCTTATACGATACGACTGGCGCAGATACTGGCTGCGCTGCTGCCTCCGGATATGGAAGGAGGGATTTCCACCTCGCCTTTGTCATATAGGCTCTGGCATGATCCCGAACAATGGGATAAAATTTTTGAAACGGCTACGCTCAACTTATTACAGGTAGTAGAAAACCTGGTACAGATCAAAAAAACAACCGGGAAATCAATACATATCGATATAGAACCGGAACCTGACGGGTTGCTGGAAAGCGGCCCGGAATTTATAGCCTGGTATACGGATTGGCTGCTGCCCCTGGGTAGCGCGTATTTACAGGAAAAATTCGGGTACGATCCGGAGCAGGCGGAGGAGACGCTGAAAGCGCATGTTCAGCTCTGTTATGACGTATGTCATTTCGCCGTGGGATATGAGGATCATGGATCGGTGATCCGTCAATTGCAGACGCTGGGCATCAAGACGGGTAAGATACAGATCAGCGCCGCCCTAAAAGCCGATATACCGGAAGATATGGTCAAAAGGCAACGGGTGATGGATGCGTTCAAGGCATTTGACGAACCGGTTTACCTGCACCAGGTAGTGGCCAAACAAAAAGGCGGGCGGTTAAAAAGATATGCCGATATGCCGCTTGCGCTGGCAGATGCGCAGCAGCCATCCGTTGCAGAATGGAGGGCGCATTATCATGTTCCGATCTTCCTCAGGGATTATGGCGTATTAACATCTACGCAGGAGGATATCGTGAAGACGCTGGATATTCAACGCCAATTGCCCTTTACGACGCATCTTGAAATAGAGACCTATACCTGGGAGGTGTTGCCCGATGAAATAAAAGCGCCCCTGGATGCTTCGATCACCAGGGAAATGCAATGGGTTATCGGATTGCTCAACCATTGAATCTATAAACATGCATAAAACAGTAGTGATTGATATTGTAGGATTGTCTCCTTCGCTGATAAGCGGGCATACGCCTTTTTTAAAAAAATATATTGCCGCCCATCATCTGCAAACCATTAAGCCGGTTTTGCCGGGGGTAACTACTTCGGTGCAGTCGACTTTCTTAACGGGCAAATGGCCGGGCGAACATGGGATCGTGGGCAATGGGTGGTACGATCGCGTGGATTGTGAAATAAAATTCTGGAAACAGTCCAATAAGCTGGTACAGGGCGAAAAAATATGGGAGAAGGCTAAAAAGATCGATCCTTCTTTTACGGTTTCCCAGATGTTCTGGTGGTATAATATGTATTCCGGCGCCGATTATTCAGTAACGCCGCGACCTAATTACCTGGCCGACGGTCGTAAGATCCCTGATTGTTATTCGCATCCCGCAGCGCTCAGGGATGAGCTGCAGGATAAACTCGGCCAGTTTCCGCTCTTCAGTTTCTGGGGGCCCGGATCCAATATCCGTTCCACGCAATGGATCGCCGACGCTGCTATCTATACGGATCGGAAATACCATCCGGACTTATCGCTTGTCTACCTGCCGCATCTGGACTATTGCCTGCAGAAATTCGGAGACGATCTTTCAAAGATCGGGGCCGACCTGGAACAGATCGATCGTGTAGTCGAGCAATTGGTTGACTATTATTCCTCCGAAGGCGCCCGGATAATCCTGCTGTCCGAATATGGCATCTCTCCCGTAAACAGGCCGATCTATATCAACAGGATCCTCAGGGAAAACGGGCTGCTAGGTATAAGGGTCGAACGCGGCCTGGAATTGCTTGATGCCGGGGCGTCTAAGGCTTTTGCCGTTGCCGATCATCAGGTAGCGCATATTTATATCAACGACCCTTCTGTGGAGCGGCAGGTAAGGGAGTTGGTCAGCGCGTTGCCGGGCGTAGCGCTGGTATTGGATCGCGAAGCCCAAAAACAATACCATATCGATCATGAAAGGGCGGGCGACCTGGTATTGGCTTCAGACGACAGCAGTTGGTTTGCTTATTATTTCTGGCTCGACGACGCCGTGGCGCCGGATTATGCCCGGGCGGTGGATATTCACAAAAAACCCGGGTACGATCCAGTGGAGTTGTTTATGCGTTCTAAAGCCAGGGCCGCCTATAAATTATTGCGAAAAAAAGCGGGGCTCCGTTATGTTATGGATGTTATTCCCTTAGACGCCAGCCTGGTAAAGGGCTCGCATGGCAGTTTGTTTTGCGGCCCCGCTTATTATCCCGTGCTCATCTCTTCTACAGCCGCGGGTAAAAAAGAAATAGACGCCGTAGAGGTTCATGATATCATCTGGAATACGCTGATCGGGTAGGGAGTCAATGCCCCGAAAATTGATAGCGCATATTCATGGCTTTGTGAAGTTTTCTTCTTAGGGTTTCCCCGAAAATTGCTATGAGATGAGCATTTTTTTTGGGGGGGGAGCCGGGTGTTGTTTTAAGGGGCGGATATTGGGGGTTTTTTCCGGGATCGCAATGGGCCCCTACTTTAAAATGACTCCAGCGCTTTTCTATTAAAATTTTTCGACGTGTGGTATTTTCCGTTATCTGCAATAATGAGACATGAATAGGTGGGAAACGATTTGATCAATTGCAATCCCTTCTTTTTCCCAAGTACCATTATGGATGTGCTTAATGCATTGGCGAACTCGGCGCTTGGCCCTGTCACGGTTACGCTTACCAGGCCGGAGACGGGGTAACCAGTCGAGGGATTAATAATATGCGCATATCTTTTTCCGTTAATAATGACATATTTTTCATAACTGCCGGATGTTGTTATCGCTCCTTTTATGGGTAAAATGCCAATCAGCTCTCCAAATTCAAAAGGATCGTTGATGCCTATGGTCCATGGTTGTCCATCGGGTTCCTTGCCCCATGCCTGTATATCTCCTGTGGCATTTATTAAACCTGAAACTATACCCTTGGCAAGCATTATTTCCTTGCATTTATCTGCCGCATAGCCTTCGCCCAAAGCGCCAAAGCCGATTTTCATTCCTTTTAGCGCTAAGAAGATAGTGGCGCTATCTTTATTAATGATGATGTTTTTATATCCTACTTTTTCTCTTGCTTTTTTAACTGTTTCGCGCGCGGGCATTGGCATTGTACTGCCGTCAAATTTCCAGATCTTTTCCATGGCGGCGAAACTGATATCAAAAGCGCCATTGGTTAATTCAGCTATTTGAATAGCGCGCGTTGTAAGGTCTATTAATTCTTTATCGACTTTTACAGGTCGTATGCCGGCATTGGCGTTTATTAAGGAAACCTGCGTTGCAGGTATCCAGTCCGAAATTAGATTTTCTATTCTTGTTATCTCCGCGATAATAAGGTCGATATGCTTTTTTGCTGTTAAGGAGTCTTCGGCGACCAAACTAATTTCAAAGCGACCGCCCATCAGGAAAGCGTCGCGCGTGCATTTTACCTGCGCCGTAATGTCCATGCAAATAAGAAAGCAAAGGATGAAGATGAATAGGCGCATTTAAGTGAAATTTTATCAATAGCAGTCTGTAAGAATTTTATTTGACGCAATAAACGTTTCCAATGAAGTATTTCCATTGTCCTGGCAAATCATTTCTAACGCTTTTAATACGTCGGTTTGCATGGTTAGCGAACCGCAGATCATTACTGCGCCGCCCGTGTATAATATATTCCAAATATATTCCTTGTCTTTTAAAAGCCTATGGCTAACGTATTCTTTTTTGCCTTCTCGTGATAAACATAGTTTATAAGTATTCAATCTTTTATTGGTTAGTTGTTCTTCCAGGAAGTCTTCATATAATGCAAAGGAGGCGCTTGTTCTAAAACCGCAGTATAGATCAATGGCTGTTTTGCTCCTGTTTTCGTTGATCATTCCCAAGAAAGGAGCAATGCCCGTTCCATTGCATATCATAATAACGCGGGGCGCTTTTTTGGGAAAACGGAAATGCCGGTTTTTTATCAGCCTGGCCTTTATACTATCGCCGTTGTTCAGACTATTTAAAAAGACGGAACCTAAACCGTGTTCATACAGCTTTACGCTCAGTTGTATTTTGTCGTTGATTTTTCCGATGGAATATAATCTTTCTCTATGGTCATTTTTGGGATAAATGGCCAACAGGTCTCCCGAAACCGCTTTCTTGAATTGCCGGGATTGTAAATGAATAAGAAAAGTATTGTCCGTATCGACGGCAGTTTTATCCGTTACCAGAAGTTTGTTAAGATCGCTATTATTGGCCGTTAATAATTCTCTCGGCATGACTGCCGTATAACCTGTTTGCTTTGTCCATTTCGTTAACCAGGCGCTAAAGTCTTGCGGCGATTTTTCATTAACCGTATATACGCCTAAAAGTTGTTTAGCCCATGCGGTTGCCGATAATGCGGCATCTACGTCGTAAGCAAATTGGCAAAAATGCGCATAGCTTCTGGAGCCGAAGCCAACAACGGAAAACTGTATATCTTGCTGTTGCGGATATTGAGCTAATCGTTCTATAAATTTTTTAGCGTTTGAGGGCGGTTCTCCCTGACCATAAGTGCAGGTCATTATTAAAAAATGTTTTGCCGCAGGATAGGTTGCGTAGGCGCTTAGATCGGTAATAAAAACTTTTTCGCCATGTTTAATAAGTTGTTTATACACAGCGTCGCCAAATTTGAAAGTACCGCCATTTTCAGACCCTACCAGTATAACAATATGCGCATCGCTCGCTTTGAATTTATTTCTCGACTTGCTGCGTCGGCGTTTTAGCGTGATAGTGAACCCTGAATAAATAAAGAATAGAATATAGCCCGATGTTACAGCCATGATGACCGCCCATATGCTACCCGACCTTCCCGTATGCCAGCGCAGGCTGAAGTTGGCCAATTGGTAAGTTTTGGTATACTGTACCTCCGCCAGTATATCGCCGGTAAATTGGTTAACGCAGATTTCCCTATCCTTTAGCTTTACATTATAAAAGTCTTCCGGGAAATCTGAAAAAGGATACTGTAAGCGCTGTAGTTGTGAAAGCGGCGTTTCTTTAAATACGGTAAACTCCGCGACGTCTGTTTCAGGCGTTTCTTTAATGGTTTCCTCATTAATTTTTTCGGAGGCTTTTATAGGCGGCGGCACAAAGCGGTATATCGCCAGGTAAGCGCCGGTGAGGGCTAAGGCTAAAATGAAGAAAAGCGAAATGCGGCCGAATATTACATGATAGTATTGCGCCCAGCCGGTTTTCTCTACATGGGAGAAGAAGTTTTTCCAGCCGTTTTGTCGTTGTACCACTAACAGGATGCCTGAGATCGCTATAAGCGTTAGCAAAAACGCTGAAATTCCCACCAATATCCTTCCCGTTTCTTTCAAAAATAGCGACCGGTGCATAGCGGTCATCCATTGAAAGAATGGCGTTTGTTCTTTTGGAAGCCCTATTATTTCGCCGGTTGCCGGGTTTACATAAGCGCGCTTATCGCCGCCTTCTTCTTCGGCATATTGAATAATCACAAAATCATTATCATCAACAATGATTTCCTGTATGCCGCTGAATTTTTCTTTTAGTAATGGCGCGGTTTGGGCAAGCGTCAGCGTATCGAAACTTTCGGATTTATAATTGTTTGCTTTTTCAATAACCGGTTCAAACGCAAGGAAGATACCAGTAACCGAAGCTGCTATAAGTAATAAAAAAGAAGATATAGCCAGGGCTAAGTGGCTATATCTCCATATTGAAATAATCATTATTGGTTTTAAATGATGGATAAGCTCTTGCTGTCATTGGCGTCTCCATGGGAGAAAAACATTTTATCTTAAAAAGATTTCTCCAATTTAGTCAAAAAATCGGTTCGGCTATTGACGGGACAATCCGTTTGCGATAATAGCTAATTAGAGCTGAAACGTACATATTTTATGTATCCTTTACCGTCTGTTTTAGCGGCAAGGCCGGCAGTAGTAAGCGGAACTTCCACATCTTTTACGTGATACTGTTGCTCCTCTACCGCGCTTTCAAAACGCAGGGTATAACCTGCATTCATTTTTGCTTTATCTATTTCAAGCGTAACAACGGCCCTGTCGCCTCCGCCCACGGAAGCGCCGGTTACCGCGCTTATTTTTGCTTTAGTTGCGGTCTGAAAATTATGCCAGTCTTTTAAAGTGTTATACCATTGTTTGTCGAGGCCTCGCACAGAAAGGGTTTTTTCATATTCTCCCTTGGGGTTGATGAGCGAAACAATTACATAGGCTTTTTCGCCCTGGTAACTGATCATCTGAATCATGCATTTATAATTGGCGGTTTGCGCAGATGCCGGTTGCCCCAGCAAGAATAGGCAGACTACCAATATAAATCTTACCTGTATCGTCATAATTTTCACTTTAAGAAACTGATGGAGATATTATTGCTTTTCAAAAATCCATTTTCGCTTGCCAAATCGTAAGCCGTCTCGTCAAATTCTGTTTTTAATTCTTTTTTTGCGCCTAGTTCGATTAAGGTTTTTAAGATTTTGTCGTCTTTGGCAATCAATGCCGCCTTGTGTAAAGCCGTTGCGCCCTCTTTGTCCTGCGCGTTTATATTTGCGCCCAATTCAGCCGCTTTTTTTAGCAATGTCGTACTTTCTTTGGCTACGGCTAGATGGAACAGAGAGCTGCCGTCTCCCTGCGGCGCAGTTACATCAAGGCCATTTGCTTTTAGTATAGCCAGCTTTTTGGCAAAATCATCGCCTGACGGAGCAGCGCCCTGAGGGCCGCCCGGCAGGTTTTCTCTAAATGAATTGAACCAGTGATAAGCAAGGTTGTGTTTATCGTTATCTACGGCCTTAATATCTGCGCCGTTTTTTAATAGCAAAGCGACTACTTCTGCCGAACCGCCTGCCACAGCTTTGGCTAGGGCAGATTCTCCTTTATCGTTTACGGTATTAATATTAGCGGTTTTGGCGATCAACACAGCTACTAAAGACGCATCTTTTCCTCCGGCGGCATTCATTAATACCGTATTGCCCTCGTTATCTTTTTTGTTGACATCTACATCTTTAGAGAGGAAGTAGTTGATAATTTCCATATTAGGGCGGGATACCAACGGGTGCAGGATCGTTGAGCCGTTTTTAGCGTAAACGGCCTTGGGGTTTAATTTAAGCGTCTCGACCAAATACTTGTATGTTTCAATGCCATTTTGAGACATCCTGGAGCCCTGCGTTGCAAAGAATAGCGCGTTATTGGTTGGTTTTAGCCCTTTGGCTATTAATTTTTCAATTAATTCTTTGTTGCCCAGTTTCGCCGCATAGTCAACAACCGTGCTTCCATAAGCATCTTTATCGTTGTACGATAATCCTTTCGACACAAAATAATCTGCTATCGTCAAGTCATTGTCCCTCGGTATTGCCAACATTAATAGGGTAGCGCCGTCCTCATTTTTTTGCGTTGGGTCTACGCCGGCCTTGAATAAGGCGTCGTAGATAGCGGTATTTTTATTTCCGTTCATTGCTGCATTAGCTGCTACGGTATATCCGTGACTGTCGGACAAGTTTGGGTCCGAGCCCTTTTCGATTAAATAAGTTACCAGTTGTATATTTCCCCTTCCTGCCGCCCAGTGCAAATAGGATGCGCTATGGTGCGTTTTTTTGGTAACGCCGTTGCCTTCCTGCTCCACCATGAATTTGATGGTTTCAAAAGGAGCGTCATTCAGGATGGCTCTTGCCGTGGGGTCCCAGGAAGCCGCATCGGCTTGCGAAGGGCTGTTGCCTTTGGCAATTTCTGCTTTTACCTGCGCTACGGTTGGTTTGGTTTTCCAGAAATCGGCGTTCATCAACGTATTACTATTCGACTGTTGTTGCGCTGTGACGCTAAGGGAAACAAGGACCAAAAAGCTAATTAATGTATGTTTCATTTTGGTTATTTTTTAATATTTAGACGATGGCAATTATACGTAGAAAGCGAACGCCATAATATTCTTTTAAGATCGTTATTTGTCCCACCATACTTTGGTCGTCAGCATATCGTCGTTCCCCTGTTTTGAAGCTTCTTCATTATTGGTCATTCTTTCCGTTTCAGGGTACATCAACCGCTGCGGGCGGGCGCTGGGAGAAGGCGCTTCAAGGGAATTGGGAATATCCGGAAATCCCAGCCTCCTGTAATCATTCCATGCTTCGATGCTGTTGATGCTGTTCAGCGCCAGCCATTTTTGCGAAATGATCCTTTCAATTTTATCTGTCGCTTCATCATAATTTACCGATAGCTCTTCGTTGTATACGGCAAAGTCCGCTTCGGCTGCGCCCATGTATTTGAATGATTCCCTGATCCCATTTTCATACAGGGATTTGGCGTTGGCTCCGCTCAGCCAGCCCCGTTCCGCAGCCTCAGCCTGGAGAAACAAGCTCTCGAAAGCGCCCATTACGACCAGCGGTTGGGTGGGCGACTTAAACAAACCGGCAGGCTGCCCCCCGTTTTCAAGAGGGCCTCTGAATGCCGAAGTAACGCTTGCCGCATATTCAGGAGAAACAGTCGGGTTGCCGAACAGGACGCCATTATACTCGCCGGCAATATCGACAAATAACTTGGCTAAACGCGGATCATTGCGTTCTTTATATTGATTGATGGCATAGATGGTAGGACGGATATTATTGTGATTGGCGGTAGATATGTTGTTCTGGTCTTTGTAATAGGATGACCAGAAACTATTGGGATTCGATTGGGTATATCCCGGGTTGATAAAAGCGTTTTCTCCGGCGTTTAAAAACCCGCCGCCATCCTGCTGGATCTTATTGATCTCTGCGGTGATATACGCCTGGTTGTTTGCTTCGCTCTGGCG
The DNA here is from genome assembly GCA_016786785.1 of Chitinophagaceae bacterium. Lineage (GTDB taxonomy): Bacteria > Bacteroidota > Bacteroidia > Chitinophagales > Chitinophagaceae > Flavitalea. The sequence continues at coordinate 13,982 of JAEUVR010000136.1, forward strand.
GAGCAGCGCTCTTAATTTGACGGTGTTGCCAAATTTGACCCATAGCGTTTTATCTCCTTTGAACAGCACATCGTTGGGGCCGGGATCTATAACAGATCCTGCGGATGATTCCCTGACCTGCCGGATACCCTCGGTGATCAGGTTAATGGCTTTTTCGTATACCGTCTTTCCGTCTTCATAAGCAGGGTTAATAAAATCTGTTCCCTGCAATGCGTCGTTAAAGGGAACGCCGTCGTACAGGTCTACCAACCGGAGGAATATCCATCCCTGCATGATGCGGGATACTCCTGCATAGAAAAACTCGTCTTTCCCTTCCGCTTCTTCTTTGATCAGTTGAAAATACAACAGGTTGGCATAACCGTTTTCCCAAACGGGAATGCCGTCTCTCTGGTGCCGGATAGCCGGACCATTATAGGTTTTGAGATCAATGAACTGGCTGATGGCTTCATTGGTGGTTCCCCAGTATCCTCCCCAGAAAGCGCCGATCTGGTTGATCTGGCCGCTTTCCTGGATCGCCATGCTGACCAATGCCGCGGGTAGCTTAGCGCTTAGCGGCAAGGTGGCCGACCCGGGTTGGTTGGGGTTTTCATTGACGTCGAGGTATTTTTCGCATGAAGAAAGAAAGCCCCCGATTACCATAAGCGCGATGAAGGAAAAATATTTTATATGAATGAATTTCATAGTTGTTGATTTAGAAGGTTAGGTTTAGATTAATGCCATAGCTTTTAAAGGGCGGAACCTGGCGGAAGCTCAGATACCCGTCTGTATTGTTATACAGGTATTCGGGGTCTCCGTATTTGTTGTCGATATGACGGATGATAAATAAGTTTGTCGCCACCAGGGCGATGCTGGCGTCCCTGATAAAGTTTTGTTTGGCGAGTAAGCCTGTCGGCAACGTATAACTGATGTTCAGTTCGCGCAGTTTAAAGAAATCGGATTTGGCGGCCGTATTGATCTGCACCTCGCCTTGTTTGGCCCAGAAAGCCCTTCCCCCGCTGGAAGTTGGCTGGGTATTTTCGGTATATTTTCCAGGCGCTGTTTCCACTACCGAGTTGGGCCATACAAATGGCTGGCGGTTGTAGGCGATGGTCCTGGGGTCTGTTCCGGCGGCGTACATGGCGGGGACGATCTCAGAATATAACCATCCTCCCGCTCTCCAATCAAACTGCGCGCCTATGCGAAAAGATTTATATTGAAAAACGGCGCTTAATCCGGTCTGATAGGGGGGCACCAGGGTTCCCAGCAGCGTGGGCGTCGCGGCGACTATAGGATCGCCGAATCCGTCTACTATCACTCTTCCCTGTTCATCTCTTTTGTAATCGCTCACCATCAGGCTGGGAAAAGCTTCATTTAAGACGCCGTACGACTGCCTGAAATTGTTTATCTCGCTGGCTTGCGCATACAATTCTTTTAATTGGTTGTTGACATAGGTAAAGTTGACGCCAAGGTTCAACCTGATATTTTGATTGCGGATCAGATCGCCGTTGACGCTCAGTTCAATCACGCTGTTTACCAGCCGGCCCGCATTGACAATGGCGCTGCTATATCCTGTCGACGTGGAAGTATTGGCGTTAAGGATCTGCCCCTTGGAATCAGAGAAGGCATAAGCGCCTTCAATGTTCAGGCGATTATTGAACATGCCCAGTTGTATCCCCGCTTCATAAGAGGTAACGAATTCGGGATGGATATTCGGATTCGGGTTGGAACTGCTCGGCAGGAAACCCGCTATATTGCCAAAAGGAAACCCATTTGACTGCGTATAGGGATTGTTCAGCCGGTAAGGCGTTAGCGTCACATTCCCGGTTTTATTCAGGGATACATAGGCTTTGGCAAAAGAAATGGAAGCGCTGTTTTTGATAAAGCCTATCGCTTCGCTGGCTACAAAAGAAAGGCTGACGCCGGGATAGAAAAAGGAGCGGTTTGCCTTGCTCAATACAGAAACCCAGTCGTTACGCCCGGTAATCGTTAAGAAGAGCAGTTGGTCGTACCCGGCTACATATTCTCCGTAAACGCTGATAGAACGGTAATTAGTAATCGCGCTGCTGCCCGCTAAGTTGCCCGTTCTGCTGCCGGGGTTGATCACATCCGGGTATAGCAGCTGGCCGCTGCCCTGGCTGTTGGTAACGCCAATACTGGTTTGTTTTCTGTTGTCATACCGCAGGTTTTGGCCGAGGAGCAAACGATTGGTGAATTTGCCAAGGTCTTTTTTAAAGCTCAGTATAAGATCGCTGTTTATGCGCTTGTAGTTATTGTTGCCGTCGGTAACGACGCCCGGCACATTCCTGGCGCTATTGGCGCCGGTGGCCAGGAATTTGCGGGTATAGCTGCGGGTTTCTTCGCCGATACTATAAATGCCTGCGCGATAAATAGCTTTAAACCACGGGGTGAAAGCATAATCCAGCTCCAGC
>JAEUVR010000140.1 GCA_016786785.1 Chitinophagaceae bacterium
CAGATACCATTTTATGTTCAGAAGAACGATATTAAAATCCAGGTTTTCGGCACGCAGTTTAATGTGAATGCTTATGAAAATGAAGATTTTACAAAAGTGACCTTGCTGGAAGGCAGCGTACAGGTTTCTAAAGGTATTCTATCGTCGAGGCTTAAGCCCGGACAACAGGCCCAGGTAAATAAGAACGGCGAAATAGGCATCATTAAGAATGCCGATACAGAGGCTGCCGTAGCCTGGAAAAACGGTTATTTCCAACTAAACGGAACAGGTATTGAAGAGCTGATGCGCCAGGTGGCGAGATGGTATGACGTGGAAGTGCGTTATGAAGGAGCGCCCCCCAAGCGGGCGTTCGCCGGACAGTTGCAGAGAAATCTGAGCCTTTCGGAAGCGCTGCGCATCCTGGAAGAAAGCAATGTTCGTTTCAGCGTGAAAGACAGGCGGGTAACCGTACAGCCCTAGCGTTGAAAACAGGTTTTAACAGTTGATCCAAACAAAAACCGGAAGCGTTCCAGCGCCTCCGGCCTTGTCCGCAGTAATGCGGGAGTTTGGGTCAATTTCTAAATACAATCGGGTATGACTGCTTATTACATTAACCTAAACAAAACAAAGTTATGCATTTAAGGCATCTTCCAGCATTCCTGTGTATTCGGCAGGAGGCTTCCGGACCAAAACCAATCACCAGTTACCAGATCGAGTCGATGGTTGACCTTCCATTACGAGGGCTGCGACAGGTAAAAAAGAAAATACTGCTAGTTATGAAACTGACTGTCATTATCTTATTAGCGGCTTCCCTCCAGGTAACCGCAAGCGGGTATGCCCAGCAGATAACGCTCGCAGCAAAAAATTCTTCGCTGGAAAAGATTTTTGGAGAGATCAGGAAACAAACCGGCTTTTATTTTTTTTATGACCTGAAAGATATGAAAGCGGCCAAGCCGGTTTCTATCAGCGTTAAGGACGCGGGTCTGGAAGAAACGCTGGCCCTGTGTTTGGACGATCAGCCGTTTACTTATACGATTGTTAATAAAACCGTGGTGATCAAGCCAAAGCCGGCGACGGCAGGCGCGGCTGCAAGAACGGAGATCAAAGAAGAACTGCAGTTATTTGAAATAAGAGGGCGCGTAACGAATGAAAGCGGAGAGCCCCTGGCAGGCGCTACCGTGCATATAGCCAGCATAAACAAATCGGTTGTTACAGATGCCAATGGTTATTTTACCATTGAAGCGCCTACCGGAGAAGTTACTTTAACCATTTCCTATATCGGGTATACCAGCCAGTCGATAGTTGTTGGCAACAGGTCTTATATCGATGTGCGCATGGCGCTGGATCAAAGCGCTATTGGCGAAGAAGTGGTGGTAACTGCCCTGGGTAGAACAAGAGAAAAAAGGGCGCTGGGTTATTCCGTTCAACAGATCGGCGGAGATAAAGTGACCATCAGTAAATCTGTCGATCCAAGCGCGTCGCTCATGGGTAAGATTGCCGGCGTACAGATCACCGGCGCGCCCAGCTCTACTTTTGACAACGCCACCGTGATCATTCGCGGCGTTAATGCATTGACTCCGGGGAATCCATTGTTTGTATTGGACGGCACGCCTACGGACCAGTCTAATATCATCATGGATAATGTGGAGTCTATGTCTGTATTAAAAGGGGCGGCAGCCACTGCATTGTATGGCAACCGGGCTTCAAGCGGGGTGGTGATCGTTACTTCAAAAAAAGGATCCCGGAAATCAGAGCCGCTGGTAGAGCTGAATCTCGGCGCTTCGGCTGAAAGCGTATATCTCACGCCTCCTTATCAAAATGAATATGCAGGAGGTTATTCAGGCGCGGTCAGGTCTCCCGGAACAACTTATGACAGCGAAGGTTTTATCCATTTTAAATACAATCCTGCCATACACCCGGCCAGTTGGGCGGCTTTTGACGGCCAGCGGATGATAGAATATGATATAGATGAAGCCTGGGGACCGAAGTTTAACGGCCAGGAATACCGTCCTTTTTGGTCGTGGTATCCCGGCGAGGATTTCGGAAAAACAGAACCGCTTACCGCATATCCTGATAACGCCAGGGACTTTTTCAGAACCGGAAGAAACCTGAACAATAGCATTTCTGTCAGCGGCGGCGGCGATAAATTTGTATATCGTCTTACCTATGCCAACCAGAACCGCACCCTCACTTACCCCAATAGCGACAGGAATCAGAACCAGTTTGCGGTGAATGCCAGCTATGATGTTAATAAAAGGCTAACCATCACCACCGATATCGCGTATATCGCTAATAACACCAAGGGCGATCCATTTAAAAGGACCGATCTTAATATCGTACACCAGGTCAGCAACTATTTTCAACGCCAGGTTGACGTATCAAGACTAAAGAATTACAGGAATCCGGATGGAAGGATGGTCACCTGGAATATAGGCAGTCCCAATGCTTCGGGAAACCCGGATGTGTACCTCACTCCCCCATATTGGGTTAACCCTTACTGGATCGCTTACGAGAATTATTCCACTGAAAAAACCAACCGGTTGATCGGGAACCTGGGGCTCAATTATAAGTTTAGCAATGCTTTCTACCTGACTGCGTATGCCAGGATGAACCAATACTACGGCGCAAGAGACCAACGGACCGCTACCGGAGGAATTCTAACGCCGGCCTATACGCGCGCTCAATACATGAATACCGAAAGCAACTATGAGCTTAACCTCAACTATAGGGAAAAGTTTAACGATATCACGGTAGAAGCTATGGTTGGCGGTAATACAAGAAATAATCTTAACGACCGGATGGAATATTCTACCCAGGGAGGCCTGGCATTCCCTAACTTTTTTGATATCAGCGCATCGCTGTCGCCGGCGTTGCCTTCCAGGCTGTACGACGCCAGGATAGTGAGAAGCGTATATGGAAAGGCTTCGGTCGGGTATAAAAACTTCCTGTATTTAGATGCAACCTTGCGTAACGACTGGTCTTCCGCGCTTCCGCCCGAAAACAATTCTTATCTGTACCCTTCCGTTTCCTCCAGTTTTGTATTTACAGAGCTGATGGAAAAAAGCAATTTCCTGTCCTTCGGAAAGATCAGGGCCTCTTATGCGCAGGTGGGATCAGATCTCGGGTTTAACCAGGTGTTTACCGGAATGATCACACGGCCCAACTACACCAATATTCCTTCTGCTGAACTGGGCGATGAATACCGTTCGGGAAAGATCAAGCCCACGCTGACCAAATCCTGGGAGATCGGCGCCGAACTCAGGCTCTTTAATAGGATAGACCTCGATGTTTCTTATTACAAGGATAATAATATTAACCAGATCATCAGCGTGCCTATTGAACCTGCTTCGGGTTTCAGAACCGCGCAGATCAATGCGGGCAATATCCAGCGAAAGGGCTTCGAGGTCAGCATATCCACCACCGCAATACAGAAAAAGAATTTTAGCTGGTTTACGCTTGCTAACTTTTCTACTTATACTTCTATGGTTAAAGAGCTCTCTGAAGATCCTAAAATTGATCAGCAAATCTATTACAATGCCGCTCCGGGGATCTTTATTGTAAACCAGGTGGGTAAAAGATGGGGTACGATCACCGGCAGGAAATTTACGTTGAATGACAAGGGAACCTATATTTTCACCAATACTATGGGAAATAGGGAATACACCGCCGGCCACGATTTAGGAACTGCGCTTCCGGATTTTATCGGGGGCTGGTTCAATAGTTTTAACTACAAAAATTTTGATCTTTCTTTTTCTATTGATTTCCAGATAGGCGGTTTAATTCAGTCTCAGACCAAGGCCCAGTTCTATAGGAGCGGCCAGGCAAAAGGCACCACCGGCGTAAATGACAAGGGGATAGATATTCGTCAGTTCCCCTCTGAAGGCGGAGGCATCCGTTTGGACGGCACCTGGCAGGGAAGGGACACCACTATGTATGTTCCCGCCCGGTTTTACTTTGCTGATCTGATTAATGAGTCTATGTGGCAGGTATTAGACGCTACCTATATAAAGATGAGGGAAATCCGGTTGGGATATACGATACCCGCAAGCTTCCTGAAAAACCTCCATATTAAAAATGCTAATCTTGGCTTTATGATCAATAATGCCTGGATGATCTATTCGCCGATGAGAGACGATATCGGGATAGACCCGTCCGAATCCGGACAAGGGCAGGGTAATGGGTTAATAGGCTATCATGGAGCCCAGCTTTTCTCTACCCGTACAATGGGTTTAAATCTAAGGGTAGCATTTTAATTTATTTTTTAAATAACCACTCATGAAAAAGATATTAGCAATATTCCTGGGATGCGCAGTATTCCTGGCCGCTTGTAATCCCGGCGATTTTGGATCTACTAACGACGACCCTACAAAGGTTATCGTGGCCCCTACAAAGGCTTTGTTGGCGAATGCTATCCAGGTTAACCTCCCGCTAACGGTATATAACGGGTATAGCGTAGCGAATGATTATATGCAGTACCTGACTCCCGGAACTTCCAGGGTGTTGTATGGAGCCCGAAATTCTGCCTGGTCTTCTTCTTTTCGCGAAGACCTGAACATCTATGCCGGTCCGCTTAGCAACCTGCAGCGGATCATAGACCTGAATAATAGCAATGATCCGCTGGCGGATAATACTAACGGGCATCGGGATAACCAGCTCGCGGTTGCCCGGATCTTAAAAGCCTATTATTTTTGGTGGATGACCGATCGTTATGGAGATATACCCTATTCCGAGGCATTGAAGGGTACGGCTGGAGGAGCTAATTTTTCTCCCAGGTATGATCCGCAAAAAGATATTTATTATGACCTGTTTAAGGAACTCAAAGAAGCGACAGCACAGATTAAAACCAGCGAGCTTCCGGTTGCCGGCGATATTTTGTTCAAAGGAAATATGAATAAGTGGAAAATGTTTGCCAATACCTGTCGCATGATGATGGCTTTGCGCCTGATTAAGAACGATTATGCCAAAGGAAAAACGGAATTTACTGAAGCGCTGGCAGGAGGCGTATTGACCGGCAATGCTGATAACGTGATGTATGTTCACCTGGCGAACGAAGTGTATAACAATAATCCTCTTTATACCGGTTACAGCGTAGCGGGGGAATCTTTTAATGGACAGGTGATGACCAATAGCCTGGTGGACTATATGAAATCCAAAGACGACCCCCGGCTGCCTGTCTATGGCGAGGACCTGGGAGGAGAAGTGAAAGGATGCCCTTATGGTATTCCACAGACCTCGGTGATTGGTTTCTTTAGCCGCCCTGGCCGCTCAGCTTGTACCAATACCAGCTGCCCGAGTAACTTTTTCCGCGCTCCCGGCGCCCCAACCCCAATTTTTACATATGCGCAGGTTTTATTTACCTTAGCAGAAGCTGTGAAAGTGGGTTATATCTCCGGAACCGAAGCCGATGCCGAAAACTATTATGCCGACGCAATAAAAGCTTCTTTTGAATATTACGGAGTATATAACAGCGTAGGATATGCGGATTATATGGCTAACCCCGATGTGGCGTACGACCCTGCAAATGGCCTGGAACAGATCATGAGCCAGAAATGGGTTCATATGTTTTTGCAAGCCAATGAGGCCTGGTCCGATTATAGAAGAACAGGGTATCCTGCGCTTGTTCCTGCCGCAAATGGAGAAATCGATATTATTCCACGAAGAGAAGGGTATCCTGTGGACGAACCCCAGATCAATGGTGCCAAGTACCAGGAAGCAGTGCAAAGACAGGGCCCCGATGCCCTGAGAACGCGGATGTGGTGGGATAAATAAGATAGTAGTCGGCCCGGGGATTATTGCGTTGCGTAATCAAACTTTACATAACATGAAGAATTCCCGTAGAGATTTTGTTAAAAAAGCAATGGTTGGAGCCGCCGGCGTTTCCTTTGCCGGCGGCATACTTCCGGCCTTCAGCGCTAAAAGCTACGCTAATATCATCGGCTCCAACGAACGTATCCTGGTAGCAATGATGGGCGTGAACAGCAGGGGCTCCCAATTGGGCCTCACCCTTGCCCGGCAACCGGCTTATGAAGTGTTATATGTTTGCGATGTTGATTCCAGGGCCGCGGATAAGTTTTCAGGAGAGGTTTCTAAAATTCAAAACAAACGCCCCAAGGCCCAGCCGGATTTCAGGAAGGCGCTGGAAGACAAACAGCTTGATGCGCTGATCGTAGCGGCTCCGGATCACTGGCATGCGCCGGCGGCCATACTGGCCTGTAAGGCAGGGAAACATGTTTACCTCGAAAAGCCCTGCAGCCATAATCCGCATGAGGGCGAACTGATCGTGGCCGCGGCTAAAAAATACAACCGCACGGTATTATTAGGAACGCAACGCCGCTCCCTGCCGAATATACAGGCGGCTATCAAAGAACTGCATG
>JAEUVR010000160.1 GCA_016786785.1 Chitinophagaceae bacterium
CCGCCGCTTACCTTTTCGCACATCAGGTATTGGGCAAAGGCGAGCGCCAGGGGGAGCCCGCCGCTTCCTTCTTTTGCCAGGAATAGCAAAGCATGGCTAAGCCGGTTGTGCATAACCATGTCTGCCAGGTGTTTTTTTATCTCATATTGGCCTATAACATCCCTGAACATCATGGCGGCAAGTTACAGAGAGCTTCATAAAAATCCATGACCGGGTTTATCGGAAAGCGACTCATTTTGAATTTTTACCTGCGGCAGCATAAGGCGATAGCCCGCTTTTCAGGCCTGTTGTAACAAGGACGCTACGAACGATCAACGCACGGCCTCGGCTATCTACCCCGCTTTTCAGGCCTGTTATTATAAGGGTCCACCCTGGTTTATGGAGGGGGTATGGATCTTCCCGTTCTTACGTAAGGCTTGACGAGCGTTGTTGAAAGGAATAGCGCGACAATTACGCTTTCCGGGCTCTGAAGGGCGTTGTCGAAGAGAATAAGCGTCTGCGCTGATATAGCGTCTAATTGAGGTATTTGGCTATATCCGGGCTCAGGGGCGTGGTTTCACTATCAAATACCGCCACGAGCTTTCCTTTTTCATTAACAAGGAATTTGGTGAAATTCCACTTTATGGGATCTTTTATGCCCAATTTATTGGCTTCGCTAACGAGGAAGGCAAACAAGGGATGGATATCATTGCCTTGTACCGATACTTTTTCCGCCATAGGGAAGGTTACGCCATAGTTCTTTTTACAGAAATCTTTGATCTCTTCATTGGAGCCCGGTTCCTGGCCTTTGAAATTATTGGCGGGGAAGCCCACGATCACAAGGTCTTTCCCATGTTGTTCATATAATTTCTGCAACCCGGCATATTGACGAGTGTATCCGCATTCGGAAGCGGTGTTTACAATCAGTATTTTTTTTCCTTTATACGCTGAGAAGTCAATGCTGCCTCCTTCAAGCGAGGGAACCTTAAAGTCGTAGATAGAGGTGTTAAACATAATTAAGCTGGATAAAACGAAGAGCTTAAGCATCTTTTATCATTTTAATAAGGGATATCCTAATAAAGAAAGATCGATTATACAATAATACAAAAATCGCGCTAAAAGGTTGGACGGCTGAAAAATACTTTCAATTATCCTTCCATATTTTTTTAGGGCTTTTGACCAGGCAAGGCCAATAACATGTTCGGTTCTCTTATTTTTTTTCATAGGCGCCCAGGTCGGGAAGGCCGGTATTACGCGGTTCTTCATCGAGGTCGGTCGCCAGGCCGGTATCCAGTCCCTTATCGATCGCCGGGGAGGTTGCTTGTAGCCGGAAATTATAAGCTTCTTTTTTGGGATCTGTGTTTTCAAAAAGGGGGTCTTCATTTTCGATCATATCCGAGGAGCTGGTATTTTCGGGATGTGTTTTTACCTTCCATAAACAATGGCGGAATCCGGCGTTGAAAGGACCATTGCCTTTTTTAACGACGACCGCTTCATTCTCTATTGCGCCGCCCTGTCCCCAGAAAATACAGTTGGTAAACAGCGCATCCAGCGCTGCCGTATAAACCTGGGCGCCGCTCTCGATGAAATCGGTAACGGCCAATACGGGCTGCGTATGCGCAATGAGTGTATTGGAGAAAGCGGCTACCGTGCAGTGCGTAAAGCGGTAACTGCCTCCGTATAACAACAATATATTTTTACCGCAGTTGCTGATCAGGCAGTTTTCGGCTTCAATGGCCGATTGAATACCCATGATGCCGGCGTCATAACAATTGTCGACCTGGCATTGCTGCAATTTCAGTTTAGGGTTGCCATTCACGGAAGGCCCTTCTGCAACGATCCCCTGGTATGCGTTCTTAACGATCACATGCCGGAGCGCATTGTTACGGCTGCTCTCCCGGAAATAGATCCCGGGCCATGCGGCTGGAAAATCGCGGTAAGGATTATCGAGGCGGTCGCCCTGGAAAATGATCCTGTCGCTGTCCTGTTGCTCTCCCTGCGCCAGCAGCGTTCCTTCAACAATAAAAGGAGCGTCGGCATGCAGGTATATGCGGCATCCTTTTTCAATGGTTAGGGTAGCTTGTTCATCCACCAGCAATCCGCCGATGATCACATAAGGTTTTTCATTTGTCCAGCGGGTATCGCCGCTGAGGAGCGCAGACCGGTAAAAATGGGCGTTTTGTCCCCATGCCTGCAACTGCACCCATTGTTCATTGCCATTATAACGAATGCGGATGCTGTCTTCCACTAAAAAAGGAAGGTTTGACGTCGTAGGGTCGATGGTTACCGTTACAAAAACATAGAGGCTGTCATGGGCTTCCATTTCAATATTATTAAGGGAAGGCCCGGGAAAACCGTCTATATTGATCTTATAATTGGAAGAAGCGCCTCCTTGCAAGGCAATATCGGAGATCAGCAGCTTCTGGTTATTGTCGTTAAATATTTTAAAATATTGCGTTACCGAACCTGTGGAAGTGAAAAGCGTATCAAAATGAAGCGTATCGGCGGAAGCGTGGAGCGTCGCTTCTTTTCCGGAGATAAAGGAGGCTTTCCTGCAGGCGGATAATAGTAACAGGCAGGCCAGGAAAACAAGCAGGCTACGGGCGGTTAAAAAGTTATATTGTTTCATTACGGGGAGGATGGAAGATTGTAATCCTGTTCAACTATGGTTAAAGCGTTATGTCGTTTCATCATGGTAATCTGGGCGTTATAGCAATCATAAGCATTGCCGGTAATGCGGGGGCCTTTCCGCGCGCTGCAATTTAAGTTTTATAGCGAGGTATAAGCAAGTACGGCAATGCTTAACCGAAAATCGGGCGCTTTCAGCAGTTCCATGCCGCATGATTCAAGCGTCGCTCCCGTGGTGATAACATCGTCCACCAGCAGCGCCTGCCTGCCTGCAATTTTCTCCGGGTACCGCAGTTCAAACTGGCCTTCTGTATTCTGCCATCGTTGCTCGCGGTTTCTTTTCGTTTGCGATGGCGTAGGCCCGCGCCGGACAATAACATCCGAAAAAAGTTCAAAGCCTGTAACCTCGGCGATGCCGCCGCTTAATATGGCCGCCTGGTTATATCCTCTTTTTCTCTCTTTTTTATAAAATAAGGGAAGCGGGATGATGGCGTCAATGTTTTTATATCTTTCCGATTGCCTGAGCGCTTCTCCCATTCTTCTGCCCAAAAAATAGCCAATATCCGTATTGCCTTTGTATTTAAACGCATGCATAAGGTTTTGCAGTATTGATCTTTTGGTAAAATAAAGATAAGCGGATGCTTCGGCAAGCGGCAATCTTCCCCAGAATATCTTTTCCACCGGGTTATCGGCATGATCGCAAAACCCGGTAAGCGGCAGATCGTTTATACAGGAGGGGCAAATTGTTTCTGTTTTTCCGAACAGTTCATGACCGCATCCCGGGCATAACCGGGGGTACAGCAAATGAAAGATATCGGCAACAGCTTTTTTTATCATTACCGTATAGTTGATAAGGTCTACTTTCGGGTCGATACGGAGATGCATTTATTAATGCCGTTGAACCGATGCCCGAATTCGTTCTCTCCTATTCGTAGGGCGCTATCGTCGCGCAGGATCTGAAGGTCGGATCGATGCGCATCTGTTCTCTCCTCTGGTAAAACGCATAACGTTTGTCGAAGATCTTCCTGTACAGGTCCCGGCTGCGGATCAGGATTCT
>JAEUVR010000166.1 GCA_016786785.1 Chitinophagaceae bacterium
GAAAGGCTCATCCTCAGCACCCTTCCCTGCGGACCATAAAATCCCGGGCAGGAAACGGTGATGCCATGATGGAAACCGTTTACAAATTGTTTCAGCAGCGAGGGCGCGGCGCTGGCGATGTAGGGATAGCCGATATGGTTGTGCAACTGGGTTTGGGTAATAAAGGACTGAAGAAGGTAGTTGTCCTCTTCAGTCTGTTCATAGCGGTAAAAATGCATCAGGTTATCGATCCCCAGCCCATGGGTAGAGGCCACAAAAGCGTCCACGGGGATATCGGCCTGTAAGGAGCCCGAGGTGCCGATCCGAAGAAGCTGGAGAGAAGAAAGCCCGGGTTTGACGGAGCGCGTTTCAAAATCGATGTTTACCAGCGCGTCCAGTTCATTCAGCGCGATATCGATATTGTCTGTCCCGATTCCCGTTGAGACGACGGAAAGCCTTTTTTTCCCCAGAAAGCCGGTATGCGTTATGAATTCGCGGTGGGTCGACTGGTATTCGATCGCGTCAAAATGTTTGCTCACCTCGCGAACGCGGCCGGGGTCGCCTACAAGGATCACCGTATGGGCGATCTCCTCGGGCCGGAGATCGAGGTGATAAATGGCGCCCCTGTCGTTAAGGATCAGCTCTGATTCGGCAATTCGGTTCATAAAGGTATAAGATAATAAAGATTTTATGTTATTCAGTAAAAATTCCGAGCGCTAAGGCCGTATTCATTGATGGAAAGTAAACTCATTTCTCTTCTGATTGCCCTTCTTTTACCGGCGCTGGGAGCGCGTATTCGTTGACGGAAAATCGATTTACCGAAAGATACGTAAAAGAATAGGGATCAAAATTTTAAGGATCAGCGGGGAGATTGTATACGATATTTCAAAATATACCCTAATTTAGCGCCTGTTCCAAAAGGGGGTCTGCTGAAAGGCAGACTTTCTAGTCAAAATAAGGTCCTGTGGCCGAGTGGTTAGGCAGAGCTCTGCAAAAGCTCCCACAGCGGTTCGAATCCGCTCGGGACCTCAATAAATGAACAAGCCGCCGTTAGGCGGTTTTTTGTTTGCAGGCAGGGTCAAACTTGTTTGAACCCTGTCCGGAAAACAAAAAACACATTAGCCGCAGGCGAATGACGGTTTCATTTTGACTTTACGACCGCCCTTGCGGATATGCAATCCGCTCGGGACCTCAATAAATGAAAAAACCGCCGTTAGGCGGTTTTTTGTTTGCAGGACAGGGGCAAACTTGTTTGAACCCTGTCCGGAGAATCTTGAAAGAGTAGCCATGGAAATAAAAAGCGCGCTTACCTATTCATCTTCTTTTTTTGATAATATACAATATTGGCGTGGTTTGGATGAATCGAATCAGCGCGCTTATGTTATTTATTCAGGCGGCAAAAATTTTAGTACTGTCAACGGCAAATTAGTTGCCTGGAATAAACTGGCTGGCGTAAATAAAGAAATAATCGCTTAACTATATTCGTTATCGGTATGCCCTGACTTCCCTCGCCCGCCGAAGCTTACCACCTTCGCCCTTTGAGCTATGGCGGTTGAAAGCAAAGGCGAGTTTTTTATTGGGGATTCTAGGCAGGGTCGAACTGGGTTAAATTGTATTCCCAATTTGTCAATATGTTTCTATAAACCAATATATTTATAAAGATAACTGTAGGCCGTACGCACTGCTGATATCATCATATTTTTGTTTATATGTTAACCAGAACTATTTTATTTCTATTCCTGGGCGGATTATTGGTTGGTTTCGGCGGCTGCGAAAAGGACCTGAAGGAAACAGCGCTTCTTCCTTCTGACACTATTGTAGCTCCTCGTCCCAAATATAAAGACCGCTTTGTTCCTGCTTCTGTGCAGGGCAGGGTCCGCGACGAACAGGGCAAACCGCTGGCATCGGCCACTGTGAGTGTGAGAGGGCAGTGGGGGTTAACTGACGAGAATGGGGTTTTTTCTTTGTATAATGTTTCAATCGCTGAACAATTTGGCAGCGTTAAAGTTGAAAAAGCCGGTTATCTACCCGGTTTCAGGACCATCACGACAAATCAACGTACGGACAATTTCGTCGAGATACAACTTATCCGTAAGGTATTGCAAGGCAGTTTTTCCTCCCTGGGGGCCGCGGTTGTCGCTATTGAAGGGAAGGCTCGCGTCGATTTTCCTGCCGGAGGCATAGTTGATGCGCAGGGCCGGCCCTATAGCGGAACGGTTAATGTGTATGGCGCCTATCTTGATCCCAAAGATCCACTATTGCCGTTATTGATGCCAGGAGACCTTCGGGGCCTTCGCGCCGATAGTTCGGTAAGCGCTATGGTAACGTTCGGAATGCTCATTGTCGAACTTGAAGATGCCGCTGGCAACCGGCTGCAATTGGCGCCGAACCATAAGGCGCGCATAGCCGCGCCTGTTGCTGTCGGGCAGCGAGCTCAGGCTCCGGCGCGAATCCCTCTCTGGCATTTCAGCGAAACGCGCGGGATGTGGATTGAAGAAGGAGAGGCTGTAAGAGAGGGCGATGAATATCATGGCGAAGTATCTCATTTTTCGGCCTGGAATTTCGATGGCGCGATCGATTACGTGACGCTTACGCTGGACATATTGACTTCGGACGGCTATCCTCTTCCATATACGAAAATCAAGATTTCTGACGCTGACCTTGCCGGCGGGTTCAACACGGGCTTTACTAATTCAGCGGGTAAACTGAAGATTTGGGCGCCCAAAGGCAGCCCGTTAAAGCTGGAAGTGTTGGGCGATTGCGCTTCGGTATCTGGCTCTTTGACGCTCGGCGCGTTTTCGAAGGACACGGCGCGGCAGGTAAAAATAGATCAACTGTCAGCTAAGATAGAGGTATCAGGCGCTGTCGTTGACTGCAGCGGTCAGCCGATTCCCAGGGGTACGGTCAGGTTTATCAAAGAAGGGCTTATCCACGCCGCTGCTCCGATCGTTGATGGAGTATTCAAGTTTGGGTTTTTGTCGTGCGCGAAGTTGAATGAACAATGGCAGTTATTGGCCAACGCAGGCGATAGCAGCTTCTTGTCTACAATGGTAACGCGCGAGTTGTCTTATGGGGAAAACAAGTTAGGAACGATCGATCTCTGCGGGCCTGAGGAGGAAGAATATATTCGTTACACAATGCTTGGCGCTACCATCGAAATGACCCCCTCGCGGGACTCGGTGGAGACAGAATTATGGGGGACGTTTACAGATATACGTTTTTTCCGGGGAAAACCGCGGGAAATAACGAGGGTAGAGAATATTGATTTAACCAACAATGGTTTCTACATCAGCGTTCCCAATCCGGCTCCTCGTCAATACCAGAGCGCCGAATTTGTGGCGCTTCATCAGGGGATTCGTTATGAGGGGCAGCTGAGTACTTTTAATACCGTCCTGGCTGGCGGGCATTACGGGGATTTTCTGTTTATCCAATTTTCCGGAGAGGTAAGGTCTTCCGGCATCACTTATCCCATTACCGGCGAAATGAAGATCAGGCTTAGGAAGTTGGAGAAGGACGTTAGACAGTGCCACGGATGCGCCAGGGACAGATAAATCTGTTAAGCTTCGGATGGTCTCGCAAGAGAAGCGTATAATAGGCATTCGTTAATCGCCCGCAAACATTCGATCTATTCGCCTTCCCAAGAACGGCGTTCCATGCGCCATTCCGCTCCTTACAAATGCGCGATAAAAACGGGAGACTTGATCTGCTTGACAATAAATTCGCCGGCGCTGGGCTTGAAGAGCCCGGAGAGCACGCTTCTGCCAAAAGCGCCCATCACCACAAAAATATTTTTCCTTTCCAGGATATATGCCAGGAGTTCCTCCTTAGGTTTGCCTTGTAAAAGATGGAACCCGATGCTGGAATAGTGCATCTGAACCAGCTCGCTGATCTTTTTTTGTTCGGTTAGAGATAACGCTTCTTTTTCATCTACCTGAAGGATCGAGATCTTTTTATCCGAGAGCTCAGGAAAAAGATAGGTGAACTGCTTTATTGCAAAGACGGCCGAAAAGCTGCCGTCATAAGCAAACAGGATTTCATCAATGCCTGTAAACTGATCCGGCGTGATCACTACAGGGCATTCGCTCTTGGCCAGTATTTTTTTTATCAGCG
>JAEUVR010000012.1 GCA_016786785.1 Chitinophagaceae bacterium
ACAAAAAAAACACGCTTAGTAAAACCATCAAATCATGGCAAAATTAAATTTCGGCGGCGTTGAAGAGAACGTCGTAACTCGCGAAGAATTCCCATTGGCAAAGGCGCAGCAAGTATTAAAGAACGAAGTAGTAGCGGTTATAGGTTATGGCGTCCAGGGCCCGGGCCAGGCGCTGAACCAGAAAGATAACGGCATCAACGTAATCGTTGGTCAGCGGAAAAATTCAAAGTCATGGGATAAAGCCGTTGCAGATGGGTTTGTTCCGGGCGAAACATTGTTTGATATCGAAGAAGCTTTGCAGAAAGGAACCATTATATGTTACCTGCTCAGCGATGCCGCGCAGATACAGTTATGGCCGACCGTTAAAAAGCATCTTACCAAAGGAAAGGCATTGTATTTCTCCCATGGTTTTGGCATTACCTATAATGATCAGACCGGCATTGTTCCACCTACCGACGTGGACGTGATCCTTGTTGCGCCTAAGGGCTCCGGCACTTCTTTAAGAAGAATGTTTTTACAGGGTCGCGGGTTGAACAGCAGCTATGCTATTTTTCAGGACGCTACCGGCAAAGCATTCGACAGGGTGATCGCCCTGGGCATCGCCGTAGGAAGCGGTTACCTGTTTGAAACAAATTTTAAGAAAGAAGTGTACAGCGATCTCACCGGCGAAAGAGGAACATTGATGGGCGCCATACAGGGCATCTTCGCTGCGCAGTATGAAGTGCTCCGCAAGAAGGGTCATACTCCTTCCGAAGCGTTTAACGAAACAGTGGAAGAACTGACGCAGTCGCTGATGCCGCTGGTAGCGGAGAATGGGATGGACTGGATGTATGCCAATTGCTCTACTACCGCGCAACGCGGAGCGCTCGACTGGTGGAAAAAATTCCGCGACGCAACGCTTCCTGTCTTCACTGAACTATACGAAAGCGTAGCCGCCGGTAAAGAAGCGGCCCGCTCTATTGAAAGCAACAGCAAACCCGATTACCGGCAGAAACTGGAATTGGAGCTGAAGGAATTAAATGAAAGCGAGCTCTGGCAGGCGGGTAAAACGGTGAGAAGCCTGAGACCTGAAAATCAGAAACCGGTTAAATAAAATCCCGGAAGCGAATGCCGCGATCTTACCAGGCGCACGCAGACAGCGCGCGCCTTTTTTAAATGTCTCTAACATGGATGCGCATACGTATTATGGTTTTGCCCTGGACTTTCACAAAGCGGCCGACCGGCTCAGGAACATCGTAAGCCGGACCCCTCTCTCTTATAATCAGGCGCTCTCCAAAAAATACCGGTGTAATGTTTATTTAAAGCGGGAAGACCTCCAGGTAGCCAGGTCTTATAAGATCCGGGGGGCGTATAACATGATGAGCAGCCTTACTCCTGAACAGCTCCGGCAGGGCGTGGTTTGCGCCAGCGCCGGCAATCATGCGCAGGGATTTGCCTATAGCTGTAAAAAACTCAATGCCCGCGGCGTGGTATTTATGCCCCGCATTACGCCCAACCAGAAAGTGCGCCAGACGAAAATGTTCGGGGAAGATTTTATTGAGATCGTTCTCACCGGCGATACCTTCGACGATTGCGCCGCCGCCGCCCGGGAATATACCGACCGGCATCAGATGACCTTTATTCCGCCGTTTGACGATCTTCGGATAATAGAAGGACAGGGTACGGCGGGCGTTGAAATTGCAGAAGATCTTCCGGGAGTAGATTATCTTTTTGTGCCCATTGGCGGCGGGGGACTGATCAGCGGCGTGGGCGCCTACTTTAAAAATTTTTCTCCGCAGACCATAATCGTGGGCGTAGAACCGCTTGGCGCGCCCTCCATGAAAGAAGCGCTAAAAGCCGGTCATCCTGTTACGCTTGATCATATCGACAGCTTTGTAGACGGCGCCGCCGTCCGGAGAACAGGCGATATTACTTATGCAATAGGAAAACAGGTGATCGATAAGCTACAACTTGTCCCGGAGGGTAAGATCTGTTCGGCTATCCTGCGCTTATACAATGAAGACGCTATCGTAGCCGAACCCGCAGGCGCCCTGTCTATCGCGGCGTTGGATGATTTTGCAGAGGAGATCAGGGGGCTCAATGTGGTATGCATACTGAGCGGAGGCAATAATGATATCGACAGGATGCAGGAGATCAAGGAAAGATCGCTGCAATACGAAGGATTAAAACATTATCTTCTCATCACTTTTGCCCAACGGCCTGGCGCGCTGAGAGAATTTGTTACCCGCGTGCTGGGGCCCGACGATGATATCACCCGGTTCGAATATGTGCAGAAACACAATAAGGAAACCGGCCCGGCCCTGGTAGGTATCGAGCTGAAAGATAAAAAGGATTATGCCCGGTTGATCAATAACCTGAATGAAAACAATTTTCAGTATACGGAATTAAACAAACACGATAATTTATTTACCTATCTCGTCTGATGAGGCGGCGCGTCTTCGTATGCGCATAACTCTTCCTGGTTACGAGCATTGCGCAGCCCACGCAGAAGCCCTGGCTTGATAGCGGAAGAAGGGTTATAATCTCCTGCTTATATATTAAGCGATCTGTGCGGAACCCGCGACTTGACAATACTGGCCCGGTCAAGACCGTCAAACTGCCGGCCGCCGTTTGCCCGTTTCGCGGCAAAGCCAGTAGGGTAGCAGCCCTTGTGATAAAATCTGTGGAAAATTTCCGATATTTGTGGACTATTAAACGCCTTTTTTGTCGTATTTTCATACCGATTGCTCGCCCATTCCCTGATGTTTGTTTAATAAATCAGGGGTTTAATTGAATTTTTTCTAATAAAAACCCAAATAACTAATGACAGGCGAAGGATTGTATTCCTCCTCATTTGAGCGCGATGCGTGCGGTATTGGATTTGTGGCCAATATCAAAGGCAGTAAATCGCACCAGATCATCAGCGACGCCCTTACCGTTCTGGAAAATATGGAGCATCGGGGCGCATGCGGCTGCGAAACAAATACGGGAGACGGGGCGGGCATCATGATCCAGACGCCTCACGAGTTTTTCTTTGACGAATGTTTAAAGATGGGCGTCCATCTGCCTTCCTTTGGACGTTATGGCGTAGGCGTCATCTTTTTCCCAACCGATCTTCGGTTGAGGGAAGAGTGCAGGGACATTTTTAACCGCACCGCAGAAAAACTCGGGCTGGAAACGTTGGCCTACCGCAAGATCCCGGTGAACACAGAGGGCATTGGTCCTACCGCTCTTTCAGTAGAGCCGGAAATGGAACATGTATTTATTGCCTGCCCTGATCATATCACGGACAGGGATGAATTCGAGAGAAAATTATTTGTGCTGAGAAAATATGCCAACCGCACCATTCTCAACACCGTCAAAAAAGACGCTATTGGGTTCTATATCGCTTCTCTTTCTTATAAAACGGTTATCTATAAAGGCCAGCTGACCAGCGCCCAGGTAAGAAATTATTTTACCGACCTGAGCAACAAAAGGATCGTGTCCGCATTCGGCCTGGTGCATTCCCGGTTTGCGACCAATACCTTTCCTTCCTGGAGGCTTGCGCAACCCTTCCGCTTTATTGCGCACAATGGCGAGATCAATACCTTACAGGGCAACCTCAACTGGTTAAAGACAAGCGAAAAAAGTTTTACTACTCCTTATTTCAGCAAGGAGGAAATGGAAATGATATTGCCGGTGGTTTCCGAAGAACAATCGGATAGCGCCTGCCTCGATAACATGATCGAACTGCTGGCGCTGACCGGCCGCTCTCTTCCCGAAGTGATGATGATACTGGTTCCCGAGGCATGGGATGGCAACGACCAGATGGATCCGGAGAAAAAAGCTTTTTATGAGTTTTATGCTTCCATGATGGAACCCTGGGACGGCCCCGCTTCCATTTCCTTTACCGATGGCAAACTGATCGGCGCCACGCTCGATAGGAACGGACTGCGCCCTTCCCGGTATTGTGTAACCACCGACGATAGGGTGATCATGGCTTCCGAATCAGGCGCCCTGCCGGTGGACCCTTCGCTCATCAAAGAGAAAGGAAGGCTCCAGCCCGGGAAGATGTTTGTGGTGGATATGGAACAGGGAAGGATCATCAGCGATGAAGAACTGAAAAAACAGATCTGTTCTAAAAAGCCTTATGCAGAATGGCTTAATAAATATAAGATCAGGCTCGAAGAACTTCCCGAACCGCGGGTAATGTTTACCCATCTCGAGAGCGACCAGGTGTTCAAGTATCAAAAAGCTTTTGGCTATACCACGGAAGACCTGGATACCATTATCGCGCCTATGGCCAAAGACGGCAAAGAGCCGATCGGCTCCATGGCCGCCGATATTCCCCTGGCCGTGCTCAGCGATCAGCCCCAGCATCTCAGTAGCTATTTTAAGCAGCTTTTTGCGCAGGTGACCAACCCGCCGATCGACCCGATACGCGAACGTATGGTAATGTCGCTGGCGACCTTCGTGGGCAATGCCGGCAGCATGCTGATCGAAGATCCGCTGACCTGCCATACCGTAGCGCTCAAACACCCGGTGCTGAACAACCATGAGCTGGAAAAGATAAGAAGTATCGATACCGGGGTATTTCAGGCCAAGACCCTGCAATCCTATTTCCGGGCCGACGGTAAACCGGGATCCCTGAAGAAAGGACTGGACCGCGTATGCCGTTATGCCGTAGATGCCGTGGAAGACGGGTTTGAAGTGATCATCCTGACCGACCGCGCCATCGACTCGGAACATGCGCCCATCCCTTCTTTGCTGGCTATGTCCGCCATCCACCATCACCTGATCCGGAAAGGATACCGGGGAAGAGTAGGTATCATTGTGGAAGCTGGCGACGTATGGGAAGTGCATCATTTTGCCTGCCTGCTCGCCTTTGGCGCCACCGCTATCAATCCCTACCTGGCCCTGTCTACCATTCGTGATATGAAACTGAATGGAAAGCTTGAATCGCCATTGGAAGTGGAAGACCTGAAAAAGAATTATGTGAAAGCAGTGAATGACGGGTTATTAAAAGTGTTTTCCAAAATGGGCATTTCTACACTGCAATCCTACCAGGGAGCGCAGATATTTGAGATCATCGGTCTTAATAAATCGGTAGTGGACATGTATTTCTCCGGCGCCGTATCGAGGATCGAAGGAATGGGACTCGACGAGATCGCCCGCGAAAGCTTGTCTAAACACCTGTTTGCTTTCAGCCGTAAGGATTTTCCGGTCGACCGCCTGCCGGTAGGAGGCGTATACCAATGGAAAAGAAAAGGCGAGACGCACCTGTTTAATCCCCAGACCATTCATTTGTTGCAGCATTCAACAAAAATGAATGACTATAATACTTTTAAAAAATATACAAAGCTGGTCAATGACCAGAGCGAAAAAGCATGTACGCTCAGGAGCCTGTTCCGATTCAAATACAACCGGCCTTCCATTCCTGTCAGCGAAGTAGAACCTGCGGAAAATATCTATAAAAGATTTGCCACCGGCGCCATGTCGTTCGGGTCCATCTCCTGGGAAGCGCACACTACCCTGGCTATCGCCATGAACAGGCTGGGCGGGAAAAGCAATACCGGCGAAGGCGGCGAGGATGAATGCCGTTACGAACTGCTGCCCAATGGCGACTCCATGCGCAGCGCGATCAAACAGGTGGCCTCGGCCCGTTTCGGCGTAACCAGCTATTACCTTACCCAGGCGGATGAGTTGCAGATCAAAATGGCCCAGGGCGCCAAACCCGGAGAGGGCGGGCAATTGCCGGGTTATAAGGTAGATGAATGGATAGGCAAAACCCGTCACTCAACGCCGGGCGTAGGATTGATTTCGCCTCCCCCGCACCACGATATTTATTCTATTGAAGACCTTGCCCAGTTGATATTTGATCTTAAAAATGCCAACCGCGCGTCGAGGATAAACGTAAAACTGGTGTCCAAAGCGGGCGTGGGAACCATCGCGGCAGGCGTGGCGAAAGCCAAGGCCGACGTGATCCTGATCTCGGGACATGACGGAGGAACCGGCGCTTCCCCGATCAGCTCTATCCGCCACGCAGGTCTGCCCTGGGAACTGGGACTGGCAGAAGCCCACCAGACCCTTGTCAGGAATAAATTACGCAGCCGCGTAGTGCTGCAGGCCGACGGCCAGATGAAAACCGCCAAAGATATTGCTATCGCTACCTTGCTGGGCGCAGAAGAATGGGGTATCGCTACCGCCGCATTGATCGTGGAAGGCTGTATCATGATGCGTAAATGTCATCTCAATACCTGTCCCGTCGGCGTGGCTACCCAGGATCCTGAGCTGCGTAAAAGATTTTCAGGCGACCCCGATCATGTGGTGAACTTCTTTAAACTGATCACCCAGGAACTCAGGGAGATCATGGCCGAGCTTGGTTTCAGAACCATCAATGAAATGGTTGGGCAATCAGATTTTCTTGAAAACAGGAATGATGTTACCCACTGGAAATACCGCAACCTGGACCTCTCGCCGATATTATACAAGGAAGCGGCCGCCCGTCCTGCTGATCTGTATCATAATGAAGAGCAGGATCATGGGCTGGATAATATCCTGGACTGGCAATTGCTTAAAGCTGCCGAAGGCGCTATTAAAGAAGGACGAAAGACAAAGGCAAACTTTGCTATTAAAAATACGGACCGTACTACCGGAACATTGCTGGCCAATGAGATCAGCAAGAAGTATAAGGCGGAAGGTCTGCCTGAAGACACCATTCATTTCCGTTTCTCCGGCACGGCCGGCCAGAGCTTCGGCGCCTTTAACGCCAAAGGCGTAACGCTGGAGCTCGAAGGCGACGCCAACGATTATTTTGGAAAAGGGCTTAGCGGCGCGAGAATGATCGCTTATCCTCCCAAACAATCCCTGTTCGTGCCAGAAGAAAATATCATTATCGGCAACACCGCTTTTTATGGCGCTACCTCCGGCGAAGCTTTTATCCGCGGTAAGGCAGGCGAGCGCTTCTGCGTGAGGAACTCGGGAGCAAGAGTTGTCGTAGAAGGCGTGGGCGACCATGGATGCGAATATATGACCGGCGGACTGGCGGTGATATTAGGTCCGACAGGCAGAAACTTTGCGGCGGGCATGAGCGGAGGCATCGCATATATCTATGATGTGAAGGGAGAATTTCATTTGATGTGCAACAGGGAAATGGTAGACCTGGATCCGCTTGACTCGGATGATATCGCCGTATTGCAGGAAATGGTAAGTAAACATTACGACTATACGAAGAGTAGCGTAGCTAAGTTTGTGCTTGACGACTTGGAGAACCAGGCAAGGAACTTTGTTAAAGTGTTCCCTGCTGATTATAAAAAAGTGTTGCAGTCGGCGAAATCAAAAGCGCTGGTCAAATAAATAGTTGCGATAAGAAAATATAATGCGGCAAACGCTCTTGCCGGCTTGTACAACAAAACGCGGACAAATAAAAATACATACGAGGATGCGCCCCTAAAACAAGGATAAGCGCCTCAAGCAATAAACAATAGAAAAATGGGTAAGCCAACAGGGTTTTTAGAATATTCCAGGGAACTGCCGTCAAAACGTCCTGCGCAGGATCGCATAAACGATTATAAAGAATTCGTTGAAAGATTCCCTGAACAAAAGTTGAACCAGCAGGCGGGACGATGCATGAATTGCGGCGTTCCTTTTTGCCATAGCGGATGCCCCCTGGGCAACGTGATACCCGAATTTAATGACGCCGTCTATCGCGAAAGCTGGAGAGAGGCTTATGATATCTTGACGTCTACCAATAATTTCCCTGAATTTACCGGGAGGATATGTCCCGCGCCCTGCGAAAGCGCCTGTGTGCTCGGCATTAATCAACCTGCGATAACGATCGAAGAGATAGAAAAGCATATTATTGAAATCGCTTTTGAAAAAGGATTTGTGCAGGCGCATAAGCCCAATATCCGCACCGGGAAAAAAGTAGCGGTAGTGGGTTCGGGTCCTGCGGGACTGGCCGCCGCCGCTCAGTTGAACCTGGCCGGTCATACCGTTACCGTATTTGAAAGGGATGATGCGCCGGGAGGCTTGCTGCGTTATGGCATTCCCGATTTTAAGTTGGAAAAATGGGTGATCGACAGGCGTATTGCCTTGCTGGAAGAAGAGGGCATCAGTTTTGTCTGCAATGCCGAAGTGGGCGTGAACATAAGCGTTAACGATCTGCTGCGCCAGTTTCAGGCTGTTGTGCTGGCCGGAGGCTCTACCATTCCCCGCGACCTGCCTGTTCCCGGAAGAGCATCGAATGGCGTTCATTTTGCAATGGACTTCCTGAAACAACAGAATAAAAGAGTAAAAGGCTCCTGGGAAACAGGCGAAGCGGATATCCTGGCGGGAGGAAAAAATGTGATCGTGATCGGCGGCGGCGATACCGGGTCCGATTGCGTAGGCACTTCGAACAGGCAAAAAGCAAAGTCCGTTACCCAGTTCGAGCTGCTGCCCAAACCGCCGTCCGGTAGAACTCCCCAGATGCCCTGGCCTACTTACCCGATGATCCTGAAAACATCCAGCTCTCATGAAGAAGGATGCGAAAGACAATGGGCTATTGCTACCAAGGAATTTGTAAGCGACGGAAAAGGCAACCTGAAGGGACTTAAAGTGGTGGACCTGGAATGGAAGATCCCGGAAAATGGGAAAGCCGCCCAGTTTGCCGAAATAGCCGGCAGCGAGCGGGAACTGCCCTGCGAACTGGCATTGTTGGCAATGGGTTTTGTACATCCTCAACACCAGGGACTTGTCAGCGATCTTGCCGTTGAACTGGATGAAAGAGGGAATGTGCGGGCTTCAGAAAGATCTTATCAAACCAATATCCCCAAGATATTTGTAGCGGGCGATATGCGGCGCGGACAATCCCTGGTAGTATGGGCGATCAGCGAGGGAAGAGAATGCGCCAGGAAAGTGGATGAATTCCTGATGGGATACTCTATGCTCGAAACCCGCGATGCCAACCTGATAGCGATCTGACAGATGTTGTAATTGTTTTAATTGATAAAGAAGAAAGCGTCTCAATTTTTGAGGCGCTTTCTTCTTTATAGCAGATGGCCGTGATGCACGCTTTACGTCTCCTTGGCCGGCGCTAAAAAACTGGTAGAACAAGGTGAAAACCCTGTGGGCGACCGTCAATAAATAGTATCCTTTGAGGTGAGAAATGGAGGTCGCAGATAATCCGTCCAACTCCATCCAGGAAGCGTATTGATCTTAAGCGTGGCTGTGAAAAGCTCCAAATAGAAGCGTCTTGTAATTTTAAACCCTGATATATGCCTGAAATACATAAAAGGGATGCGGTTTCGGACGAAGTGATTGTTAGTAAAATTTATTTTGTAAGAGGCCGGAAAGTAATGCTGGACAGGGATCTGGCTGAGCTTTATGGGGTAACTACTGGTAATTTAAATAAAGCCGTTAAACGAAACCAAAAGCGTTTTCCGGAGGATTTTATGTTCCAGCTTACAGAGGATGAGTATAAAAACTTGATATTCCATTTTGGAATATCAAGTTGGGGTGGAATACGTAAAATGCCTTTTGTATTTACGGAGCAGGGAGTAGCCATGCTATCCGGCGTATTATATAGCGATATTGCTATTGAAGTAAACATCCGTATCATCCGGATATTTACTAAGCTTCGGGAAATGTTATCAACGCACAAGGATATATTATTAAAGATAGAACAACTCGAAAAGCAGGTCGTGCAGAACAGCGAAGATATCCGCATGATATTTACCGCGCTAAAGGAGCTATTAAGCCCTCCAAACCCACCCAGAGAACCTATCGGTTTTAGGCGCAACAATGAAAAAGGATAGTAACCTTCTATTGCCAGCAGAAATGTGAATAAATAAAATATTTGAATATTATCTAATGATATTCTCATTTACTATAATATCATTTGATTTTATATACATAATGGTAATTTTTTATAATAAATATTCTAAAATATTCTTATAAATAAATATATTTACTTAAATAAAATATGTATAATATTAATTTTTTTGAATGACAATATGTTATTTTTATTCTTTCAATTCATATTGAATATATTTTAATATTATTTAAAACTATGAGGAGAAAGTTGTCATTCAAGCAAATTGCGCCATTTGCAACATTAATATTGGCGGCCGGCGCCGCAATGTTCGTTGTTCCCGAAACAGATTATGTATCAGGTCCGAATGAGACGCAGTATAATCCTGCCGATATTGCCTGGGTATTGATCTCTTCCGCCCTGGTATTCCTGATGACTCCCGGACTGGCCTTGTTTTACGGGGGAATGGTACACCGTAAAAACGTGCTTTCTACCATGATCAAAAGCGTAGTAGCAGCGGGGGTAGTAGGCGTATTGTGGGTTACCGTTGGGTTTAGCCTGAGTTTTGGCGAATCTATCGGCGGATTTATTGGCAACCCGGGTACCTACCTGTTTTATAATGGCGTTAAATCGGGCGCCCCATGGGCGGGCGCTCCTACCATACCCTTGATGTTGTTCTCGGTTTTTCAGATGATGTTTGCCATCATTACTCCTGGCCTTGTAGTCGGCGCTGTAGCTGAACGGATTCGTTTTACTTCGTATATTTTATTTATCGTGTTGTTCAGCCTATTGGTGTACGCCCCGCTGGCTCACTGGTCGTGGCATCCCCAAGGATTCCTTGCGCAAATGGGCGTATGGGACTTTGCAGGCGGCACCGTGGTGCATATATCCGCAGGATGCGCCGCCCTGGCCGGCGCGCTGGTATTGAAAAGAAGAAAAGCGCATATAGAAAAACAGGAAATTTCCCCCGCTAATGTGCCTTATGTGCTGATCGGGACCGGCTTACTTTGGTTTGGATGGTTTGGTTTTAATGCAGGCTCTGCCCTGGGCGCTTCGCCGCTGGCAGTGAGCGCTTTTGCTACTACCAATACTGCGGCTGCTGCAGGCGGCCTGGCATGGATGTTTTTTGATGTGATCAAAGGCAAAAAGCCTTCGGTGCTGGGTTTTTGTATGGGCGCGGTGATAGGGCTGGTGGCCATTACTCCTGCCGCTGGTTTTGTGGGCGTTCCGCAGAGCATCATGATCGGCCTTACAGGCGCCTTGCTTTCTAATATCGCCGTAGGCATTAAACAGCGATCCAGTCTTGACGATACCCTGGATGTTTTTCCCTGTCATGGTATTGGGGGTATGACGGGAATGCTGCTGACCGGCGTTTTTGCTTCTCCTATCGTGCACGGGATCAGCGAAGGGCCCCAGGGCTGGTTTTATGGCAACCCAGGCTTTTTCTTTACGCAGTTGAAAGCCATGCTGATCGTGTCTGCTTACGCTTTCTCCGTTTCCTGGCTGATCTTTAAGTTCATCAATTTTATACTGCCTATCCGCGTTAGCTCGGAAGAAGAAGAGCTGGGGCTTGATTTCACCCAACACCATGAGAAATACCTGCAGGGAACGCTGCTGGTGACGACTGCTGCCGAGGCGAATGGCGGGCAAGTCAAAGAAATAGACGCAACGTTTAAGGTTGCCGAAGAAGCCAAAGAAGTTCACGCAACGTTCACGGCTTCCGGGGAAGCCAGGGAAATGGATGCAATACGGAAAGCTACGGTTGCCGCGCTGAAAGAAAGAGAACCCATCACGCAGGATTACCTCCTGTTGTAAGATCTTATGTAGACGCCAGGAGCTTTATAAATATTGAGCCTGTTAACGGCATTCTTCAGGCAATGCCTTGTTGGGTGTGAACGTTTTAAAGCTGATCAGGCTTTGCTCCTGGTTCAACATGGCGCATAAAGGTCGCGGCGCTTCCTTTCAAGCAAAGC
>JAEUVR010000199.1 GCA_016786785.1 Chitinophagaceae bacterium
TCCGCGCGCTGCGGAAGAGGAATGATATTGTCGCCCGAAGGAACGCCGATCTCCATCCAGCTAACGGTATTGTATAATGGAAGATATAAGCGGTACTCATATTTATTTCCGGCGCTGTCCCGGCGGGCTATGCTGGAATTAAAGGTATACTGGATAGTGTCTCCAAAACTGAAGCGGCCCGGGAGCCAGTACCGCTGGCCATTTTTGTCAATGCCATAAAGATCGACGCCGCTGACGCCGGTGGCCGGCATATGCGGCATCTGAATCCTTTCTTTAACGCCATACCTCACCACGATCCGCTTTGCATTCGAATAAAACTTTATGACCAGCCCCGCGCTGTTTTTTGATAAGCCCCACACTTCTTTGCGCACGCTGTTTTCCGCGCGCGCGGGAAGGCGGTCGTAAAAATCTTTTACTTCTTTTGGCCATGCCTGCCCGTCGATAACAGGAAAGGCGCTCGAGGCGGGGTTCCACCAGGTATAAGTCGGCGTTTCCTGGGAAAAGGAAGACAGGGCCGTCCATATGGCGAATGCTGAAAAAAAGAACCTGCGAAATTTCATGGTTATATTTTTTAAAATACCTGTTATCTTTTTAAGTGGATGTTGAAGATATAAAAACTTACCGTAATCTTTCTTTGCAGCGCCCTTAGCGGTTTATGCAATTAGGGCGGGGAGCGCATATAAATTCCGGCAATTATAATTAAATTGGCCCTTCCTAACGAGCGTAACAGGGATGTTTTCCGAATTCTTCGATCCGAAGGTAATATTAAACGACTATGCTATATGAATAAGTGTTTTTTTGTTGCGGCGCTTTCGCTGATTTTTTTGATGGGATGCCTGTCCGGGAAAGATAAAGAGATAAAGGAAAAAGGGTTAAGGGTCGAGCAAAATGAGCAGGAAGGAACCATTTCTGTTTTTCGGCCCGGAGCCCAGAGCCCCGTGCTTGTCCAGCATGCCAAAGCTGATTTCCGTCCTTATATCCATCCCATCGTAGCGCCGGACGGCAAAGGCGTACTTACCGAATACAGCCCTGGTCACCATAAGCACCAGACCGGTCTTTATTGGGGGTTTACACGGGTGAACGGCCGCGATTTTTTTCATCATCCCGAAGGGGATTACTGGCGTAAGGTTTCCGCTTCCGTGATAGAAGAAGGAGGGATAGGTAAAGAAGTGAAATGGCAAACCGTTTATGATATGCTGGATTCTACCGGCCAGGCCATACTCCGGGAAACCCAGAACTGGACAATGAAGGAAGATAGCGGCAAATTCCTGATCTCCCTTGAATGGCAGGGCGAAGCGCAAACGGATATTACGATAGGCAAATACGATTATGGCGGTTTGTTCCTGCGCATGCCCTGGCATAAAGACGTGAAGGGCGAAGTAGTGAACACCGCGCGGCAAAAAAATAAAAGAGCCGAGGGACAAAGAGCCATGTGGGTGGATGTGGGCATGCAGGTGGAGGGGCGGGAGGATATGGCGCATATTGCTATTTTCGACCATCCCGAAAACAAGAATTACCCGCAGATGTGGAGGGTGGACGATCAAATGGGCGTCGGCCCTGCGAGCGCAAGGACGGGCGACTGGACCATCAAAAAAGGAGAAACGGAGACCATTCGTCACGGGCTGTCGGTGTATACCGGCGACTTTCATGATATTGAAGTGACCAAAACATGGGAGAAATATACAGGACAGTCATCGCTTTATTCCACAGCGTCCCTATGGGAGATAGCGCAGAAAGAAGGCCGCGAAGCCAAGTTTCTTACGCCCGAGGAAGCGGCTAAGAATATGGAGCTGATAGACGGCTATAAGGTAAATGTATGGGCGTCCGAACCGATGATGACGCAGCCGATGGCGTTTTGCTGGGATGATCGCGGAAGGTTGTGGATCGCCGAAAACCTCGACTATGAGTCGAGAGGACATGGTTTTTCCAATGACGGCAATAGCCGCATACTTATCCTGGAAGATACCGACCACGATGGGATAGCCGATAAAAGAAAGGTATTTATGGAAGGCATCCCCTTCCCCGCGGCCATTGCCGTGGGATTCGACGGCGTGTTCATCGGCGCGCCGCCCAACCTGCTTTTTGTTCCCGACCGCAATGGAGACGATATCGCAGATACAAAAGATATCGAGGTGAGGCTAACGGGGTGGGGCATACGCGATAGGCATGAAACCCTCAACAGCCTGCACTGGGGCCCCGACGGATGGTTATACGGATTACAGGGTTTTGCCACGCCTTCCAAAGTGAGAAAGCCGCAGGGCAAAGGAAAACTATACAAGCACAAAGATCCCTTTCCGGAAGATATACTGGAAGGAGAGGGCGTGGATATTAACGGCGGCGTATGGAGATACCATCCGGTCAAGGACCGTTTTGAAGTGGTGGCTCATGGATTCAGCAATCCCTGGGGAATAGATTATGACGCGAAAGGACAGCTGTTTATTTCCGCCTGCGTGATACCACATCTGTGGCATGTTATTCCCGGGGGCATTTATCACCGGCAGGGCGGCAGGCATTTTAACCCCTATGTATATAACGATATCAAGACCATTACCGATCACAGCCATCGTTCGGCGCATGGCGGCGCGAGGATATATCTCTCCGACGCCTTCCCCGAGTCGCAACACGGCCGCATTTTTATGGCGAATATCCATGAACATGGC
>JAEUVR010000249.1 GCA_016786785.1 Chitinophagaceae bacterium
TTGTTGATTTAATTGTTTCAAAAGCAAAAATATGTTCTATGATCTCCTTCTTTTTATTCTTTCCGCGCGTTTCTTCCAGCTTTATAGCGTCCTCATCGACCTCCTTCAGCACGCCTTCCGCTTTGAAGCCGTCTTTCAACACCACTTCCACCTTACGCCCGATATTCTTTTTATATTGTCTGAATAGCCTGAGCGGCGCATCTAATCCGGGAGAAGATACTTCCAGCGAAAAGTTATTGCCGGGAAACAACCCCGACTCTTCGATCATTTTATATAACTGGCGGTTATATTGCACGCATTTTTCAATAGAAATGCCTTTTTCGCCATCAAGGAATACGCTAATATCGCCGGTGGGTCGTATTTTAACTTCAACCAGGAAATATTCCGGGTCGTCGGACAATACCGTCCCGACCATTTGTTCTATTGTCTGCGCCAGTGTATCGATCATCATGGGAAATAAAGAAGGGAACGGTCGTCGTTCCCTTGCTGCTTGTCTTTTCCACTACAAAGGTAGGGAAATGGGATATTAATTCCAAAACCCGAATGTTCTTAACTATTTTTTTTCAATGATTCGCTTACCTTTATTCCATGTTAAGATTTATTATCTCGGTAATTCTTATTTACGGGCTGGTCAGGCTGGTCTTCAACTTCATCATCCCTCTTTTCAGGGCGACCCAACAGATGCGGTCGCAGGTAAAAGAATTCCAGGATCGCATGAACACTCAATACCAGAATCCCTATCAGTCTGCCAACCAGGCCGCATCCTCAGCCCAGGCGCAGAAAAAAAGCGATTCCCACCATTCCGAAGATTATATTGAATTCGAGGAAATCAAAAATAACTAAGGCGTAAATAACCTGCTGTTCGCCTATTACGGCATTATTTAAGCAAATAAGGCTGAATAACTTCTTTCCAGATGGCGTACCCCTTGGGATTCATATGCAGCATGTCTTCCTGGAAAAGCTCGGGGCGCATCTGTCCATTGGCGTCGAGCATAGGCTGATACACATCGATATACGCTGTTTTAGGCTGAGCGGCCAGGAAATCCCTGATCTTAGTATTTCCATCAATAAGAACCGGCAGGAACTTCTCCCGGCTCGGGCTGGGTTTCATGGAAACAAAAGCGATCGACGCATCGGGCAGTCTTTTACGGATCATCTGGAAAAGGGTAGTGAACCGCTGCAAAATATCGTCTGCCGTAACCGGGTCGCCGGCTACATCATTTTCACCGCAATAGATCACCACTTGTTTGGGTTTATAGGGAAAAATGACATCATCTGCGTACTCGATCACGTCTGTAAGCTTGGAACCCCCGAATCCCCGGTTAATAATGGTATAACCCGGAAAATAATCCGCAACATCTTTCCATATTGTGAAAGAAGAGCTTCCTACAAAAAGTATGGCATTGGCGGGAGGGAAAGATTCTTTATCTGCTTTTTTGAATGCGGCCATGCTTTTCTCATATCTTTTTCCCGGGGCCTGCGAGCAGGAGGAAAGAACCAATACATGACATAAAAGGAAGATCGCTAAAAAACGTACGCTTCTGATCATAACAATGTTCTCTTTAAACTTTATAAATAAGGTGGTTCAACCAAACTTTCCAATTGCCGCTTTATCCTTACAAACAGCGCCCGATAATCTTTAAATCTCAAAATCCAATTTTGGCATTCCGCCCCTACCGAACATTTTTACAAAACCACATCCAGCATCCTAAACCCGGTTTGCAATACTTCAGCGCTGCAGATCCTCCTGTTCTCGCAAGACTCGTCAAATCCGCAACCCGGTTTGCAGCATTTCAGCGCCCAATTTCCTTAATCCATTTTGAATTTCCCGGTTTTTTTGAAATTCTACGAGAAGCCAGTACGGGATTTTCGACCCGCTTGTAAGAAAACCCGCCATTTAAGGTTGTTTTATTGGCGCTTCGTTGAAAATTTTCGACCAACCTATATAGAAGACCTGAGTACAAGAATGCATTGCATCAGCAAAGAAGGAGCTGAAGACTCTCGCGGAATTAAGCGACCTAAGCACAATAAAGTATTGCATCAGCCCGCTGATCCCGAGCGCATCGCTTCATCCCGAGCCCGTTTTCCCCGGAAACGTTGCCGCTGTTTCCGCGTAATTTATCACAAACAAAAAAGCAATAATGGATTATTTATGGGTAAATTTCCGGTCAACATCACCCCAATTAAAACGGCGCTCATGCAAAGAAGAAAATTCATAAAAACATCGGCTATCGGCTCTGCGGTTCTGGCTTCTTCCGGATTATTTTCCTTTCAATCGGCCCCGGAAACGCTTCCCGCCAATCTTCCTTCCATTAAAAATCCGCTGAACCTGTATGGGTCGCTGGAAAAGGTCATGGAAGGGATCAGGGCAAATAATCCTATGGATCTTACCGTAGCGAACTGGAGAAAAAAGAATCCCCGCGGCAGTTTTAAACAATGGCAAACCGAGGCAAGAAAATGCGTGATGGATGCCCTGCATTATCATCCGGGGCCGCTAAACCTCGCGCCCAAGGTGATCAGCAAGGAAGACAGGGGTACGCATACTTTTGAAAGAATAGAATTCAATACTACTCCCTGGCATAGGCTGGAAGCCTATCTTTTACTGCCCAAGAACGTTAAATATCCCGTTCCGGGTATTGTCGCCCTGCATGAGTGGGGCGGACCGATGTGTTTCGGGAAAGATCGTATCGCCAATAGCGGAAGAGATCATGAAGTATTGGCCGAGCACCGCGAAACATATTACAATGGCATTTATTTAACGGAAGAGCTGGTTAAGCAGGGATATGCTGTGATTGTTATTGATGCGCATCATTTTGGCGGCCGCATTCCAAAAGGGATCGACGATATCCCGGAGAACCTGGATCCTTATACGCTGACCGTGGAAGAATACCAACAGTTGCAAAGTAAATTAGCAAGTCTTTTATATTATGGCGTCAGGCAGTTGAACTGGGCAGGAACAACCTGGGCCGGCCTCAACTACTTTGACGATTCCCGGTGCATCGACTACCTGGCTACCCGGCCGGAAGTGGATATTAAAAGAATAGGCGTTACCGGTTTGTCCGGCGGCGGATGGAGAACCAATATGCTTGCGGCCCTCGACCCCCGGATCAAAGCGTCTGTAAGCGTTGGCTGGATGACTACCAGCGATATGCAACAACATTATAATATAAGAGGGGCGATAGGTTCCTTTAATTTATTGCCCGGCGTCTGGAACAGGATGGACATTCCCGACCTTGCCGCTATGAGCGCGCCTAACGCCTGTATGATAGTAGTGGGAAAAGAAGATATTCTTTTCCCTGAAGAAGGCAAGCAGCAGGCAAAAGCAGCGATCAAAGAAGCCTTCGATTGGGCAGGCGCAGGAAATAGAACATCGTTTTACTCGCCAGCTGCTCCGCACAATTACAATAAGGATATCCAGGGAAAAGCATTCGCCTGGCTGGAAAAAAACCTGAAGGGGTAATAGGGATGGTCAGTCCGGCGCCGAGTTTTGCCGGGCGGTTGTCTCACATACAGGAAGCAGGATAATAGGGGCGCTTGTCACGTATGAGTGAGTGATCGCCTTTAATTGCTTTGGCGCTTTGCTTTTTGGATATAGGCATATTTGTCTGTGCGGCGCGCTCAATAGAAAACGGTGTTTTTCTATAATGCCATTATCTTTTACGGCAAGTTCAGGCGTCTCTATAAACCATTTTACTGGGCTAATAGTCTGTTTTCAAACCAAACAATATTTTGGCAATCGTCGAAAATGGCTATTTTTGCACTCCCTTTAAAATCCGGATGGACCCTTAGCTCAGCCGGTTAGAGCATCTGACTCATAATCAGAGGGTCGCTGGTTCGAGCCCAGCAGGGTCCAC
>JAEUVR010000290.1 GCA_016786785.1 Chitinophagaceae bacterium
CGGGGAAAGAGGGCATTGGGGTTATTTGGCGTCCAGTAATCCTGGTTGATCTTCCAAGGCTGTCGCCATGATTCTACAAAAGGAACGACTACATAAGGGTAGATCTCGATATTTCTTTTTCCCACTCCCTGGATCAATGCAGATAAATCGATCCCTTTCCACTCAACCCCAAGGTTGGCGCCAAAAGTATAACGCGGCGAAGTATTACCGATATATACCAGGTCGCCATGGTCGTCGGGGCGATTGGATCCCCCGTCAATACGATTGTCTTTGTTCTTGTCGACGTATTTCAAATCTCCCGGCCCCGTCCGGCTGTCCTGGAAAGCGTGGTTAAGCGCTTCGTCTTGTGTCATGAAGTATCCTTGCGCTTCATAACCATAGATCGAGTTGATAGGCATGCCTTCGATGACCATATTCAAGCCTTCAGCAATCACGTTCTGCCCATCGTATTTGATAATCTTATTTTGATTATCCGATATGTTCAGATTGATCCAGTAGTTGAAAGAAGAAACCTGGTCTCTCCATCCTGCCGATACTTCCCATCCTACGGTCTTTAGTTTGGCAGAATTGCTGGCGTTTGGCGTAAGACCCAGGGTAGCTGGGGCATTCAAGGCCACGAGCATGTTATTATTCTTTCTCACAAAATAATCGAAGCTTGCGTTAAAGCGGTTATTAAACAGGCCGATATCCAGGCCGCCATTAGCAGTTTCGATCGTTTCCCAGGTTTTGTCAGGAGAAGCCAGCACAGCCTGGTAGAAAGAATTATTCCTGGCGTTATTGAATGGATAATAGGGCCCTGCTCTCAACATGGAAACGTAATCATAGTTGCCCAGCACATTAGAGTTGCCCAGCTTTCCCCATGAAGCTCTTAGTTTGAAAACATTAAAAAATGGGAAAGCCTGTGCAAACCAGGTTTCGCGGTCGAGTTTCCAGCCAGCGGATAACGAAGGGAAATACTGGTTCCGATTGCCTGGCGCGAGTTGCGAACTGGCGTCATTCCTCAGGGTAGCTTCAAAAAAATATTTTTCAGCATAATTATAATTGAGCCTTCCAAAATAAGAGATCAATGCATTGACCTGGATATCGTCGGAAGCCGTTGAAGGAACGGTAGGATCGCCGCTGAGGTTCAACGAAGGCACATTGGCAACGATAAGCGCATTTGAGCTGGCCGTAGCGCTATTGAATTTGTAATATTGGTATTGATAACCTGCCAATACATGAAAGCGGTGATTCTCTGCCAAAGAAAAATCATAATCCGCAAGCCCCTGGACATTCGTCCGCGCCTGTAACGACCTTGTTTTTGATATTCCATTTGGGTTGAACAGATACCTGGCGGGTTCGGGGCCAATATCATAAAAAGCAATTGTTTTGTCGAACGAATCGAAATCGAGAAAATAAAGTTGGGGGCTGTAAATAAGTCGCAGCGACAAGTTCCTGATAAAGTTTTCTGCTTTCAATGTAAACAGTCCATCGAGATTGCGTCGGGTTTCTTCTCCATATCCGCCATCTTTAAGGATTTGATATGTTTTCGGGCCGCTATTGGTCCTGGCATATTTTGTATTATCGGAATTAGGAAGATAGATAGGATACGAAGAACCCAGTTGATAAATATTCATGAACAAACCATAGTCTTCCGAAATATCGTCGCTGGGATTGAAGGTGTGCATTTGCGAATAGGATATTCTAGAATCAAGGCTAAAAATATCGTTGAGCTTCGTATTGACATTCATGCGGGCGTTGTATCTTTTGGTGTTATCAGAACCTACCTTAAAAATGCCTTCCTGTCCGAAATATCCCATAGAAAAGAGATATTGCGTTTTATCGCTGCCGCCTCTTACCGCAACATTATGGCTCTGGCTGAAAGAACTTTTCTTTAACAGCATGTCGACTTGGTTGAGATCATAATAGTAATCGTAGCGACCGGGATTGGAAGGACTAACCACATAATCAACTGAGGGATCTTTCATCCATTCTATTTCCTGTTGCGTATACCGTGGATTGGAACCTGCATTTTGCCAGGCCTCATTAAGCATCTCTGCCTCTTCCCAGGAATGAATTTTTTCAGGTATGCCGTACGCGCGGTTCATTGTAGTAAGACCTGAATAGGTAAGCGTTAATTGCCCCATACTTCCTTGCTTGGTTGTTACCAGCAATACGCCGCCCGCAGCCTTTGCCCCATAGATAGCGGATGCTGCGGCGTCTTTAAGAACAGAGACCGACTCAATATCATTTGGATTGATAAGCGCGAGATCGCCTTCCACTCCGTCAATCAGGATCAATGCCGTATTTGTTCCATTGATCGAAGAAAATCCGCGTATCTGGGCGTCAAAACCCTCTTTACCAGGCTGACCGCTTAAACGTGTTATGGTAAGACCTGGCGCGGCGCCCTGAAGAGCGGCAACGGCATTGGTAACAGGCCTGTTTTCAAGCAGGCGTTTGTCTACAGTCGCTACAGAACCGGTAAGATTACTTTTTTTCTGGCTGCCAAATCCTATTACCACCACATTGTTGAGCGAGTTAGCCGCAGTTTTTACAGTGATGGAGAGTTGAGTTTTTCCGTTTATTTTCCATTCGGCTTTTTCAATATTTGTGGCTGTAATGACAAGGGTCGCCTGCGCATCAACGCCGGTAAGAATAAAATCGCCTTCTTCATTGGAAGTAACGCCCCTGTTTGTCCCTTTTACCATCACCGAGGCAACGACCGGATGTCCATCTTCATTGATAATACGGCCCCGGACGGTAATAGGAGGATTTTCATTTTTATATACATCTGTTTCAGATACATTAGGCTGCCAATCAGAAGGCATGGCAATGGCGGTGTATCTTCGGGATATAAAAATGGTTGTATTTTCTATACTGTATTCAAAGGACTGGCCGCCGAGCGCCTGCTGAAGAAAAGTTTCAAGCGGGATATTATTCGCAGTTACGGTAACAGGCCTGCTACCCTGCAACAATTCGCCGCTGCACACTACGCTGTAACCGGTTTGCTTTTTAATGGTCTTAAATACTTTTTCCAGGGAAACATTTTTTCCGCTGAAACTGATGGTTTGGGCGTTGGTTCCGGCCGAAACCTGCATAAAGGCGGCGAGTAATAAAATAATTGTTAGCCTCATAACTAACAAGGTTTTGGAGAGCGCTCCGCTTCGGCAAAGCGTTGTCAATAATTTCATAACTTTGGTTTGTTTGGGTTTTTACTTGTTTTGGTCCTTATTCGTATTTATTGAAACGGGTTAACCCGAACGCCGCCGCTTCGAATCTCACCTCGAGGCGGTTTTGTTTTTTCAGGCATACCCGGAATTTTTATGTCGTCCTGTTATTCCGAACTCAGATCCGGAATTTCTCATTAACGCAACTCCTACTTCTATCCATTTCTCATTTTATAGCCATTTAATATCTTTTGCTTTCCGGCCCATTAAACGCTTCACTTTCTTTTTATCACAATCCCGGGGCATTTATACTAAAAGGCAGACCATAAATCCTGAATCAGGCTCAGGACTACAAAGTCAAGTTCTTGCATTGACTCAAGGCATCACTATTAACTTTTTTCCATCTATTCTGAACTTAACGCCGATCTTAACCAGGCCTTTCAGCGCCTGAGTAAGGGTCAGGTCTCTTTTCATTTCTCCCCAGAGCTTTATATCGGGAACGCCTTTTTCATAAACCACATCCACGTTATACCAGCGACTTAATTCCTTCAAAACAACATCCATCGGCGTATAGTCGAACTGGAAAAGACCGTTCTTCCAGGCCATAACAACATCGAGATCAACATCGGATTTGGCCACCACCTGCTCCCCGGTGGCTAATGCCTGCTGACCTGGTCGTAGCGTGACGCTGCCGCCTTTTTTATCCTTCCCGGCCTGAGCCTTAGGCGCCGGATCAGGTTCAGCGTGACGACTCACCTTTACGCTGCCCTCAAGCAGGGTCACCCTAATATCCTTTTCATCATCATAAGCATTTACATTAAAATGCGTTCCCAATACCTTCACCTCAATATCTCCTTTGGTAACAAAGAATGGCTTGGAAGCATCAACAGCCACCTCGAAATAAGCCTCTCCCTTTATCGAAACCTTCCTATCATTGCCCACAAAGGCGACAGGATAGGTTATCGAACTGCCCGCATTGAGCCAAACATGGGAGCCGTCGCTCAGCGTCATATCAATGACCTTGCTACCACGAGGGTTATATAAGGCATTGTATTGAACTTCTCTTGTTGTTTCGCCTTCGGAGGGTTTGTATGCAATTTGTCCATCGTCCAGCTTTAGAAGTCGCACTCCGCCCTGCTCGGCCAGTAGCCCGTTATTGAGGCTATCGAGAGAAACAGCGCTTCCATCAGCCAGGGTAATCATTGCCTTTGAAGAAACAGGAGCGGAAACATCTGCATCAGGCGCCGAAACAAATTCAGCATGACCGTCCGACCGGCGGCTGGTAAACACGACAAGGGCAATCGTAGCGACTGCAAACACGACGACGGCAGCCGCAGCCCAGCGGAACGAGGCTCTTCTTAAGAAATGAACGCGGCGAACAACAGGAACCCCCGGATTTTCAAGATGGTCAACCGTTTTCATCAGCCGCTGTTTTATCCTGCCGCTAATGACATCAGCCACAGGTATGGTTTCATCATTCGCCCTTTGTTCCAGCCTCTCCCTGATTTCAGGTAGATCCAGCAGCAATGCGTAATCCTTTGGATTGGTTTGCGCATAATCCAGCAGCTCATCCAGCCTGTCGATAGGCAACCGGTCATCAATAAAATCCGACAATAA
Source organism: Chitinophagaceae bacterium (assembly GCA_016786785.1). Lineage (GTDB taxonomy): Bacteria > Bacteroidota > Bacteroidia > Chitinophagales > Chitinophagaceae > Flavitalea. Next base: position 4,764 of record JAEUVR010000290.1, read on the forward strand.
ACCCCTGTAGTACGTAAATTCTTTCTGCATATAAACATCAATAAGACGCAGGAATAAAAAAAAGTAGGGCGCCGAAGCTTAACTATTTTATAATGGCGATCTGAAAATAAGGAGCAGAATAACTACTTCGCCGCCTTGTTCGAGAAAATTTCTTAGCGTAGAAAGGGCTTTCG
>JAEUVR010000293.1 GCA_016786785.1 Chitinophagaceae bacterium
GACTGGAAAGAGAGAAGCTTAAAGGCGGAGCAGAAAAACAATAAACCTAAAAAGGAAAGGTCTGCCGGCGAAGCCCCGGTAGCGGAAAAACAGGCCGGTCCCGAATTGGCGCCTGTAGCGACCGGTATCCGACAGCCGCCGATGCCTGCGGCCAAAGCGATCGATAAAGAGCTTAAAAAGGAGCTGCAGAGGCAACAGCGGATTTTCCAGGAAGCAGAATCCAGGATCGCTTTAGCGACCGAAAGCAGGAATAAACTCGAGGCTGCATTGAGCGATCCGGGCGTTTATTCCGATAAGGATAAGTTTTCCGCTACGGAGACCGAATACAAAAAGGCGAATGCGGAATTGGAAAAGTTGAATAAGGACTACGAAAAGATTTTTGAAAAAATAATGGAGCTCGAAGAAAAGATCAACGCTTAGCAAAGCCGAATGAAATCTTTGATCACGATACCGTTTTTTTTGCTCTTGTTTCATCTTTCTTTTGCGCAACATGCGCCGCAACGACCTCGCATAGGACTGGCCTTAAGCGGGGGCGGCGCCAAGGGTCTTGCCCATATCGGTATATTGAAGGCTTTGGATTCCGCCGGTCTCAAAATAGATTATATAACGGGCACGAGCATGGGCGCCGTCATAGGCGCTTTATACGCCATCGGGTATTCGGCCGGCGATATAGAAAAGCTGGCAAGAAAGATAGACTGGGACGTAATGCTGTCTAACCAGTCTTCCCTCCGCGGGTTCGTTATGGAGGAAAAAGACGAATACGGAAGGTATGCGGTGGAGCTTCCCTGGGTCAATCATAAGTTCAGGATCCCGGCAGGCGTGCTGGAAGGCGAAGAACTGTGGTTGAAATTCGCCGAGCTTTTTTATCCTGTTTATAATGTAAAGGACTTTAATCAATTCAATATACCCTTTAAGTGTATTAGCGCCGATATCGCTACCGCCGAGGCGGTAGCTTCTGATAGCGGCGATATCGTGACCGCTATACGGTCAAGTATTGCCATTCCTACCTTGTTTACTCCTGTGGAGATCAACGGGCGTATGCTGATTGACGGCGGGGTGGTAAGAAACTTCCCGGTGAAAGACGTAAAGGAGATGGGCGCGGATATCGTTATTGGCAGCCATACGGCTTCGGGGCTGCAGCCGAAGGAGAAAGTCTCCAATGCGCTGCAGGTGTTGATGCAGATCGCCTTCTTCAACGAAGTTGCCGGCAATAAAAATGAAGAAGCTCTCTGCGATGTATACCTGAAAATGCCGCTGGATAATTATTCCATGGCCAGCTTCAACAGGGCCGAAGAGATATTACAGATAGGCATAGAAGAAGGAAGGAAATTATACCCTCAATTAAAACAGTTAAGCGATTCGCTGAACAGGATATACGGCGAGGCGCCCCGCCCTGTCAGTGGACTTCCTACGGTGGATTCTATAAAAATATCTTCAATTGAAATAAGGGGGTTGGAAAAAACGACTTTTGGATTTTTTGATCATATGATGGGTTTTGAAAAGGGGAAATATTATACCTCCGAAAAACTTTCAAAAATGATCAGGAGGGTCTTTGGCACCCGGTATTATTCGCGTATCAAGTATGAACTGCAACCATTGCCCGACGGATCGGTAACCGTCGTTTTTGACGTGGTTGAAAATCCCATAAGCTTTGCCAAACTGGGCGTACATTATAATAATTATACGGGCATCAGCCTGATCGGCAACCTTACCACCCGGAACTTTTTCCTTCCCCACTCCCGGAGCCTGATCACCCTGAATGTGGGTCAGAATTTCCGCGCCCGGACGGAGCATCTTCAATATCTCGGAAGAGGAAAAAAAATAGCCTTAATACTGGGCATGCAATATGATCATCTGGATGTGAATACTTACGACATGTTCCGGAAAGACGGCGTCTATGGCGCCCAATTGTTTAAAGCGGACGGAAAGTTTGAATATTCCGCCAACAGGAAATTTACGGTTGGCGCGGGAACGCGGTATGAATGGATAAGGTATAGCCCTTCCATTCAGTCGGTGTTCGAGATATCGGGCAAAAATAATTTTATTACGAGCTATGCTTTTTTTGCCGTTAACACGCTCAATAAAAGCGTATATCCCAACCGGGGAATAAAAATCGAGGGAGAGCTGGGCGCTATTTATGACCAGCATCCGGGCCTGATGTTCTACTCTTCGGGTCGGCCCATCACCAACACCGACTCCATCGGCATCTCATACGACGATTACCAGCGCGCCATTCTGAACAGCGAAGCTTATCTTCCCCTGTCTTCCAGGTGGACATTCTCCAGTTCTTTCCAGGGAGGCCTTAATTTCAGCTATCGCCAAAGCATCTTAAATGATTTTAGCGTCGGCGGGTTATCTAAGCTTTTTCGCAACCAGGTCTTGTTTGCCGGTTTGGAGGAGAATACGATCAACACGTCCAGCGTAGCCGCATTACAGTTTGGCTTGCGATATGAACTGTATAATAATTTATACGCTATTGCCAGGGCCAACGGTTTGGTGAACAATTTTATCAGCATTAACAATATCCTGCAAAAACCTAATTTTCTTTCCGGTTACGCCCTTACCCTGGGCTATAATTTTGCATTGGGCCCCTTTGAAATAAGCGCCATGTTCTGCGATCAGTCAAAAAAAATGAGGTCCTATATTAACCTGGGTATCTCCTTCTGAGGAGGAATATCTTTATTGATTATTCCGATCGCCTTAATACCTAATAAATGATAGGCTTCTTTTGAAGAGGAAAATTTTATTTCTGCGCAACAGGAATGTCTTTATCTTTATCTCAGAATGAAGGCGTTTTGTGCTTAGCATGTAAACGTTGCCGACTCCTGTCGGGAAGTAAATTATATATCAGCTCCTGTAAAAATTTAAACCCGCGAACAATGGTCTTCCCGGATTTTGCCGATCCTTCAGTGTGGATAAGCCTTCTTACGCTTAGTTTTCTTGAGATCATCCTTGGAATAGATAATATTATCTTTATTTCCATTGTGTCTAATAAACTGCCGGAAGCGCAGCAGAAAAGAGCCCGCAGTATAGGGTTGATGCTGGCGATGGTATTCCGCATCATATTGTTGCTTGCGATTACGTCTATTATCAGGCTTACAGAGCCCGTATTTACCATCGGGTTCATCAGGCAGGATAACAACGACCCTTTGGGAATAAGCTGGAAAGACATTATCCTGATTGCCGGCGGCCTTTTCCTGTTGGTTAAAAGCACATTGGAGATTCACCATAAGCTGGAAAGGCCCGGCGGGGCCGCGCCGGACGGGAAAGCCGTTTACACGACCTTAGGATCGGTGATCGTGCAGATCATCCTCGTAGATGCGGTGTTTTCATTTGATTCCATTCTTACGGCTATCGGGCTGGTGGAAAATGTAATCGTAATGATTATTGCCGTGGTTATTTCCATGATGGTGATGCTGGCTTTCTCGGGCGCTATCAGTCGCTTTATTAATAATCACCCCACCTTACAGATGCTGGCGCTGGCATTCCTTATTGCCATAGGGATATTGCTTATCGCCGAAGGGTTC
>JAEUVR010000295.1 GCA_016786785.1 Chitinophagaceae bacterium
CAATAATAAAACTACCGGCGCCCCGATCGTCATTTTATTTGAGAACAAGAACACCCGCTCCGGCGATTATGAAAAACAAAGAGCCGTTCCCCGTCCGGGTCATGCCGACCTGGTCGCGTCCCAGAAATTCGGGGGCTTTGAAGATTTCCGCGGCGGCGGCCATTTCAGCGGCCGGTTGACAGTCGCGCTGGTTGCGGCGGGCGTAGTAGCTAAAAAGCTTTTGGCGTTTACGGATAACCGTTCTATTCCAGGAAGTGATTTGCCGGCTTCTAAAAAACCTTCAGCGCTTACTTCGCAGCAATCCGGGCGCATGGACGGCGGGCCTATTTCGCCCAAGATACAGGTCTCCGCTACCATACTGGAGATCGGGGGAGAAGCCGATCTCGATAAGGGGCTTCAGAAAGCCATAGACGCTAAAGACTCTATCGGAGGCATCGTCGAATGCCGCGTTGCCGGTTTGCCTGCCGGCCTGGGAGAGCCGTTTTTTGATTCCGCGGAATCATTGATCAGCCATGCCGTATTTGCTATACCGGCTGTTAGAGGTATTGAGTTCGGGACGGGCTTCCAGGCGGCGAAAATGTTTGGATCAGCGCACAATGATGCTATAGAGAACAGGGAGGGTAAAACGGTCACCAATCATGCCGGCGGCATAGTAGGAGGCATCACCAACGGCAATGAACTGGTGTTCAGGATTGCGATAAAACCTACTTCTTCCACGCCCAAGGAACAGCAGACGCTTAACCGGGAAACCGGCGTCGTAGAGCCATTTTCCGTTAAAGGCCGGCATGACCTGTGTATAGCCCTCCGCGTTCCGGTGGTATTAGAGGCGGTAACGGCCATAACGCTGACAGACCTGTTGATGCTGGAGCAATTTCTTCCGAGGGTCATTGGCCGTCCATAAAGCGCAGCTTAAATATTTTTTCCGGGGGCAAATAGCGCTCGTAAAACGGCGACGGTCGTTCTCTTTGTAGGAGAATTATCCCATTCAATTAAGCATTTCCCCAGGGATTGCCCGCAGCGCCTTATTATCAGATGGTATTTAGAGCGATTCAGCTGCTATACCTGCGCGTAGGCTACAGGCTTATTAAATTGAATCAGGTTCGTATTATAGAGCGATTCAGCTTCTTGCTCAATTTTTGTTTAACGTCTTATTTAGTTTCTCATGGTCTATGTCGAGGTTTTCATAGCGCTGATCATCGGGCCATGAATAATGCCACCATTCGGTGGGGAACTGGACGAAACCATGCTTTTCCATAATGCCCCGCAGCAATTTCCGGTTGGCGGCCGCTTCAGCGGAGAGTCCAGGATAGTCCGGATGCGCAACCTCCGTAAAATTGTCAAAATCGGTTCCGAAATCAAGTTCCTTACCTGTAGCGCTATCCACTAAAGTCATGTCAATCGCCAACCCCCGGTTATGAAAAGAACCCTTGGAAGGGTGGGCGACAAAGTTTTCATCCTTTACCAGTTCCCAGAAGACAATACTGGTTCTATGGGGTCTGTAGGCGTCCCAGACCTTTATTTTAAGCCCGTGGCTGTTCAGCTCTTCCGCGGCGCGGGCAAGCGCCAGGGCCGGCTGCTTTCTTAGGAAAGTATGGCTGGTATTTTTCGGGTATAGCCTTTTGTTAGTAAAATTGTTTTTACCGGCATAGCGGAGATCATAAATAATATCAGGAATAACCGATTTCAGGGATATCATTCTTTTATCAGGATTTTCCCTGACAGAAGCTTTGTACCCCTCAATAGTAGCGATGAACGGCAGATCTTCAGTAACATAGGGGCGTTGGGCCTGCGGCGCATGAAAAACAAGCAGGCCGATAAGAACTGCTGTGATCCGGCCCAGATAGGAGAAATATATGCTCATGATAATGCTTTATGCTTGGGTAAAATCTAAACGGAAGGTATATCTTTTCTTAAGTATTGCTATGCAAAATGCCCTGAAAATGCTTATTTTTCAAAACCTTTTACTATTTTGACACAATAGCGACGAAGAAATTATTTAGCCGCTTCCAAAACAGCGACTGCTGTTTCGGGGCGCCCGAACAAAACTAGGGCAGGCTTATTCAGCGTCATTAAGCAATACATATGAAATGTTTAAATGGTATTTTGTTCGGATCTGTTTTGTCGCTGACCGTTCTTTTCGCGTGTAAAGAAAAGAAACCGGACGAAAAGGACATCGTAGCGAAACCCGAGCAGTTGGAAGACAGGGTGCGCCGCAACCTGCAGGAATTTTTGCATTATGCGGAAGGACATAACAACAGGATAGACGACAGCCTGCCGCTGAATACCATTGGCATGCTAAGATCGACCTACGAAGAAAACGGCTACGCCGCGTTGTGGTCCGGCAACGGCGCCTGGCTCCCGGAAGGAAGCGCGGTTTACCGGTTTATAAAGGAATCCAGGAATTATGGCCTGTTTCCGAAAGATTATCATTTTACATACCTATCGGGAATCTATGATCGGTTATTAACCGATTCCCTTTCGCAGAAAGATGCGGCTTTATGGTCGCGGGCCGACCTGGCGCTTACCGATGCGACGCTACGCATCTGCCATGACCTGAAAAGAGGCCGTCTTCCTTACGATAGCCTGACGCTCCGCGTGGATACTGCGCTGAACGAAAAATTTTATTTGCAGGCGCTGAGCAGGGTCAGATCGGCAAAAGGCGCAGATTCTGTTTTTCAGGAGCTGGAGCCTGCCCATTCTGATTACCGGGCGCTGAGATCGGCTATTAAGGGGTTCCTGGATACGGCAGACTTTAGCCCCTTTACGTACCTTCCTTATCCCATAAAGGATACGGTTGCTTTTTATGCCTTATTGCAAAAACGTTTACTCGAGCTGAATGTTAGCGATTCGGCATTCCGCGCGGGCGACACGACCGGGCTGGCTAAAACGCTGGCGGCTTACCAGCGATCCCGTAATATAAAGCCTTCCGGCAGGGTCAATGAGACTACTGTCAAGAACCTGAATGATACCGATACGGAGAAGTTCAAACGCATCGCACTCACGCTGGATAAATTCAAACTGCTTCCCGATAGCATGCCTGCTGTTTACGTATGGGTAAACCTTCCGGCATACCAGTTAAAAGTGATAGAAGCCGATACGATTGCTTTGCAATCGAAAGTTATTGTAGGCGCGCCGAAAACGCGAACCCCCGAACTCAATTCGGAAATATCCAATTTTATCACCTATCCTCAATGGACGGTTCCTTACAGCATCGTCTTTAAAGAAATGCTTCCGCAGATACAAAAGAACATCAATTACCTCCGTAAACAGAATCTGATGGTGGTAGATAAGTATGATAGCGTGATCGATCCGGCAACGATAGACTGGTCTTCTCTTAGTCAGAAAAAATTTCCTTACCAGATCCGGCAGCGGGAGGGCGATGATAATTCGCTTGGCGTGTTAAAGTTTAATTTCCGTAATCCCTATTCCGTTTACCTCCATGACACCAATGCGCGGTGGTTGTTCGGTCGTCCTTTCAGGGCGCTTAGCCACGGATGCGTAAGGGTGCAAAGCTGGAAATCGCTCGCCCATTTTTTAGTAAGGAACGATACCATAAAATATCCCGCTGATACGCTGTCTCAATGGATCGCCCGCCAGGAGAAGCATGTGGTATCGGGCTTTAAAAAGACCCCGATACTTATAAGGTATTATACCTGCGAGGGGAAATCGGAAAAGCTGATCTTCCATGAGGATATTTATGGAGAAGACAGGATGCTGACGGAAAAGTATTTTTAGAAGCCAATCCAATAACCTATGAAACGGATTTTGTTTGTTATGATCCTTTTGTCAAAGAGCGGATTTGTTTTGCAGGCGCAACCTGTCGGAGACAGCGTTTTCGACGCCTCAAACAAAAAGATCCCGGTAAAGCAGATTGGCGTTGCCAGCTATTATCATTCAAGATTCCAGGGAAGAAAAACAGCCAGCGGAGAACAATATGACGAAAAAAAAATGACCGCCGCGCATAACCGTGTTCCGATAGGGACATGGATAAAGGTTGTCAACCTGATGAATAAAAGATCGGTGATTGTCAGGGTAAACGACAGGATGCATAATAAAAACCACAGGCTGGTCGATTTAAGTCGCGCGGCCGCCAGTAAGCTGGGATATATCGGAAGGGGTTTGACAAAAGTAAGCGTGGAGATCCTGCCAAAAGGTCCGGAGCAAAATAACAATTAAAGAATGGCCTCATTTTAGACGCTTCCCCCACCGCCGATCCTGGCTGCGCTGCCGCCTTTTGCGCAATGCCGCTCAGGCTGTATAAAGCGGCTCTTTATGCTTAAAACATGGGTTTGTTTTATCCATCGTTCAATTCATTAAAAAATTTTATCCGTTGTTGGCTTCAATGCTCGACCGGTCGGCGGTTATGCGGCATATTAAGTTAGGCGGGTCAACGCTTCTTAAAAGGGTTGATCCTTATATATTATTTTTTACTAAATTGTAAGGATAATCCCTAAACATGATACATGGCTAGGCCGTTAACCATTTTCAGCGCTTTATTATTAACGTATTCGACTGGGTTGACCCAGTCAGGCGCTTATACCCGATCGGCAACCCTGGGCATTCACTTTGTTTTTAATGACTTCGAAACGGCGAGCGCTATTCGTTCTTCCTCCTTATCTGCAGTTTTAAAGGAGAAAAGGATCGCCAAGATAAAGGACATGTCGCAAGGGCTTGCCTTAAATTATGGCAGGGGACTTTCGGAGCATTTTGATTTTTCTTCTACCCTTATCGGTTCTTTTCTTGCTTATCCTATGGAAAATAGGGGACCGGTATCAAAGGATTTTCTTTTATTAGAAGCGGATGTTTCTATGAGAGGAAAATTGTTCACCGATAAACATTGGCTTGTTCCTTATCTCGAGCTGGGGGCCGGCGCGTCCAAATACCAGGGGTATTGGGGAGCTTTTATTCCTGCGGGCATTGGCGTTCAGATTAGTTTTTTTGGAGAAGCTTACCTGGCGATCAGTTCCCAATACAGGATGGCCATTACCCAAACAAGCAATTATCATTTTGTCCATAGTATCGGACTGGTAGGCAATATCGGAAGTTTAGATTAGCCCGTCCTGTTTGGGCCGCTGGATTTTACCTAAAGCGGCGTCAATAGCGCTTATATAGCGTCATCGGGCGCTTATAAGAGATTGCTATTCGTCTTTATCTTTTTTCTTTCCGAATATTCTTTTAAACAGGCCCTTTTTTTTCTTCTCTTCATGGAGATTTCCGTTTTCGCCCGTTGCATTTTTGTCCTTTGCAGGGTCGATATTTTTTTTGTCTTTGGCTTCTTTTAATATTTTTTGCTCTTCGAGGGACAGCTGCGATTCGACCGGTATGTTGTTCTCCTCCGGCGCATATAGATATTCGTTAGCCCTTCCGTTCCCTTCATCTACTCCTTCCGCTCCCGGCGGCGGCGCCTGATCCTGGATGTTCATGTAATCGTATAACATCTCGGCGCGCATATTTTCAGGCTGTATGAACTTGGCCTGTTTGTCCAACCCGAGGGTCTTGTCTTCAAAAGCTTTTTTGAAGAAGTATTCCCATATCGGCCGCGCTGCGCGGCCGCCTTCTCCCATTTTGCTCTCAAGCCTGATAAAGCGGTTATCGCAACCGACCCATACGCCGGCGGATAGCTGGGGAGTAAAGCCAATAAACCAGGCGTCGGAATAATCATTGGTCGTTCCTGTTTTTCCTCCCATTTCGGCTATGCCTAACCGGGATCTGAGCCCTGCGGCCGTTCCGATGTCCACGGGTCCCTGGAGCATCCTGGTCATGGTATAGGCGGTAGACTGGCTGATCACCTCCTTGCGTTCGGTGTCGAAGCGAGCCAGCACATTGCCGTTCTTATCCTCGATACGCGTAATGTAAACCGGTTTTGAGCTGAAGCCGTTGCCAGGGAACATGGAATAGCCCCACATCATTTCAAATAGCGACAGATCGCAGGTTCCCAAGGAGATAGAGGGATAAGGCTCTACTTTAGTAGGAATATTAATCTGTTTGATAAAATCTGCAAAACGCTGGGGAGTGGTTTGCTTAATAAGATAAGCCGCCACTTCATTGATAGACCAGGTAAGTCCGGCTGCCAGGCTTCGTGTTCCGGTGCGCCCCGTATTGTTGGCGGGCACCCATCCAGAGCCGGGAAAGTACTGCGCAGTGGCCTCGCATTCGGTTTCCGGCGTAAAACCATATTCCTCAACAGCTAAGGCATACAGGAAGGGCTTGATGGCAGATCCTACCTGCCGTTTGGTTCTTAAATTGACATGATCGTACTTGTAGGTCTTGAAATCAATGCCGCCCACCCAGGCTTTAACCTGCCCTGTCAGCGGGTCCATGACCATAAAAGCGGTTTGCAGCATTTCGCGGCTGTACTTGATGGAATCCATAGGGGTCATGACAGTGTCAATTTCCCGGTCGGCATTCCAGGCGAACGCCTTCATCTGTGTCTTTGTATTAAAATTTTTCCTGATCTCAGTTTCGCTTAATCCTTCCTGTTTGAGACCTTTCCATCTGTCGCTTGCCTTCATTGCCGCTTCCAGTATGTTCTCGCGGCCCTTCCATATGGCGCCGCTTTTAACGCTTCTTTGTTCGCTAAGCGAACGTTGCATGGAGGGAAGGTTGCGGGCGACCGCTTCTTCGGCGTACAATTGCATGCGCGGATTGATAGGCGTATAGATCCGGAGCCCGTCTTCATACAAATCGTAATTGTCGCCATTGGCCTTTTTGTTCTCGCTGCACCATTTTTTCAGCTCATCGCGGATGACGTCCAGGAAATAAGGGGCCATGCCGTTATTCTGGTTTAGCTTTTTATAGTTTAAGCGGATAGGGGTTTTTTTGATCTCGGCGGCATTGTCGGCGGCCAGGTAATTATTGCGCACCATCTGGTCTATTACGGTATTTCTGCGGTCGAACGCCAGTTTGTAATTTGTGCGGGGATTATATCTTCCCGGCCCTTTCAGCATTCCGATAAGCGTGGCGGATTCCTCTATGCTCAGCCTGTCGGGTTCCTTGGAGAAAAAGGTTCGTGCCGCATTCCTGATGCCGTAAACATTATCGCTGAAGGAAACCGTATTAAGATAAAGCGCCAGGATCTCCTGTTTGGTAAAATTCCTTTCCAGCTTTACGGCGATGATCCATTCCTTTAATTTCTGCGTGATCCTTGAAATGGGGTTAAAGGATCTTTCGTCAAACATATTCAACGCCAGCTGCTGGGTGATGGTGCTGCCGCCGCCCTGGCTTCCCAGTAATACGATAGCCCTCATCACCGCTTTCCCGTCGATTCCGGAATGATCATAAAAACGTTCGTCCTCCGTGGCCACCAATGCATTGATCACATATTGAGAGATATCCTTATATAATATATTGCTCCGGTCGCCTTTTTCCTTATAATATTTTCCCATCCGGGCCCCATCTTCTGCAAATACCTCCGAAGCCAGCGTTACCGAAGGATTCTCTAATTGCGACAGCGAGGGCATTTTTCCGAACAGGCCCATACTAATGAACGCCAGGATCAATGCGAACGCGATTATCGCCCACAAAAAGATCTTCCAGTAAATCTTAACATAACGAGACATATCAAAAAATTAAAATGACAAACGACCCCTCAATATCTGCAAAAATCATACTCAAATTACCCAACAGGTTGATAATTATTATTTGAAATTATCCGGGTAATAATGGCTAAGAAATGAGCGATAGGCATCCATGTCCTGGTTTGCTTTCAGCGTTTCGAGGTTCTGTTCGCTTACAATAATAAAGGAATACTTGCCGGCGGGCAGCCAGGGGATAATGCGCGTTGCGGCAACGGCCTGCGTTTTTTCCATATAAGTTAAGGCTGTTGCGGCATTCTCAAATCCCTTCATCACCGTCAGCTTTATGGAGTCATTCAGCGACTGGTTGGTGATTTCAATAGGCGTGTTATAGTAGTTTTCCTTATTGTACCGGTCAAAAGCGTTTCTTGATTCAGTGGCATACACCGGGTCGACCTTATGCAATACAATGATCACATAATGAGGGCCCTGGGGGGTGAAACGGAATGCGGACGCCGGCCGGCCGGGGGGCGCATAAACGGAATCCTGCATTGCCGCTATGTCAGGGGCAGGCGAGGGTGTATCCTTGGCCGGCTGTTTCGCAGCGGATGAATCCCTGGCTGCTGCGGCAATATCCCTGTCTTTCTGCTCAGGCGCTGTTCGCGTGTCCGGCGCGGATTCCGTCTTAATACCCGGATTTGGAATATCCGGTTTTCGCTGCGCGCTATCCGTCGCCGGGCGGATGACAGGCTCTTTTCGTTGATGCCTTGCCGTTGTTGGCTCGTTGATGATAGCGAGCGAATCCTCGTTAATGCGTTCTATTTTAAGACGCGTAAGGTATTCTTCAATTTCCTTTCTGCGGCCCAGTACTTCCAGGATAGATTGGGCCCTGGCCGACAAGGGGTCTTTGGGGAAAACTTCGATGATCTTTTCCAGCGTTTTTTTCGCTTCGGCATCCATCCCTTGTTTTAAATAATATACGGATTCAATATACAGCAGGCGGGGAGTCCAATACGTGGTTCCGTAAGCGCTGTCGGTTATTTTTTTCAAGGCGAGCGCTTCATCAAAAGCGCCTTCAATAAAAAGCGTATAGATATGCTCGTAATTGCGGGTAACTTCAGCGTTATGTACGACCTCTTCGCCGGTTAACGCGTTATTTAATTGCCGCTCGAATTTGGTTCCGGCATATTTGCGTTTCATGTCTTGTAATGCCGCTTCGGCGTCCGCTTCCCTTCCTGTTTTCTGGTAACAGTAATACAGGTAATATAAGGCTTCGGGTATCCTTGAACTGTAGATATGTTCTTTGGTAAACTGCTCCAGTACTTCGATGGCCGGAATATATTCTTCCAGGCTGCTGATATACAGGATGCCCAGGTCAAGCTGTGCGTTTCCGATAGAATCATTGGATAATTCCATTTTTTCCGGGGTCAGCGGAATACCCTGTAAAAGCGATTCAACGGTTGCGATCCCTGAGTTTTCATCGCTTTGTTCGGCAGCCCCGCTTCCTCTCTGCGCCATGCCCTTAGCCGCCTGGTCGCCGTCGGCCTTTCTTCTCCAGTTGTCCACATTCGCACGGTTGCCCCATATTGTTTTGAAAGTATTGAACCCTTTCGACTTTAGCGAAGGATTGGCAAAGTACCAGTCGCCCTTGGACTGGCTGGCAAAAAGATCGGTCGGCGGCGCCTGCTCATTATTCATTCTTTTGGCGCTGTTATCGTCAGTCTCTTCTTCTTTAAGTCCCTGTTGTTTCCGGTATTGTCTTACCATCTTTTTCAGCAGCGTAAGCCGCTCTGCTTCAGGCATGGCCGCTAAGGCCTGCAGGCTATCCTGGCGATGGATGATATCCAGTTGCAAAACGATAGGCCCCAGCGCATCCTTTCGTTTTGTGAGGGCCTCGGGATCGGGTATGCCGGCATCGCTTATATTCACAGAATCGTAAAAGCGTTTAGCGTCCGCATAAGCCCTTTCTTTAAAAGACAGATCGCCCAGTAACAGGAACGATTTGGTTCTTTGCGTATTGTTGAGGTTTTCGCCTGCGGCGGCAGTGGATTTGAGCAGGAAGGTTTTGGCGCCGGCAATATTGTTTCTTTCCAGCTCCATCTGCGCTGCGGCATAGTAGATGATATCCCGGTATTTAGTGAACCGCCCCTTCCTTCCCATTTTGGTAAGCGTTTCAATATTTTTTTTAATGGCGGCGGAATCGGCTGCGTTTTGTTTTATAGCATTTAGCCGCGCATATACGTCGAGAACCGGATCAAGGGTACGTTTGATGGCCCGCTCATAAAAAGTCCTGGCGAGATCCCGGCGGTCGGCTTTTTCATACAATTGCGCGATCAGGTATTCCCAACGGGCGTTTTCTTCCCTCCCGGAAGCGTTGCCCAAGGCTCTTTCTAAGTAGTAGGCGGCGCTATCGTAAGCATTTTGATTATAAAAAAATAATGCCTGGACCTCGTTGAGATCTGTAGAGAGCCTTTCGGGAAAAAGAGGATCGTTCTTTAAGGTTTGAATAAGGCTGGCCGCTTCGGGCAGCATGTCGCGCTGAATATAGGTCCTGATCTGCCATATGAATGCTTCATTCCGGCTCGGCGGGTTGGCCAGCGCTTTTTTTATGATATTCCCGGATTCTTTGGTAGAGACCGAAAGCGGGCTACCGCCCTCGATGGAATTGCTGCCGATAGGGATATCGTAGCCATCCTTTTCCTTGGGTGAAAAAGCATAGTTGATATACTGGAATGTCAGATAGGCCGAATCCAGGTCTTTTCTGTAATAATACGCCTGGCCTATCAGCATAAAAAGGTTATCGATCCAGGCGTTTCGCAGGTCATGGATCAGGATGCCTATATTGGCTTTTGAAACGACGGAGTCCAGTTCATTTTTATCCTGCGCCGTTCTGTCCAGCGAATAGTTATAGAAAGAGAGCAGGGTCGAAAAATCATCCTTATGCCCGAGCTTGGCTCTTTCCACCACCTGCCGGAGTTTATTGTCGGCATTAAAATACCAGTTGTAGCGGGTTACGGTATTCTGAACCAACCGGCGCTGGACGGTAAATTTTTTTTCCGCAGATTTTTCCGATCCCAGCGTTTTATTCTCGAATTTTTTCGGTTTTTTCAGGTCAGCAGGAAGGGTAGGCTGCCCCAGAGCATCCGGAAACCAACTTAAAAAGAGGATTATAATGACAGATATTCGGGATAAAATCTTTAGCATTAGCGCCGCAAACTAAGTCCTTAATAACTGATTTTCAAGAATTTTATTTTAAATTTTCCCTTATTTTTCGGGTTGTGTAGCAATACGCCCATTAAGTGAGTACCTTTAAAACATTGAACAATAGACTA
>JAEUVR010000372.1 GCA_016786785.1 Chitinophagaceae bacterium
TACGCATGTGGAGCTGATGCCGGTAATGGAACATCCTTTTGACGGAAGCTGGGGTTATCAGGGCACAGGATATTTTGCGCCCACTTCGCGGTTCGGCGAGCCGCAGGATTTTATGAAGCTGGTTGAGGCTTTTCACCGGGAGGGCATCGGCGTGTTGCTCGATTGGGCGCCTTCTCATTTCCCTTATGACGCCCACGGCCTGTTTATGTTCGACGGGGCGCATACCTATGAATATGCCGATATGCGCAAGGGATTTCATCCCGACTGGAACAGCTATATCTTTAATTATAAAAGGGGAGAGGTAAAATCTTTTCTTATTTCCTCGGCGCGCTTCTGGTTCGATAAGTTTCATATCGACGGCATGCGGGTGGACGCCGTAAGTTCTATGCTGAAGCTGAATTATTCAAGGGAAGCGGGCGAATGGGAGCCCAATGAATACGGGGGCGACGGCAACCTCGAAGCCATGGATTTTATCAAAGATCTTAACGAGACCATTTACCGCGACTTCCCCCATACGCAGATGATCGCGGAAGAAGCGACGGACTGGCCGGGTATCAGCAGACCTACTTATGCCGGGGGATTGGGATTTGGCATGAAATGGATGATGGGGTGGATGCACGATACGCTGGATTTTTTTAAAGCGGACCCCCTGGAACGGCAATACCTGCAGGATAAATTCACGTTCAGCATGATGTATTTCTATGATGAAAATTTTATGCTGCCGTTGAGCCATGATGAAGTGGTCCATGGAAAAAGCCCCATGCTGTACAAGATGCCCGGCGACGAATGGCAAAAATTTGCCAACCTGCGATGCCTGTATACATATATGTTTACGCATCCCGGGGGCAAGCTGATGTTTATGGGCGATGAGTTTGGCTCCACCAGCGAATGGGATTACCGCTCTGAATTGCCCTGGGAACTGCTTGCTTATGAACCGCACCGGTCATTAAAAGACCTTGTCAGGGATCTTAACCGGTTGCTAAGACAAGAGCCTGCTTTGTATGAAAAACAATTTGACCCGGGCGGTTTTGAATGGACAGACCTGAACCATCGCGCTGAGTCGGTGGTCGCCTATAGAAGAAAAGGCCATCTGCCTGCAGACGATCTGCTGGTGATCCTTAACCTGACGCCCGTGGTCAGGCACGACTGGAAACTTTATGTTTCCGGAAAACGAGACTGGAAGGAGGTCTTCAATAGCAACGACAAGCAGTACTGGGGATCAGGCGATGTGTTTAACCCGGATATAGAAACCGTTCTTGTAGATCAAAAGGACGATAGATATCAACTCAACCTGCAACTCCCGCCACTGGCCGCAATCGTTTTGAAATAATGTACGTCCGGTTTGTCAATGCCGGCTTGCAGGTATTCAGGAAGGGATAATTCAATGCGCATTATTTTTCAGGTCGTTCCGGATCCCGGGGCTGGCGTATGCAGACCGGGATAATTCAATGCGTATCCTTACAAATGGTTTGCATTCCGATTATATCCCCATTACATTTTTTCCGGAACGCCTATGCCCAGGAGATTCATCCCAGTTTTAATCACATAAGCGGTAAGCTGTGCCAGTTGCAGCCTTAGCTCTTTTTTCTCCGGGGTTTCGGCGGTCAGTATCCTTAACTCGGCGGCAAATGAATTAAAGGCCTGCGCCAGCGTAAACACATAACCGGCTATAATGGAAGGATCCATTTCCGCCCCGGCTTTTTCTATGGTTTCTCCAAATCTCTCCAATTCAATGACCAGCTTTTTTTCCGCGGGTAATAAGGGATCTGTTGTTTTTTCGCCGACCGGTTTCTCCTTTCTCAAAATGGACCGGGTGCGGGCGTAGGTATACTGGATAAAGGGCCCGGTGAATCCCTGGAAATCGATAGACTCTTCAGGGTTAAATAACATTTTCTTTTTTGGATCGACCCGCAGCAGGAAAAACTTCAGGGCGCCCAGACCGATCGTGGCGTAGAGAGAGGTTAATTCCTGTTCCGTAAAATCCTTCACCTTTCCCAGCTCCTGCGTTTTTTGTTCGGCGATCTTCTCCATTTCGGCCACGATCTCATCTGCGTCTACTACTGTGCCTTCGCGGGTTTTCATCTTTCCCGAAGGCAGTTCCACCATGCCGTAGCTCAGGTGATGAATGCCTTCCGCATCTTTTATATCCAGCTTTTGAGCGATCAGCTTTAATACCTTAAAATGATAATCCTGTTCATTGCCTACCACGTAAATGTTCAGGTCGGCCCCGAAATCTTCCTGCTTCAATGCCGCCAACCCGATATCCTGGGTGATGTACACGGCCGTGCCGTCTTTTCGTTGCACAATTTTTTCGTCGAGTCCTTCCTGCGTCAGGTCTATCCATACGCTGCCGTCTTCTTTCTTAAAGAAAACGCCTTTTTTTATTCCTTCTTCCACCATTTTTTTACCCAACAGGTATACTTCGCTCTCATAGTATATTTTATCAAAATCGCTGCCGATCTTTTTATAGGTAGCGTCGAAACCCTGGTACACCCACCCGTTCATTTTTTTCCAGAGATCGATCACTTCAGGATCTCCCGCTTCCCAGTCTACCAGCATCTGCTGCGCCGCTTTCATGATGGGCGCTTCTTTTTCGGCAAGCGCCTCCGGCATGCCCGATCCAACCAACTCCCTGACCTGTTTTTTATGCTCTGCCCCAAACAGCACGTAAAAATCGCCGACCAGGTGATCGCCTTTAATGCCTGTAGACTCCGGCGTGGCCCCGTTACCAAATTGCTGCCAGGCGATCATGCTCTTACAGATATGAATGCCCCTGTCGTTGGCGATACAGGTTTTTGGGGTTTCATACCCGTTAAAATGAAATATTTCGGCAATGCTCCAGCCTAAAAAATTATTGCGGAGATGCCCTAGATGCAGGGGTTTGTTGGTATTGGGAGAAGAATATTCGATGAGCGCTTTTTTCCCCGACAGGGGTTTGCGGCCGTAGGAATCATTGTTAAATTGTTCTATTAGGAACTGACGCCAGTATTCATCTCCAACGGAAAGGTTTAAAAATCCTTTGATCAGGTTAAAGGCAGATGCCAGCCGGGGATGATTATCGTGTAATCTTTTTCCCAGCTCATTGCCCAAAGCGTCGGGAGACATTTTCAGCTTTTTGATCAGGCCAAACAATACCACGGTATAATCTCCTTCAAACTCGGGCTTGGTTTCCGTTACCTGGATATCCGAGGGTTGAATACCCAGCGTATATAAGCCATTTAATTCCTCAGCAACAGCCTGTTGGATCAGCGATACAATACTCATAGCATATTTTGAGGGGGCAAAAATAATACAATGCAACGAAGAAGGCCCAGATAATGCGGGCCGGTCGGGCCGATCTAAATAAACAGGGCGGGCATATGCCGGGCCTGAAAAATGAGGTGCGACCAGGGTTCTTTCGCGGGGAGTAATAAGAGGAAGTAATAAGATAGATAATCGACGAAGAAGGCATATAATCAAAAAGCCGCGCCTGTTCGGAGCAGCTTCTTGCGGGTTGGGTAGTTAATGCATCTCAAATATGGAGTTTTTTAATATATAAAATACTGTTGCAACACTTTATTGATTAGAATCAAATAATTGAGGTTTTTTCCTTGCCTTTGCAATCCCCTAAATTTGCACGCATGCTCAAAAAGGGGATCATCCGGTCGATTG
>JAEUVR010000046.1 GCA_016786785.1 Chitinophagaceae bacterium
CTTCCGCCTGGGTATTAGCAGTAAACAACAACAGGTTTTTTTCAGGCAGGTTATATACTCCCTTAAAATCTTTCCCGCTATTGATGGGCCATGTCATGGGATGCAAGGCTATTTTTAACTCCTTCTCGATCTCCTCCAGCAGGTCAAACCGGTTCTTCCCGTCGCGGTCCATTTTATTGATGAATACGATCACCGGGGTATCCCTCATCCGGCAAACTTCCATCAGGCGGCGGGTTTGCGGTTCTACTCCATTTACGCTGTCGATCACCAGGATCACGCTATCGACCGCCGTCAGGGTACGATAAGTATCTTCGGCAAAATCCTTATGACCAGGAGTGTCCAGGAGGTTGACCAGTATTCCCTTGTATTCGAAGCTCATCACAGAGGTGGCGACAGAAATGCCTCTCTGCCGTTCTATCTCCATAAAATCGCTGGTAGCATGTTTCTTGATCTTATTGCTCTTTACCGCGCCAGCCGTTTGTATGGCGCCTCCAAACAATAACAACTTTTCTGTTAAGGTAGTTTTACCGGCATCGGGGTGAGAAATGATAGCAAAGGTTCTGCGCTTGTTGATTTCGTTGACGTACTTCATAAATGGAAGCTGCAAAGGTAATCATTGTAAGAGAATTGAAAGAGGGAAATAGCTCCGGGAAGGCTTTTAAAAATGGAACGGACGGGCGTCGATAGTCATCTTTTAGCTCAGTCTGTCAGCATAGCCGCAACAACGGCTCGCCGTTATGCGACCAGGGGCTTTTAAAACAAACTGATCCGGAGAGCCCTGTCGAAGACACCTCCCTGCTCCAGCCGCTGAATACCTTCTTTATGATCCAATTGCTGATCGGCATCCACGCTGTCGGCAATGCCGCACCAGGGCTCGAGACAGACAAAATCCGCATGCCTGGCGGCCCAGATGCCCAGGTAAGGAAAACCATCCATCTCCATTTTAAGCCCGCGATCGGTCTTGCCCGACCGGATAGCAAGCGTCCGCGAAACCGGCTTTTTAAAGACCAGCGCATCTTTGTAGAACAACTCCTTGTTCAGGGGAATGCGGTCTTGCTGAACCAAAAAAGGAACCGCGTCTTTTTCTATCAAACCTTCTTTGGAGACCGACCAGCGATCAAGCGTTTCGGGCTGCTCAAAGAGGATATAATAATCGTCATAGCCCGTTCCGGGAACCAGTGGAACAGCAAATGCAGGATGCGCGCCGAGAGAAAAGAACATAGGCCCCTCTCCCTTGTTTTCCACCTGGTAATGAATTTCCAGGGTATTTTCTTTTATCCGGTAATGGATCCGGAACGCAAATAAAAAGGGATAAGACAGTTGCGTTTCCTCATCATGGGTCAGCGAAAACGCTAAGCTTTCGGTCGAGTCGCCGATCAAGGTAAATTCTTTTTCCCTGGCAAACCCATGACGGTTTAACGTATATTCCTTACCGTTAAAATAACAGGTATTGTTTTTCAGCGCGCCGATAATCGGGAACAATACAGGCGAATGCTTGCCCCAGAACGCAGGGTCTCCCTTCCACATATATTCAAGTCCGTGGCGTTTGGAATAGATGCTGACCAGCTCTGCGCCTTTGGAATTGACCTGGATCCTTAACTGTTCGTTTTCGATAACGCTCGTCATATATTCATTTCCCTGTTTGTTCCGATAAAGGATAGCCCGATCCGTCATTTCCGGATACCCGCGCACAATGCTTATCGTCTGCTTAATAATTTATACCGCAAAAGAGGTTCCGCAGCCGCAGGATTTACTGGCATTGGGATTGGCAAAAGTAAACCCGCGCGCATTCAGCCCGTCGCTATAGTCGATCTCCATGCCCATCAGGTAAATGCTATGGGATTTGTTCATGATAAAGCTCAATCCCTCGAACTGGTAGACCTCGTCATTTTCCCCCTTGTCATCAAAGCCCAGCACATAGCTCAGGCCGGAACACCCGCCTCCCTTCACTCCTACCCTCAGCGCCTTGCTCCCATCAAAATCTTCCGCGCTCATCAATCTTCTGATCTCATTCAGCGCGCCGGGAGTAAAACTTACCGGCGTTACTATCGTTTCCATCGCTTTCTGTTTTATTTGATACAACAGGCAAAAATACAAAAAAAGCAGGAGCCTGCTCCCCGCATTTCTTCTCGGCGCTTATTCCCTACTTTTGCTGCATAAAAAATCATTTCTATGAGCTCATGGGAAACGGCAGGCGCCCTACTGATAGCGCTGGTTTTAGGCGGAACGCTGGCATTCATATTCTGGAAAGAAAACAGACGCGCTAAAAAAGAAGCAAACAACCGTGGGCGCCAGGACGCTGCCAGGAATGAGCAAGCTGTTAACGGCTTGCAATTACAGCTTCAGGCCTATGAAAGGCTTATCCTGTTGACAGAAAGGATCGCCCTTCCCAACCTGATCAGCAGGATAAATGAACCCGGCGTTTCAGGAAAAGACATGCAGCTCATGCTGACCCATACCATAAAACAGGAATTCGACCATAATATAACCCAACAGTTATATGTCAGCGCAGAAGCCTGGGAAGCCGTGAGAAACCTTAAAGAACAAAACATACATATCATCAACCAGGTAGCGGGCTTTCTGCCTCCTGATATCTCCGGCACAGAGCTGAATAAAAAGCTGCTGGAGATGATCGCGGAAAACCCAAAAGTCTCCCTGCACCATATCGTCGCGGAAGTATTAAGTTATGAGACTAAAAAGCTATTAAAATAGCCTATCGCATCCAGCCGGGCAGCATCATCAATTGGTCTTCTTCACTTCTTTTGCCCAGGTATCCCTTAGCGTGGAGGTCCTGTTAAACACGATTCTGCTGGCGCTGGTATCTTTATCCAGGCAAAAATATCCCTTCCTGATAAACTGGTACCGGTCTTCAAACTTTGCCTGGAGCAGAGAGGGCTCTGCATGCGCGCCGGGTATTTTTTGCAAGGAGTCCTTATTGATATAGGTTTTATAATCGCCTTCTTCGGAAGATGGATCTTCCGTATTAAACAGGCGATCGTACAATCTTAGCTCAACAGGTATGGCATGTTCAACGCTTACCCAGTGTAAAGTGCCTTTCGGTTTGATGCCGCTGTGATCGGCGCCGCTCAGGCTGCCGGGCACATAACGGCATCTTATCTCCACCGGCAGACCGGTATCGTCCTTTATCACTTCTTCGCATTGTATGATATACGCGCCTTTAAGCCTCACTGCCTGTTTGGGAGAAAGCCGGTTGTATTTTTTAGGCGGATCTTCCATAAAGTCTTCCCGCTCTATATACAACGTGCGCGAAAAAGGGATCTCCCTTGATCCGGAAGAAGGGTCTTCGGGATTATCTTCTACGGTTACGATATCAACAGGATCCTCGTCATTGATGATCACGATCTTTAAAGGATCAAATACGACCATCTTGCGCAGGGCTATCTTGTTCAGGTGTTCCCTGATACAGAACTCCAGTTTTTCTACTTCGATCAGGTTATCCCTCTTAGCCACGCCGATCATATAACAAAAATTGCGGATGCTTTCAGGGGTAAAACCTCTTCTCCTCAATCCGCTGATAGTGGGCATCCGCGGATCATCCCAACCATCCACGATCTTCTCATTTACCAGTTCCAGGAGCTTTCTTTTACTCATGATGGTATAGCTGAGGTTCAGGCGGGCCATCTCGTATTGTTTGGATGGATAGATGCCCAACTGTTCAATAAACCAGTCGTATAGCGGCCGGTGCGGCACAAATTCAAGCGTACAGATGGAATGGGTTATCTTTTCAATGCTGTCGCTTTGTCCGTGCGCAAAATCGTACATGGGATAGATCGCCCATTTATCGCCCGTCCGGTGATGATGCGCATGTTTAATGCGATACATGACCGGGTCGCGCATGTGCATATTAGGCGAGCTCATATCTATTTTGGCCCTGAGCGTACGGCTGCCATCGGCAAATTCTCCGTTTTTCATGCGTTCAAAAAGCCCGAGGTTCTCCTCCACGCTCCTGTTGCGAAAGGGGCTGTCCGTACCCGGTTGCGTAGGCGCGCCCTTCATGGCGGCAATCGCTTCGGAAGAAGAATCGTCCACATAGGCCAATCCCTTACGGATCAGCTCAACGGCAAACGCATATAGCTGGTCAAAATAATCGGAGGCGTATAGTTCATGCTTCCATCGAAAGCCCAGCCATTCCACATCCGCTTTAATGCTTTCCACATATTCTGTTTCTTCTGTAACAGGATTGGTATCGTCGAAACGGAGGTTGGTATAGCCCCCGTATTTTTGCGTTAACCCAAAGTTCAGGCAGATGCTTTTAGCGTGCCCGATATGGAGATAACCGTTGGGCTCGGGCGGAAAACGGGTAACGATCTGCCCGTAGTTTCCGTTCTTCAGATCCTCTTCTATAATCTCTTCCAAAAAGTTCAGACTTTTCTCTTCGCTCATAAAGTGTTGTTATGATTACGAAGATACAAACTCATGGCGGTTCATCGGCCATGCCCCGTATTTGGAAAAACCAGCGATGGAAATAAAAACAATAGCCCCTATGCGTCTAAGCGCCCATTTCCAACCTGAGTATGCCGCCCGCCTGGAATAAAAATGTAAGATACGCCGCGGCCTGGGAAGGTAGCGGTTCAGCTTCAGCCTTAATGCTCTATGGAGCTACGAATAAAAATTCAAAATGCGCCTCGCCCGGAAACAACGATGGGAATTATAAACGATTTGGATTATCTTCGTAGATAATCAATCTGCATTACTATGGGATTATTAACGCCAAAAAAAGGAAAATCCGACAAAAAAGCGGAAAACAAATTAAAGAATAGCGGACAGGGATCTCAATTCATCACAACAGCTTCCAAGCCTGCAGGCCCTTCCAAGAAACCTGTAAAAACAGGGGGGCAGAGAGGCAGTTAAGTTGGCCGACTGCCACATAAAGCTCATTACCGCTTCGATAGGGCTGGTCGTCGCGGTTTTTCTCAATAATGTTATGATAACGCGCTATCAGGGCTGGAATGTTTTTTCTATCCTTGTCAGTCTGCCCTCTTCATTGCATCCCTCGATCACTATCCTGAACTTACGGGTAATATCATTATTATAGAAGCTCAACAGGACACGGCGGCTATTCTTATCGGTTAGAATGAAGGGATCCCAGTACAGGGTCGGCCTGTAATCGGGCTGCGAGTGGGAATCGTCATATTTCATATAGTCCGGCGAATAGAATTGTTTAACGGGGGAATAACCGGGTATTTTGGCAAAATCAAGGCCTTTGATATCCTGGTTCATAGCGCCGCCTTTCTTAGTATATATGGCAATAGCTCCCCCTGCTCCGCCGCCTGGGGCTCCGAAAAACGGCGGACGAAAAACCTTGATCATGGCTACGTCCGACATATTCAGCGTTTGCACCTGGTTTACGTCTCCCTGCATTTCATTTACGAAAAGCGACGGGGATCCTCCGCGCCAGGACAGGCTGGCGCTTGGTCCGTTTACGGTGATCTGAAGACCGGCAACCTTGCCCTGCAGGTAGGCCAGTACGCTTTGAGAAGCATTTGCCAGGGGATCGTCCTCCATGATAAACGTATATCCTTCCCCTCCCTTGAACATTCCCGAAACATATTCTTCTTCCAGCAGGTCTTTTTTGGATTTTTGCTTAGCCGTTATGGTAACCTCCTGGAGGGTTTGTACTTTTTTTCGCTGCTCGTCCATCGCCTTATTGTGCTTAGCCGCCAGTTCCCGGTTCTTTTGTAAAACGTCCTTTTCCGGCTGGGGATAGCGGTAAACCCAATTCGTATCAGGTTTGAATGAAGGCGACCGATACAGGAGATTGTTTTTAATATCAAAGCTGGCGCGCGAAGTCAGTACCTTATCCTTATCGTTATTAAACTGGTAGTACAGCTTTGCCGTATCATAAAATATCATCCCGGGAATCGTAAAAACGCCGTCGCCATTGACAGGAATATTAAGGAATTGCTGCTTGCCGGAGATGTCGAAAATGCCTGTCAACTCCTTGCCGGTAAGCTGGCCTTTTGACAAACCGGTTATTTTACCTTGCACCTCCAGGTAGTCTTCCGGCAGGTACTGCAGCTTGGGAAATTTTCCGGCAACAACCTGCTCCCAGTTGAAACGCCTCCATCCATTGGTCATCATCACCAGGTCGAGGTGTTTTACCACTGAATCGGCTTCGCTGGAAAAATAATAGCCCGGTTGATGCACATATCCCTTGATATCGCTGGTTAACAAAATATGAGAAAAGATATCGTCCTCATTATCCTGCCGGGGATTTATCTCCGCGTCTGTTACGGAAACGGAAAGGTTGGTACGAAGGGTGTCCGGCACGTCGATCTGGATAACATTCCTTTTTCGCTTATCAAATCCTTTGAGCGCGGCATTCAGGTCGGTAATAAAATAATAATCCTGCTTATTGACAAATACGATCCGCTCCGCCAGCGGTTTATTATCGGAAAATATCGTTACCTGCAATATGCCTGCGGGCAATTGCTCGACGGGAATTTTTCCCCTGATCGTTTTGCCGGGAAGGATATTTGCTTTCGCCATATACACCATTTGCTGCTGCATCTGCCCGACAATGCTCACAGCGGAAGAGGCAGACGTTTCTCCTTCGGAGCGGCTAATGGCAAATTGTATCGCTTCCTGGTCCTGGTCTATGCTCAAGGCAAAGCCTTGCTTTTTTACATCGGGTAGATTGGCCTGATGGGTTTTACCGGTTTCGTCTTTCCAACTGGCCTTATATTTTTCCTGGGCTGCGGGGGTAAGACTAAAAAAGCCCATCCCATCGTGTACGCTTGAAAAACTGGCAACCTCCTTGCCCTTGCTATCCCTGACCTCGCCGCTGGCCTTTATGGGAAGCCCCTTGTCGTCGGTCGCTTTAAAAGCCACCCGGCAAGAGACGCCGCTCACAAGGTCGCCCCCCTCGGGGAAAAACTGCAAAAATACGCGGGGAGCCGGATTGGAAGCCTTGACGGCGGCGGCTTTGGGAGGCTGCAATACCGGGATCGCTTTCACATATAAAAAAGAGGAATCAAAGTTCAGCATCCATTGGGTAAACGCCCTTACATACACCATAGACGAACCGATATCGGCCGGGAGATCGAACGCCGCGGCAGAACTGGACGCCACTACCGGCGACACTTTGCGCTGCAGCGCTTTCCCGTTTTCATCCAGCAATTCGAAATACGCCGTTCTGCTGATGGACGAAGGAAGATTCCCGGAAAACAGGTAGGCTTTGAACCAGATCGTTTCGCCCGGATTATACGCATTACGGTCAAAATGGAGGTATAGCTTTTCCTGCGCGTAATGCGTTTCCAGGACATTCAGCAGGGAATCCAAACGCTGCGCCCGAAGCGAAGAGGCTCCGGCAAGTAGAAAAGCAAAAACGGCTATAAGATAACTTCCTTTTTTCATACGCTTAATCATCTGGTAAAAAGGCAAGTTCTAACGATTTTGGCGGTTTATGAAATTTTCCGCATCCTTCTTTCATTAAGGTAAACAGTCG
>JAEUVR010000383.1 GCA_016786785.1 Chitinophagaceae bacterium
GGGTTCCTCTTTCTAACAGTCAACCCCAACCGCTTAACGGCGTCCGGCAATGTCGGTTCGGCCACGCTCACCCGGTTCTGCACGTCCAGCGTCGCAATATTGATATCGGTGCCTACCTCAAAATTTACCGTAATGCTGCTCTGGCCGCTGCTGGTGCTGTTGCTCGTCATATAGGTCATACCCGGCGTTCCATTCACCTGGGTCTCTATCGCCGTGGTAGTCGTCTGCTCAACCGTCTGCGCATCCGCGCCCGTAAAATTGCCGGAAATGGATACGGTCGGGGGAGATATATCGGGGTATTGCGCAACAGGAAGATTAATGAGCGAGATGATCCCTACCAGCACGATCACTATGGATATCACTATTGCCGTAACCGGCCTTTTTATAAAAGTTTCTGCTATCATTGTGAATATTCTTTATCTACTGATTTTTCTTCCCGTCGGTTATGGCTGAGACGCAGAAACCGGCGCTATTACAGCCCCCTCTCTCAGGTTCTGAACGCCTTCAACAACAACCTGCTCGTTATGCTGTAATCCTTCTTTTACGATCACGTTTGTTCCTATCTGTTTGCCCAGCGCCACCCTTCGCTGGGATACCTTATTGCTGTCGCCCGGAACGTACACAAAATATTCGCCTAACATTTCCGTGACCGCCTTATAAGGAATCAAAATCGTTTCCGAAGAGGAGGCTGATTTTACGCGTATGGTTCCGTTCATCCCTGCGCGAAGCGCCTGTTTGGGATTGGGGAAGATCAATCTGGCCTTTATCGTTCCGGTTTGCGGATCCACCGCCCTGTCGAGAAAAGCCAGCTTACCGGGATAAGGATATATGTCTTTATTGAAAGCCATTGAAAAAACCGAGTCCTGCCGTTTGCTTTCCAGCAAGCTGGTAAAACGATATATTTCCCGCTGATCAAGATAAATATCTACTGCCAGCTCATCATCCGTCGACACTGTGTTGAGCAGGGTCTGGCCTGCGGAAACAGCCGCGCCAACCTTAACCGAAGAGATGCCGATCAACCCGCTGAAAGGAGCAAATACCTTTGTATACCGAACGCTTGTTTGTACGGCGTCTATATTGGCTTTTGCCGCTTCCGATTGTTTTTTCGCCGCCTCAAGCGCCGCTTCGGCATTATCCACTAACTGCTTGGCCACGGCGTCATGCTTCGCCAGTTCGCGATACCTTTCCGCATCTTTCTGGGCTTTTACAAGATTGGCCTCCTGTACGCTTTGATTGGCTATCGCCTGCTGGTAATTGGCGTTGTACAATTGCGCGTCGATGGAATACAACAACTGCCCCTTCCTTACCCTTTCGCCGTCCTTAAAATGAATGCCGGTAATATAGCCGCTGACCTGGGGGCGAAGTTCTACCAGGTTCAATGGCGTAACCGTGGCGGGATACTCGTCGTAATAAACCGCTTCCCCGACAGATACAGGTTCCACCTTCACTTTCACCGGAGCCGGCCCGGCCATAGAAGCCTGATTGGGTTTGTCTCCGCACGCCGATAACAACAACAATACGGCTATGCCTGAAAATATGCTATGCCTCATATAATGATATTAATAATTGATTTGTCCTAATGCTTTTTGTACGTCGATCTTGCTGGAGAGCAGGTTATACAGGGAATTGTAATAATTGATCTGCGCCGTGCGCAGGTCTGTTTCCGAATTAATTACTTCCAGGTAGGTTTTGACGCCCGACTTGTATTGTAATTGAATGATATTATACACTTCCATAGCCAGCGCAAGATTTTCTTTTATAGATTCATAGTTGGCCAACTCGCTTTTATATGCCGCCAACGCTCCCGTATATCCCGCGCTTACGGCATTCTGCAGGCCGACGATATCCAACCGGTTTTTTTGCAGCTGCCATTGCGCCGACTCAATATTGGCTTTTCTTTTACCGCCCTGGAAAAGGGGAACGCTCAGCGCGATTGCCGCAAAAGAGTTAGGGTAATTGGCGTTATACAACTTCGATAAATCATTCTGCTGGTAATTAAAATTATAAGCGCCGTTCAGCGAAACCGATGGAAGATAACCCCATCGCATATACTTCAGGTTGGCTTCCAGCAAACGCTGTTGCGTTTCCAGCAGCTTAAATTCTATCCTTTTCGTATAATCCGCCTGCTGAAGGGTATCCAGGAGGATCTCTTTTTCCATTTGCAGGCTGTCATAGGCGATTTCCAGCCGCTCCCCACCGGGATAGCCCATTAAAGACTTGAGATAAGCCATTTTGGCTTTTAAAAATTCCTCATTGGTCTTTTTCAAAGCCCGGGCGTTGTTTAAGGCAATGTTCGCCCTTTTGTAATCGGTCTTATCGGCAATGCCCGCCTGGTACTGGTTATAGGCGTCCTTCAGGCTTCTTTCGATCCTGGCGATGTTTTCGTCCGACACTTTCACCTGTTGAGAAGAAGCCAGCGCGTCATAAAATGCTTTCGACACGGCCGCCTCGGTTTCGATCTTACTGCTCGCGGTCATCTGGCGCGACTGCAGTCGAACATCATTGCGGGTCCGGTTTGCCAGCAGGGCGTCGCGGTTAAAGACCACCTGCGATAAAGCAAACTGCACAGCCGAAGTATTATCTACGCCAAATCGCTGCGGATTGCCCTGAACGATCGTCGTAGGAAGAACAAAATTGTGCTGGAGATTATAATTAAAATTGATCTGCGGGTACCAGTCTGCCAACCTGCTTTTGATCCCCGCTTCGGTGATCTGCTCGTCTGCCAGCGACTGCAGGATAGCCGGCTGGCGCTTTATAGCATATTCCACCGCTTCCCGGAGGGTTACGCTGTGCGGAAGAGTATCCTGAAGCGACTGAGCCGATGCGCCGAAACATGAAAAACAAATGACCGCCAATGCTATCGCCCCTTTTAAATAATTCCTCATTTGATTTGCCTATTTATATAACATCGTATAAAGATGTATCTCATTCAAATTAATTACCAACACAAAAAAAAATAACAACTTGTCATGGAAGTTAGTTTTGCGACGAAATCGCGGAGCAGCTTTTTATTTAACTGGTAAGTATAATTTCTTCCGCTTTTTTCGGGCTCTATAAGTCCCGATTCAATAAGCGTTTTAATATGGTGACTTACGGAGGGTTGTGCGAGTTGAAGTAATCTGACAATTTCCGAGCACTGGATAACCCCGCCTTTTTCGGACATATCATCCAGTATCTTTAATCGGTTAATATCGCTCAAGGCCTTGGAAATCTTCTCCACATGCTTGATATCCATACGCTAAAAATCCATTGATGGATGCAAATATATGGATAAATACAGTTTTGGAATTTAATTTTTAAGCAGTTACGGGGTTTCAATGCTTATCCCGGCGGTATAAAATCGGCGACGGCCCGGCAAATGGATCATAGACGCCGTATGCTAAACAGGACAGAGGACGAACTAGGAAACCCAAGCAAGCGTTTGTCATCATCGGCGCCATATGCGGGACCGGCAAGTCGGCCGCTCCGCTATTGTTTAAAACACTAACGACGGGAGACCGGCGCTGATCAATGCTTTGCTTCCTGGTAATGTTTCCGGTGAGCCGTCGGCGTTCGGCCGGTGATGGATTTAAAATGGCGGTTAAAATTGGAAAAATTATTGAAGCCGCATTCATAACAGATCTCCGCGATGCTCTTATGGGTTTCCGCAAGCAGCTTACAGGCGTGCCCGATGCGGACCTCTATCAGGAACTCAGAGAATGTTTTTTTGATCCTCGATTTAAAATAACGGCAAAAAGAATTGGGCGCAATATGCGCCACCCTCGCTATCTGGGGAAGCGTGATTTCCTTGCCGAAATTATTCAGGATATACTGGTAGATCGTATTGAGCCGCTCCGTCTCGGCGGGGTTATGGTTAAACTCCAGACCCTTGCTGCAGACGGGTTTGGTTTGTTTAGAATGCGCAATGATCTGCAGGATCTGCAGCAGCAGGATGATCCTTTCTCCGCCCTTTGCGACAAGCAGCCGGCGCATCATTTCGGCGGCCCTCTTTTTATCGTTATGCCTGACCCTGACGCCCTGTTTTGCTTTTTCAAAAAGCCTGAGCAGCTCTTTATTTTCAGGCATTCTCAAAAACTTGTCGCCGAAACAATCGGGCACAAAATGGACGACGATCGCTTCTACCTTCAGCCTGGAATTTTTCTGAAAGTATTTTTCATCGCTTCTCCACAGATGGGGAAGATTGGACCCCAGCAATATCATATCATCCGCTTTGAAATGATGGATATTGTCGCCAATAAACTGCCTCCCGGAACTCTTGATAATGTGCACCAGTTCCAGCTCCGGATGATAATGCCATTTATTATAGAAATGAGGCAATACATCGTACCGAACGTTAAAAGAATGTTCCGGCTTCAGGTGTATCTTTAATAGATGCGGTTTCAGAAACGATAGATTATGAGGTAATAAAAACGTTAACCCGAATATACAAAGCCGCGCTCAATCCTTTTCTCCGCCGCGGCAATTGCTTTTATCGTTTTGATCACCGAATCGGGCGTTACAGATACGCTGTCGATTCCCTGCTCAACAAGGAATTCGGCAAAATCGGGAAAATCCGAGGGCCCCTGTCCGCAAATACCTACTTTAACGCCGTTTTCCTTCGCAACCGCGATCAGTCTGGCGATCATCTGCTTAACCGCCGGATTCCGCTCGTCGTACAAATGCGCCACCAGCGAAGAATCGCGGTCTAACCCCAGCGTCAGCTGCGTCAGGTCGTTAGATCCTATGGAAAAGCCGTCGATATGTTTTGCAAAATCATCGGCCAGAATGATATTGGAGGGAATTTCCGCCATCAGGTACAATTTCAGGCCTTTCTTCCCGCGTTCCAGGCCAAAGGTTTTCATGGTCTCCTTCACCTTGATCAGTTCGTTTACCGTACGGCAAAATGGGATCATCACGATCACATTGTCCAGCCCCATCTGCTCCCTGACCATTTTAATGGCCCTGCATTCCATCCCGAAGGCCGCTTTATAATCATCCGAATAATACCTCGATGCGCCCCTCCACCCGATCATGGGATTCTCTTCTTTGGGCTCGAAATGGGCGCCGCCCAGCAGGTTATAATATTCATTGCTTTTAAAATCGCTGAACCGGACAATCACCGGCTTCGGATAAAACGACGCGCCGATCTTGGCAATGCCATAAGACAACTTCTTAATGAAGTAATCTTCCTCATTTTCGAACCCCTGGATTCTTTTCCGGATCTCCCTGGTCAAAAGCGGATCGTCCAGCTCCTGGTGACGCAATAACGCAAGCGGGTGGATCTGGATATAGTTGTTGATGATAAACTCTTCTCTTGCCAGCCCCACCCCATCGTTCGGCAGGCGCGAAAATTTAAAGCACATGGACGGAGAAGCCGCGTTTAGCATCAGGTTTGTCTTTATGGCCGGCAGGTCGTTCAGGTCATATTCCGTCGTTTCATAATTAATATTGCCCGCATATACATAGCCGGCCTCGCCTTCCGCACAGCTGACCGTTACCTCATCGCCTTCCTGCAATACATCCGTTGCATTGCCGCAGCCGACAATGGCCGGGATGCCCAGTTCCCTGGCCACGATGGCGGCATGGCAGGTGCGTCCACCCTTATTGGTCACAATAGCGGAAGCTTTTTTCATAACGGGTTCCCAATCGGGATCTGTCATGTCCGTTACCAACACGTCGCCCGCTTTGAACTCATGGCCTTCTATCACGCGCTTGTCCATCGAATACAATATGTTTACGCTTCCCCTGCCGATCTTATCGCCGACGGCTATTCCCTGCATCAGTATCTTTTCTGAGCGGGAATGATCCGATACGCTGTAAGCGGTTATTTTATGATGGTCTCTCTGCGAGTGGATGGTTTCGGGCCGCGCCTGCACGATAAAAAGGGATTTGCTTAATCCGTCAAAGGCCCATTCGACATCCATCGGCGTCCATTTCTGCCGAAGGGCAGAATAGTAATTTTCAATTTTCACTACCCAATCCGCCAGCTGCATGGCTATACTATCGGCAATGCAGAACCGATGTTGAAAGCTTTTCTCCGTGGGAATTATCCTTACCCTTTCATCCGCCTTATCTCCATACACCATCATCCTGTCTTTCACGCCCAGCTTTTTTTCGATGATCGCCTCGTACCCGTTGCGCAAAGCCGGCTTGAACACAATAAATTCATCGGGGGATACCGACCCCTGCACAACCATCTCGCCAAGACCGTAAGCGCCGTTGATCACTACTACGTCCTTAAACCCGCTTTCCGTATCCAGGCTGAAGGCGACGCCTGAGGCGCCCAGGTCGCTCCTGACCATTTTCTGTACGCAGATGCTGAGGCCGATCGAAAAATGATTATACCCGAAAGACTGCCGGTAGCTGATGGCGCGGTCGGTAAACAAAGAAGCAAAACAGTTGCGGACAGCGTCCATCAGGGAAGCGGGGCCGCGCACATTCAGGAAGGTTTCCTGCTGCCCGGCAAAGGAAGCGTCGGGCAGGTCTTCCGCCGTGGCGGAGGAACGGACCGCAACGTCGGTATGTTCCTGGCCGTAACCGGAAGATAACTTTTCATAGGCGCGGATGATGATCTCGCTCATATCTTTTGGAAACCGCCCATTCTTCAGCAGCTGCCTTACCTGTTGCCCCCCTCTGCGGAGCGATTCAATATTGTCATAGTCTATGGCCTGCACGATCTGGTCTATAGCGCTATCCAACTGGTTATATTCCAGGAAGGCTTTATAGGCGGATACGGTGATGACAAACCCGTTGGGAATATTAACGCCTAATGCGGAAAGGTTCTGGATCATTTCTCCGAGAGAAGCGTTCTTTCCTCCGGCTATTTCTATGTCATGAATGCCTACTTCCCTAAGGTCGAGGATAAATTGATTACTCATGTTTTGGTTTTATAACGCGATTCGTATAAACCAAAAGTAGAGGTAATAAATCAGGCTTAATGCCACGTACTTACCGACATGTGATACAATCTTACCCTCTTGTATTTTACGGCGTTTGGGAAACAGCGGCAGTTGCGAAGGTATTGAATGCCGCTTTGCCCTATCCTATAACCGTCAACGCTCGGCGAGCGCACTTTCGCGCCGGCCCTGGCCTGTTTATTCGCGCTACGTCCGCATGAATCAAATATTAATGCTCCTGTCCCTTGCAACCACTTTCCACGAGTCTATTATTTTATGATCTTCTATTACTACCGCTTTTTCATATAGGGCCACCGAGGGGCATATATGAAGAGGCGCTCCATAAAGAACGTCTCCGGTCTTATATGCGCCGCTATCCGCCACCTTTAATACCAGGTGTTCCTCGCTCTGGCTAACGGCCTGCGCTTCGGGGGCGTTCAGAAAATAA
>JAEUVR010000405.1 GCA_016786785.1 Chitinophagaceae bacterium
CATGCCCTGGCGCTTTCTTATTTCCTGGAAAACTCCAATATCGTTTCGGAGATAGGAGGAGACGCTTCGTCTGCCATAGCCGCTCTCGAGAACAAGCAGATCAATTGCGTAATCCTCGATATGGGCATTACCGACGCCCGGTGTTTCAATACCATTAAGGAGATCAAGGCAAACCCCGGAATGGAAAACATCCCGGTGGTGATCTTTACGGAAAAGAACCTTTCTAAGTCTGAAGAGCTCCATATAAAACAATATGCCGATTCCATTGTGGTTAAAACAGCTCATTCCTACAGGAGGATCCTGGATGAAATATCGCTTTTTCTGCATCTGGTAGAGAAGAACGCGAACGCAAATGAACAAAGCGCTTCTTATCAGAAGCTCGGCTTCCTTAAGGAAGTGCTTAAAAATAAAACGGCGCTGATCGCAGACGACGACGTAAGAAATATTTTTTCGCTGGCAAAAGCGCTTGAAAGCGTAGGGATGACCGTATTGTCAGCCATGGACGGCAGGGAGGCGCTGGAGCAGCTAATAGCAAATCCGGGGATAGACATTATCCTGATGGATATGATGATGCCCGAAATGGACGGATATGAAGCGATGAAGAGGATCAGGGAGATGGAGGGGTACGCCCATCTTCCGATTATCGCGGTAACCGCTAAAGCCATGCGGGAAGACAGGGAGAAATGCATCCGCTCCGGCGCTTCAGATTATATTACCAAACCTATTGACGCCGATCAGCTATTGTCGTTGCTCCGCGTTTGGTTGTACAATAAAAGTTAAATTGTGTAAATTAACGGGCGGGCAATGTTTCATAAAAAGGCGCTTATGCAGATGGCGACGCGCGCAATATTTTGCCCTGAAAGTTCCTTTAAAATAATCTCGTGCAACAACAAAATATCAGGGACGAAGAGGTAGAGGCGCTGTTGAATGACCTCATCGAGATATATGGTTATGATTTTACGGGCTATTCCGGGGCCTCGATAAAAAGAAGGATTACCCGGCTGGTCATGCTGGATAAGTTTCCCAGTTTTGCGGAATTGCGCTACAGGCTTGTTTCAGATAAGGATTACCTCGCGCGGTTTATAGAAGAGATAACGGTGAACGTCACGGAAATGTTCCGCGATCCTTCCTTTTATAAAACATTAAGAGAAGAGGCGCTGCCTGTGTTGGCTACGCATCCGTTTATCCGTATCTGGCATGCCGGCTGTTCCACGGGAGAGGAAGCGCTTTCGATGGCGATCCTGTTAAAGGAAGCCAATATCCTACATAAATCGCGCTTATACGCTACAGATATCAACCCGCTGGCGCTGCAAAAAGCAAAGGCCGCGATCTATCCGCTAAGCCTGATGAAACAGTTCTCTGAAAACTATATCCAAAGCGGAGGCAAAAGAACTTTTTCTGATTATTATACCGCTAAATACAGCCTTGCCAAGTTTGACGATTCTTTAAAAGAAAACATTACCTTCTCTATCCATAATCTGGTATCGGATTGGTCGTTTAACGAATTTCAATTGATCGTTTGCCGGAACGTATTGATCTATTTTGGCAAGGAATTGCAGGATAAAGCCCTGGGCCTGTTCGATCATAGCCTTGAAAGATTTGGATACCTTGCATTAGGATCAAAGGAGCAGATCAAGTTTTCGGCGATCGGCAATAATTATCTTCAGCTCAACAGCAAAGAGAAAATATGGAAGAAAATAAAATGACTGCCCATTGCGAGCTTATCATAATAGGAGGGTCTGCGGGAAGCATCCAGGTTATATTAAAGACGCTTCAGCATTTGCTTCCGGGGAAATTTGCCGTTATTATTGTGCTCCATCGCAAATCCTCTTCCGATTCTACGCTTGTGGATATTTTTGCCGGTAAAACGACCCTGCGCGTAAAGGAGGCGGACGAAAAAGAGTTTATCGAACCCTCGACCGTATATATTGTTCCTGCCGATTATCATCTGCTGATCGAAAAAGACCATAGCTTTTCGCTTGATGATTCGGAAAAAGTGAACTTCAGCAGACCCAGTATTGACGTTACTTTTGAATCGGCAGCCGAAGTTTATGGAAGCGCGGCCGTAGCCGTTCTATTGTCGGGGGCCAGCATAGATGGGATCGAAGGTTTGCAGAAGATCAAAGCCAGGGGCGGCTTGTGCATTATACAAGACCCCGATACGGCAGAAGTGGATTTTTTGCCCCGGCAGGCGGCGCTTACCGTTAGACCAGATCATATCGCCCACCCGGACGAGATAGGCCGTATACTTAATCGTCTTAACCATGTAGGAGTATGAATTTTTTAGTCCGCAACCGCGCCCATTAAAAATGAAACTGTATAAGTGAGGACAAACAGTAGTATTCTCTATCTTTGGAGCGGTGTGTAAAAATGGCGCGCTATTCGGCAAATGATAAAACAAGGATAAAACAAAACCAATGTCTTTGTTCGGGGAACGGCCTATCTTAGTTTTTAATTTTATGTTGTCATGAAAAGATTTTTAGACGAGAACTTCCTGCTTTATAATAAAACAGCGGAATATTTATACCACGAAATTGCCAAACCCCTTCCGATCATCGATTACCATTGCCATCTTGCTCCAGACCAGATTGCCGAAGACATCCGGTTCGGGAACCTTACCCAGGCATGGCTCGCCGGCGATCATTATAAATGGCGCGCCATGCGTTCCAACGGGGTAGACGAAAGCTATTGCACCGGTAAAAGATCGGACGAGGAAAAATTTCATCAATGGGCCGAAACGGTTCCCTATACCTTGCGCAATCCGCTGTATCACTGGACTCATCTGGAACTGCAGCGGTATTTTGACGTATATGATACCTTAAACGGGAAGTCTGCCCAAAAAATATACGAGGACTGTTCCGCAAAATTACAAACGCCCGAATACTCCGTGCGGGGACTGATGCGGAAAATGAATGTGAAAACCGCCTGTACTACCGACGACCCTGTCGACTCCCTCGAACATCACTGGAAAATAAAAGAAGACGGTTTCGAGATAAAGATCCTGCCTGCATTCCGCCCCGATAAGGCGATGAACGTGGATGATCCCGCGACCTTTAACGCTTATGTCGCTAAGCTCGAGGAAGCGGCGGACGCCTCTGTGGGCTCCTATGCCGATTACCTGCTTGCGCTGAAGAAGCGACATGATTTTT
Organism: Chitinophagaceae bacterium; assembly: GCA_016786785.1. Classification (GTDB taxonomy): domain Bacteria; phylum Bacteroidota; class Bacteroidia; order Chitinophagales; family Chitinophagaceae; genus Flavitalea. Next base: position 3,150 of record JAEUVR010000405.1, read on the forward strand.
TTGCTTCTATGGGCTGCTCCGTATCTGATCATGGCCTGGAGCAGATCTACGCCGAAGAGTTCACTGAAGCAGAGGTTGGCGCCGCCTTCTCTAAGATCAGGTCGGGCAAATCCCTGGGCAGGGAAGAAAACCTGAAATTAAAGTCGGCCCTGCTGCATCAGTTTGCCCTATGGGACTGGGAAAAAGGATGGGTGCAGCAGTACCATCTCGGGGCCCTGCGCGGCAACAATGCCCGTATGTTGAAACTATTGGGGCCCGACACCGGCTGGGATTCCATCGGCGATTTTTCACAGGCCAGGGCTTTATCTGCTTTCCTGGACAGGCTGGATAAAAACAACCAGCTGGCCAAAACCATCCTGTATAACCTGAACCCTGCGGATAATGAATTGATGGCAAGCATGATCGGTAATTTCAACGATGGGTCGGTAGCAGGGAAGATACAGTTTGGCTCCGCCTGGTGGTTCCTCGACCAGAAGGACGGCATGACCAAGCAGATCAATGCGCTGTCCAATATGGGCTTGCTAAGCAGGTTCGTGGGCATGCTTACCGATTCCAGGAGCTTTCTTTCTTATCCCCGCCATGAATATTTCCGGCGGATATTGTGTAATATACTGGGCGAGGAAATAGAAAACGGCGAATTGCCGAATGATATGGAATGGACGGGACAGATCGTAAAAAACATCTGTTATCATAATGCAGAACAATATTTTAATTTCAAATAAAAACGACCTAAAACAACGAATATGAAAAAAAAAGTAGTAACGCTTGGCGAAATTATGCTCCGTCTATCAACGCCTGATTTTAAAAGATTTGTTCAGTCCGACAGCTTTGACGTGACTTATGGCGGAGGAGAAGCCAATGTTGCCGCTGCCATCTGTAATTACGGCGAAAACGGGACTTTCGTAACCAAGGTTCCGAATAATCCTATCGGCCAGTCTGCTATTAACCATCTCCGTCGTTATGGCGTGGATACGCAGTTTATTGTGAGGGGAGGGGACAGGTTGGGCATCTATTTCCTGGAAACCGGCGCTTCCATGAGGGCTTCGCAGGTGGTGTACGACCGCGCAGGCGCATCCATCGCCGATGTGGACGTAAAAGAATTTGATTTCGATAAAATATTCGAGGGAGCCGACTGGTTCCACACTACCGGCATCACGCCCGCATTAAGCGATAAAGCTGCCGCCTTAACGGAAGCGGCGTTGAAAGCCGCAAAGGCAAAAGGCATCGTAACCAGCATCGATCTCAACTACCGGAAAAAACTCTGGAGCAAAGAAAAAGCAAGGGAAATAATGACCCGGCTTTGCCAGTATGTCGACGTATGTATCGGGAATGAGGAAGACGCCGAAACTACTTTAGGATTTAAATCCGAAGGAACGGACGTTACCAAAGGCGAATTAAACCTCGACGGATACAAAAGCGTATTCCAGCAGATGAAAGCCAAATTCGGATTTAAATACATCGCATCCACCCTGAGGGAAAGCCATAGCGCCAGCGATAACGGATGGAGCGCGCTGGTATATGACGGCAATGAATTTTATCATACCAAACAATATGAAGTACGCATAGTGGATCGCGTGGGTAGCGGCGACTCCTTTGCCAGCGGGTTCATTTACGGTCTGGTAACCGGCATGAAGCTCAGCGATGCCGCTGAGTTTGGCGTTGCCGCCTCGGCCTTAAAACATACTATACCCGGCGACCTGAACCACGCTACGCTCAGCGAGGTGAAAGACCTGATGAAGGGCGACGGAAGCGGAAGGGTGCAACGATAATATTAATATTAATCCTGAAAACTAAAATAGCATGATAGTCGATACGATCGCCAATGCGCCTAAATACTTTAGCGCGCACCCGCTTTTTGCAAAAGCCTTTGAGTATATACGCAATACAGATCTGCAGGCTTTGGCCGTAGGCAAGTATGATATCCAGGGAGATGAGCTTAAGGTCGCGGTGATGAGCAAAAAAGGCATGACCAGGGAAGAATCCGCCGCCAAATTTGAATGTCATGATCGCCATATTGATATTCAGCTTTGCTTAAACGGCGCGGAAACCATCGGATGGAAGCCAAGAGAAGATTGCGCCTCTCCTAAAGGAGACTATAACCCCGAAAAGGACGTGCAGTTTTATGCGGACGCCCCTGATATGTATTTTGGCCTGAAACCCGGACAGTTCGCCATCTTCTTCCCGGAAGATGTGCATGCGCCGATGATCGGCGAGGACGAAATCAAAAAATTGGTTATTAAAGTTAAAATCTAAATCAAGACATGAGCAATACAAATAAAGCTATCGAGACCATCGTTGAGCAGGGAATGCTGCCCTTATATTTTAATGCCGATGAAACCGTAAGCGTTGAAACGCTGAGAGCATTGTATCGCGCAGGCGTTAAGGCGATAGAATACACCAATCGCGGAGAAGCGGCCTTTAATAATTTTAAAAAGCTGCTTCTTGTACGTAATGCCGAAATGCCTGGCTTGTTGCTTGGCGTTGGAACGATCAAGAACCTGCAATCGGCCCGCGACTATGTCGACGCCGGCGCCGATTTCCTGGTAAGCCCCGGATTTGTTAAGGAAGTTGCGGAATATGCCGCGGGTAAAGACCTGTTATACGCTCCCGGCTGTATGACGCCCGGCGAGATCATCGCCGCGGAGAACGCCGGGATGAAATTCATTAAATTGTTTCCAGGGAATATGCTGGGGCCTGAATTTCTTAGCGGTATAAAAGATATTTTTCCTAATTTACTCTTTATGCCTACCGGCGGCGTAGACACGACAAAGGAAAATATCGAAGGCTGGTTTAAGGCCGGCGTATGTTCGGTAGGCATGGGCAGTAAGCTGGTGAGCAAGAAACTGATGGAGCAGAAAGATTACGCTACGATAGAGCAGATGACAAGAGAGACGCTGGAAACCATAAAAGCGGTGAAACAGAAAGGTAAATAACGGGGGAATAACAAAATAAACGATTGCATCAAACTAAACCCTGACTGGTTGCTCGGGCCCGGGAGAATAAAAATTGCCATATGATTCAAGAAAAGATAGGAAAACACCGGTGGACAATATGCTCCCTTGTATTTTTGGCTACGACGATCAATTATCTGGACAGGGCCGTGATCAGCCTTCTTAAATCCAACCTGGAAAAAGAGTTTCACTGGACGGAATCGGATTATTCCAATATAGTTGTCGCTTTTCAGCTTTCCTATGCATTAGGCATGCTCGGCGCCGGAAGGCTGATAGATAAGCTGGGCACCCGTATCGGTTACGCGCTGTCTATTTTCCTATGGAGCATTGCGGCAGCCGGTCATGGACTGGTCAGAAGCACGATGGGTTTTGTTGTTGCCCGGGCCGCATTGGGCGTCAGCGAGGCGGGTAATTTTCCTGCGGCCATTAAAACGGTGGCAGAGTGGTTCCCTAAGAAAGAACGCGCTTTGGCCACCGGGATATTTAATGCCGGAACCAATGTAGGCGCTATCCTGGCGCCGTTGACCGTTCCCTGGATCGCCGAATACATGGGTTGGCGCTGGGCCTTTATTTTAACGGGCGTCATTGGTTTCATCTGGATCATTTTTTGGTTCCTGATGTATGAAGTGCCTGCTAAAAGCAAAAAACTTAAGCAGGCAGAGTACGATCATATCCACAGCGATATAGAAGAGGGATTGGAAGAAGCGCCGGTAAAACCCGGCGACCAGCCGAAAACCTCATGGACAAAGCTGTTGTCTCTACCGCATACCTGGGCGTTTATCGTCGGAAAGTTCCTGACGGATCCCGTTTGGTGGTTCTACCTGTTCTGGCTACCCGCTTTTTTAACGGCGCAATATGGCTTGAACGGAACAGAGATTGCGCTTCCCGTAGCCCTGGTGTACACTTTGGCTTCCTTCGGAAGCGTACTGGGCGGATGGCTGCCATTGTCGCTGATCAAAAAAGGCTGGCCCCTGTTAAAGGCCAGGAGGACTTCCATGCTGATCTATGCCATCTGCGTAGTTCCCGTAATCTTTGCCCAATACCTGGGTAGCATCAATATGTGGCTTGCCGTGTTGATCATCGGGCTGGCAGCTTCGGCTCATCAGGCCTGGTCGGCCAATCTGTTCACAACAGTATCCGATAAGTTTGCCAATCACCAGGTAGCTTCGGTAACCGGCATTGGCGGTATGGGCGGCGCCCTGGGCGGCGTCCTCATTGCGAAACTGGCAGGAGAGCTGTTCGACTATTATAAGGCCCAGGGACATATTGAGATCGGCTATTATATTATGTTTATCATTTGCGGTACAGCCTACCTGCTGGCCTGGGTCCTGATGGGCTGGCTGGCCAGGAAAAAGAAAGCAGTTGTTTAATGGTAATCAACGGATATTAAATTTTAATTAAATTTCATATCATCTCCTTTCAGCGCTTTGGCGGGCATGGGGCGGCTTTCCGCTAAGGCAGACCCCCGGCCGGGTATCCTGACCCGTAAAGAGCGGCAGGAACAACGGATCTACCCAACCTTTTTGTTTTTCACAAGGTAAATGCAGGCCTTGTCGGTCAACCCTTTTACTATGGCGGTTCCACGTAGAATTACCCGTATGAGAGCGTGTTATGGCGATATAATAATTCAGCCGGGTACAATAAAATTCAGGCATTAACATTTACCTTTTTACACAATAATAACAGCATTAAACAGTTATAAATATTTGAGGCAATGAGCCGGAACATCCGATCCTGGGGTTTTTACTGGTAGAAATGGCGCTGTTTTTTAAGGAGATTCTGGAGATAGGGGGAGGCAGATTTTGATATGAACCTTTTAAGATATACTTTCGCAGTTCCAATTGTGTCTGTTAGCTTAAGCGGTGAAAACTCCTGTCCAACTATTCTATCTCGAGCGTGGAAAATCATTTTTAAGCGTCGGATTGTTTTTAGAAAATATAAAATAATTACAAAGCATCTATGAAAACAAGCCCACTTACTGAACGCCATAAGTTCTACTTTCTCCTTTTATTAGGTTCTGCGCTTATTTTCAGTAGCTGTGTCAACACGCAAAAAGTTACTTATTTTAATAATATTGAAGACGGGGTGATCCCCTCTTCTGTAATGAACCTGGAGCCCGTGGTTCAGAAAGGCGATATCCTCAGTATTACCGTTAGCAGTCTTAATCCTGAAGCGTCTGTGATCTTTAACGCGCCTAATCTGCCTATACAGAATAATACGATCGCTATGGCGGGCAACATAGCGCCCGCATCCGGTTACCTGGTGAACCAGGATGGGTATATTCAATTTCCTGTGCTTGGAAATATCCTTGCTTCAGGATTGAGCAAACAAAAGCTGAAAGATGATATTACGCGGATGCTGGCGGAAAAGAAACTACTGATAGATCCTATTGTTAATGTCCGCTTTCTCAATTTCAGGGTAACCGTATTAGGAGAAGTAGCGAGACCTGCCGTGGTTTCCGTTCCGAACGAGAAAATTTCCATATTGGAAGCGATAGGTTTGGCAGGAGATTTGACTATTTATGCAAAAAGGGATAACATATTATTGATCCGTGAAGAAAAGGGAAGCAAACTGATCAAAAGACTGAACCTGAATACAAGCGAGATCTTTACTTCTCCTTATTACTATTTAAAATCCAATGATATAGTATATGCTGAACCAAATAGCGCCAAGGTAGCGGCAAATAATTCGACCCGACAGATACTCCCGCTGGTATTAAGCGGTTTATCATTCGTGGCCATTATTCTGACGCGCGTATTTTGACGCATGCGCTATAATTCATAATAATGTATGAGTAATTTACAGGTCAACAAAAAGAACGGTCTCCAGCAGGATAATATCGTAAACCAGATCTTATTCCGGTATTTACCTTATTGGCCGTTATTTATCATCATGCTTTTATTGGGGCTGCTAAGCGCTTATATATATATCCGGTATAAAACGCCTGTATATGAAGCTACTGCAACCATCCTGGTAAAAGACGAGAAAAAGGGAATAGATGATTCCCAGATCATGGAGTCGCTGAATCTTTTCGGCGGTAAAAAGATCGTCGAGAATGAAATTGAAATAATGAGGTCGAGAACCCTGCTCCAGGAAGTGGTTAAGAACCTGAAGCTGTACTCTCCGATATATGAAGAAGGAAAGGTAAATACCATTCCCGTATTAGAGAAATCGCCCATTATAGTGGAATTGCGCGAACCCGATTCCCTGGCGCCTGCCGAGAAGATCTATTTCACCTACAACAAGGTTGCAAAGCTGGTAACGATCGAAGGGAAGGAATATCCTATCGATCAATGGGTTAATTCTCCCTGGGGCGTAATGCGGTTTTTGCCCAATCAATATTATTATCCTTCAACAGAAAACAAACCTTTGTATTTTGCCCTGTCCCCGGTTAAAGCCGTGGTCAAATACCTGGATGCCCAGCTCTCTATCAATCCCACCAGCAAGCAATCTACCGTAATCGTTCTCAAAGTGAAGGATCCTATACCCAAGAGGGGAGAGCTGATCCTGAATGAACTCATCAGCGTATACAACGGGGCTGCGATCAAGGATAAGAACTTATTGGCCGGTAAAACCCTAAGGTTTGTGGAAGACCGTCTGCATCTGGTGGTTTCCGAGCTTGATTCGGTAGAAGCCAATATTCAGAAATACAAAACCAAGAACAATATAGTTGATATCAGCTCCCAGGGTCAATTATTTCTGCAAAGCGTAGGCGCCAGCGATAATAAGCTCAGCGAGATCGGCGTGCAGCTCTCCGTATTGAAAGAAGTGGAAGATTATGTCCGTTCGCAAAAAGAAGATGCGGGCATTGTGCCCTCTACCCTGGGTATCAACGATCCCGTGCTCGGCGACCTGCTTACCAGGTTATACGACACGCAAAGCCAATATGAAAGGCTCAGGATGACAACCGCTGAAAATAACCCCATCGTGGTTTCGCTCAGGGATCAGATCAACCGTATAAAACCAGGCATCCTGGCGAATATCGCCAGCCAGAGAAGAAACCTCGAAGCCAGCAAAAGCAACCTTGCCAGCACCAGCAATCATTATTCTTCAATGCTGCGCACCATCCCGCAGAAAGAAAGGGAACTGGTGGAGATCAGCCGTCAGCAATCCATCAAAAACAGCATTTATACCTTCCTGTTACAGAAGCGGGAAGAAACGGCTTTGTCATATAACTCCACTGTTTCGGACAGCAGGATCGTCGACGAAGGCGAATCTTCTACCATACCTGTAAGTCCGAATAAACCATTTGTTTACCTTATCGGTCTTTTCTGTAGTCTGGCGGTGGCTATCGTTATCATTGCCGTCAGGGAAGGATTAAACAGGAGCATATTGTTCAGGAGCGAGATAGAAGGTTTCACCAATGTGCCTATTGTCGGCGAAGTGATCAACGACAATTCCAATACGCCCATTGTTATTTCAGGCGATAAAAGAAATTTTGTCGCTGAACAGTTCCGGCAGATACGCACTTCCCTGAGTTACCTGGGCATCAATTCCCGGAAAAAGAAGATATTGGTAACTTCGAGCATTTCCGGCGAGGGAAAGAGCTTTATTGCCGCTAACCTGGCCATCAGCCTTGCGTTAACGGATAAGAAAGTGGCCCTGCTGGAGCTGGACCTCAGAAAACCCAAGCTGAGTGAAATATTTGGTTTAAAGTCTGCTTCTGCAGGTATCACCAACTATTTCATAGGCGATAAGGAAGCTGATGAGATCATTAAAAGGACGGATATCAATCCGAACCTGTTCCTTATTTCTGCAGGCCCTATTCCGCCCAATCCGTCGGAATTGATCCTGAATGGTAAGATACAGGAACTGCTGGCATACCTGGAAAACGCGTTTGATTATATAGTGATTGATACGGCCCCTGTGAGTCCGGTAACAGACGCTTATTTATTATCGCAGCTTTGCGACGCTACCCTGTATGTGGTGCGTCATGGATATACGCCGCGTATATTCCTGCAAATGCTCGATGAAAATAACAAAATGAAGGGATTAAAGAATTTGGCGATTATTTTTAATGGCGTTAAGTCAAGAGGACTTAAGGCCTATGGATATGGATACGGTTATGGAATGGGATATGAAGACGGGGATGGCAATGGGGTTGCAAAGAAGAAGAGATCTATTTTTAGCAAGGTCTAGTTATTACCCTGGCTCGTAAGAGAGGTAAGAGATTGTCATTTACGAAAATGTGAGTGAGTAGGCGAAGCCGTTTTTTAAAGAAACAGAAAGCGTAAGTTTAATCACTATCTACTATGAACATGGAGAAAGAAAGTTGGTATGCTTTGTACACCAAGCCGCGTTGGGAGAAAAAGGTGGCTGATCTTCTTAACAAAAGGAAGATTACCAATTATTGCCCTTTAAACAGGGTACAAAAGCAATGGAGCGATCGTAAAAAGATCATTCTGGAGCCTTTGTTCAGATCATATGTGTTCGTGCGTATTCCCGAAAACAGGCAATTGGAGATCAGGCAGATTGACGGGGTGGTTAACTTTGTTTACTGGTTGGGCAAACCCGCCGTTATCCGCGATAATGAGATAGACGTGATTAAGCGTTTCCTGCATGATTATGAAAATGTACAGTTGGAGAAAGCCGAGGTGAACCTGAACGATACAGTCAGGGTTACTCACGGCCCCTTATTGTATATGGAAGGCAATGTGGTAGAGGTTAAACACAAAACGGTAAAAGTGCTTTTGCCTTCTTTAGGCTTTACCCTGGTAGCGGAAGTAGATAAAACGCATATTGAAAAAGTGAAGCTGATCAGGCAATTCGACCTCAGCTCCAATGATAATATTAAACTTTCCAACTGAAGGCCCTGGCGGCATAGGCGCGGAATATCCCATGTATCATAAAATATCCCCCTGTGGCAGTTGATGCAGGCGTTCAGCCGGGGCATAAAGCAGGCCTTGTAAAGAATGTCTTTTCAATTGGAATAATCCAGGCAGCCAATTATGTTTTCCCGTTATTAACGCTCCCTTATGTGACCCGGATCCTTGGTCCGGATAGACTGGGAGTGATCAATTTTGCCGCTGCATTTGTCGTATATTTTGTTCTACTGATCAATTTTGGGTTTGATTTCACGGCGACCAGGGCCATCGCGGCTAACCGCAATAACCTGGAGGAGAGAAGCCGGATATTCAACCTGGTACTGCTGGCTAAAACCTTGCTGCTGGCGGTATCGATCGTCATATTCGTTGTCCTTTTGTTTGTCATGCCCCAGTTCAGGGAAGAAAAGGCGACGGCGATCTTTAGTTTCCTGATATGTTTTGCCTGGGTGGTTACGCCCAACTGGTTGTTCCAGGGCATGCAGGAGCTTACCCGCGTAGCGGTATTCAACCTGGCGGCAAAGATCATTTTTACCATACTTATTTTCGTTCTTATCAGGGAGAAGGCGGACTATATATGGCAACCGCTGGCATTTAGCGTTTCGCAGATATTGGTAGGCGTTTATTCCTTTCAGTATGCGATTAAACGGTATGGCATTTCCCTGTATAGGGTAAAAGTAAAGGAAGCGCTGGCGCTGCTCTGGAAAGAAAGGATCATCTTTTTTTCTTCAGCGGTAGTAAACCTGTACACCACTACCAACGTGGTGCTCCTGGGATTTCTCCAAACGACAGAGCAGGTGGGTTATTATACGGCGGGGTGGAGGCTGATCCTGATCGTTCAGCAGTTGATTTCCGTTCCGATATCCCAGGCTTTATTTCCCTATATAGGCTCCGCTTTTGCCGAGAGCAGGGAGAAGGGAATTGATATCGTGCGGCAATTGTTTCCTATTATTACGGTCATTACCATCGGGTCGTCATTGGCGCTCTATTTCCTGGGCCCGCTGGTCATTCATATCATTTATGGAAAGGCCTTTGAGCCTGCGGTTCCGGTCTTTCAGACGCTTGCCTTTATTCCCCTTGTTATCGGATGGAGTAATTTATTGGGTATTCAAACAATGATCAACCTGAAAATGGACAGGCCATTTTTCCGGATAACAGCGCTGGGCGCAGTATTCAGCCTCGCGCTTAACTTCCTGTTGACGACGCGTATGGGATTCATGGGCTCCGCCTGGTCCTGGCTCCTGACCGAAATGTTTATTACCGCCTGTATGTTTTTTGTTCTTTACCGGCAGGGAATAACAATGATCGAGAAAAAATATTTTACCGTTAATCATTTTGTCAGGTTTCTTAATCCTATTGTCCTAATCATTAAACAAAAGTTCAATAAATGAATCCGACATGATTAAAATAATCATTAAACGCACAGGGTAATGATTATTTTAATCATCAAAGGTTCCATCTGACAACCAAGAAATAAAAAATAAACAGATGAAAATTTTAATCGTGGGCGCCGGCTTTTCGGGCGCTGTAATAGCTGAAAGATTGGTTAATACGCTCGACTGCGAGGCTTTAGTGATTGACGAAAGGGATCATATCGGGGGCAACTGCCATACCGCAAGGGATCGCTCGACCAATGTGATGGTGCATACTTATGGCCCGCATATCTTTAATACCGACAACCTGGAAGTATGGGAATACATTCAGCGATTCGGCGAGTTTCATTCTTTTATCAACCGCGTAAAGATCGTTTATAAAGGACAGGTTTATTCCATGCCCATTAACCTGCATACGATCAATCAGTTTTTTGGCAAAACCTTAAACCCCAGGGAAGCCCGCGAATTTGTGGAGGGGTTGAGCGATAAGCGGATCGGAGAGCCTAAAAATTTTGAAGAGCAGGCCATGAAGTTCATCGGCAAAGACCTTTATAAGGCTTTTTTTTATGGGTATACAAAAAAGCAGTGGGGATGCGAGCCTTCCGAACTGCCGGCCTCCATTTTGAAAAGGCTGCCGGTAAGGTTCAACTATAACGATAACTATTACAATAACCCCATACAGGGCATTCCTGTTAACGGATATACCAGCCTTTTTGAGAAAATGCTGGATCATCCAAAGATCAAAGTGCAACTGAATACGCGTTTTGACGAAGGTTTTGATACTTCTGGATTTGATCATGTATTTTACTCAGGCCCGCTAGACGCATTTTTTAATTATAAACATGGGCGGCTTTCTTACCGGACAGTGTTTTTTGAAAGGCATGAAACAGAAGGAGATTACCAGGGGAACCCGGTGATCAATTATTCGGAAGAAACCGTTCCCTATACCCGCGTACATGAACACAAACATTTTACGCCCTGGGAGCAGCATGATAAAACAGTTTATTTTAAAGAATACAGCAAGGAAACAGGAGAAGGCGATATTCCTTACTATCCCAAGCGGCTGGCCGCCGATATGGAGATCCTGGCCGCTTATCAGCAGGAAGCTGAAAAATTAAAAAACCATACATTTATCGGCAGGCTCGCCACCTATCGTTATATGGATATGCATCATGTTATTGCCGAAGCGTTGGCGGCCGCCAGCGAGTTTGCCAAAAACCGCGGATAGCGCGGGCTTAACCTGCATGCGCTGCCGGCAGGCGATAAAACCGGATTGAGCCAATATCAGGATAACGGTCAGATAAGTATTGGCATTCAGCAGGCGATAAGGCCGGACGGCGTCAATTTCCGCGGTAAGCGATAAACAAGCGATCGCTTATCGATTCATATTTAGCTGGAACTATATAAAGCAAGGATCTTTCTATGAAAAAAATATTCTTAAGCACCCAGATACCGGACGACAAGACCGCGGCCTCAAAAGCTAAGGTCGACGTGCTGGAAATATTGGAAAAAGAAGGTTATCATACCGTTTATTTTCCGCCGATCACCGGCGTTTCCGCAGCCCGGAAATTTTGGAAAACGCTTTCCCGCCTCGTTATTCCCGGCGAAACGCATTTGATATTAGAGTACCCCTGTATGCCCCTGAAAAGGATAAGCCTTGTTTATCTGTTCTGTCGCATGAAAAGGGTGAAACTCTATGGAGTGATCCATGATATCGGCGCGCTACGGTTCGGATGGCCCGACCAGAAGGATATGCTTTTCCTGAAAATGTTTGACGGACTGGTCTCCCATAACGCCTCTATGACGGCATGGTTACGGCAGAAAGGATATAAGAAAAAGATTGCCGACCTGGATGTATTTGACTACTGCCTTGCCGACGCGAAAAATTTTCATGCCGATTCCGCGGGTCAGCCTATTAAAATATTTTATGCCGGCAACCTGGCCCATAAAAAAGCCGGCTACCTGTATGAAAAGGGCATGGAGCAACTGGACAATGTGGAACTCTGCGTCTATGGCCAGTATTTCGAGCAGGAAAGGCTGAATGGCGCCGCCAGGATCAATTATAAAGGCGTGTTTAATCCTAATACGCCCGATCTGGCAGAGAACTACCATTTCGGGTTGATTTGGGAAGGTTCCAGTCTCGATACCTGCGATGGACTTTTCGGCAACTATATACGCTATAACAATCCGCACAAATTTTCTCTGTATCTTTCTCTTGGATTACCGGTGATCGTTTGGAAGGAAGCGGCTATCGCCCCCTTTATTCTTAAAAACAATATCGGTTTTGCCATTGGCAGTTTCCATGAACTGGAAGGAATAGGAAAATGGATAACGGACGATCAGTATAGAACCTATACTAAAAATGTGGAATCATTTGCCGATAAGGTAAGAAACGGATTTTTTCTTAAAACAGCCCTCAATGAGTTGATAAAGTCGTAATCATGCAGAGCTCTGTACGTTCCATAGATAAGATTATTTTTATACTGTTGCTGTATATCTCCGGCTTTTCGGGGTTTATTACCGATCTGTTTATGGGATCGAATAAAACGGCGTTATATGTCTTGTATGATGGTTTGATCTTTCTCCTGGCGTTGACCAGCCTTTCCTATATCCGGTCGGGATTGGCTTCTATCCTGTTGTTTATCGCGGCTTGCGTGATCCTTAACTTTTCTTATAACGACTCTTCCGTCATCTCCACGCTTAACGGGCTCAGGGAAGTGATCATCTTTCCCTGCCTGATCATTTTTTATAATAAGATCTTTGCCGAAGGAAATGAGGAAACGGCTAAAGAATACATCGGGATATTAAAGAAATATGCCAGTTGGTTTCTGATCGCCCAGATCCCTGTAGCCTATCTTCAGTTTGTCCAATACGGACCTTCTGATTATGTTGGAGGAACCCTGGGCGGCGGGGGTAGCGGCGTACTGACCTTGTCGGTGATCTGCCTGGTCTATTTTATGTCGCATTTCAGAAAAAACCTGCTGGGGATCGTGTTGTTATATTTTTGTCTGACGCCGCTTATGCTCAATGAAACCAAGGTGTCGTTCATCCTGATCCCCTTGATGTTTGTCTTTATATACTTTGAATTTAAGCTGTCGAGTATCTTATGGTCCATAGGCGGCGCGATTGTCTTTCTCTTTCTCTTTAATACTTTGTATACCCATAAAGATCTTGATTTCGGAGAAAGTAGCATGTCTGGTATATTTTCTGCCGATTTTCTCGACGAATATTTGATGGGGGATATTTATTCGTCGGACGATATCCCGCGTTTTACCAAGATTATTATTGCCTGGAAGTTGATTTCCGAGCAGGTCAATACTTTATTTTTTGGGCTTGAATACGGCGTATTTAAAGGCGGAAGCGTATTGGGGTTGTCGCATTTTGCCCAAACCTACCAATGGTTGTTGGGCGGCACCCGTCCCTTTCTTTTCATTTTGTTGATCCAGGGCGGTTTGGCTTTTACCATCGGCATCTTTTGGTTGATCGCCTATGCCAATAATTATTTCAGGCATACCAATAAGTTCGCAATGTTCCTGTTGCTGATCTTTACGGTAATGCTTTTTTATAATGACGCATTCCGGAACCAGAACTTCTGCGCCATCTATTTTTTACTGGTCTATTATGTTAATTCACCCCTTTACCGTAATGAAAACCTGGAGACTTCATGAAAATCCTTTTGGTCGCGCATAATCAATTTGGCTTATTGGTCGACTATCACAGGTATTATACTTATCTTAAAAGCAAGGGGCACAAGGTTAAATATTTATGTTATGATCTTAACAAACAACGCGTTGAGCCTGACAACCCGGATATTATTTACGTGCCCAGAAAAAAATTTAAAGTATTCAATCATCTCCGGTTTATACGGACCGTCGCCGCTTGTAATAAGGAGCATGATTTTGACCGCGTCATGATCCATGTATTCCCGCTGGTATCCCTGTTGTTATTGTGGCTGGACAGGAATAAAGCTTATCTCGATATCAGGACCGTTTCCATACATAAGAAAAAATATAAACGCGTATTTTTTGATTTTTTGATCCTGATCGCCTCGACGCTGTATAAACATGTTTCGGTGATCGCCGACTCTGCCGCCAAACAAATAGGGATCAAAAAATATAAATTGCTTCCCCTTGGCGGCGCTTATTTTGGCGACGATCCCATCAGCCAGGAGGATCGTGAGCGTTTCGGCCCTATTGTTCAAACCGACGATTATGTCTTTTTGTATGTAGGTACGCTGCGCCGGAGAAATATCATCGAATGCGTCAAAGGGTTTCATCAATTCCTGCAAAAGAACCCCGGCGCCCCCGTTCGTTTTGTCGTTATAGGATCTTCAACGGAAAATGAACTGGAGGAAATCAATCAATATATTCAAAAGCATCAACTGCAATCCTTCGTTTACACGACGGGGTTCATTCCGCAGAACAGGCTGGCGATCTTTTTCAGGTATGCAAAATGCGGCGTATCCTTTACGCCAATGGTTATGCCATACCCGCTGCAGCCGAATACGAAAACTTATGAATACCTGGTGAACGGCATGCCTTTTATCGCCAATCCCTCGCTGGATAATGTAAGAATTATAGATTCGGCGACCATGCCTGTCGGGGTTATTGTGGACGACAATGCCGCTGGAATGGAAGAAGCTTTTGGAAAAATATTGCGCTCAAAGGAGCTGTATAAGAGAGAAGAGATCAGGAGAGAATATAATAAATACGAGTGGGATAATCTTTTCAAGGTATACCTTGAAAAGGCATTATCGTTAAATGATGAATAATTATAAAAGGCGAGCGCGGTAGTCATGAAGCAGGTTCTTTACATAGGCCCCGACTATAAAAACCATCGGGGAGGCATAGGCGCAGTGCTGGAAGTGTATGCGGCCAATATTACGCCTTTCAAATTCATTCCTACCTATTATTCAAATGCTTCTGCGGCAAAGCGCCTCCTGGCATATTGCAAGGCGGTTATCAGGCTGATAGTAATCCTGTCGACAGATAAGGAGATCAGGATACTGCATATTCATAATGCGTCAAGGGGGAGCTTTCTTCGCAAGTCGTTTTTATTGATGATCGGTAAATTATTCGGTAAAAAAACCATCCTGCATATTCATGGAGGAGGCTTTGATCAGTTTTATGCCCGTACAAAGCTGCTGAAGCCATATATAAGGTTTATCCTCGGGAAAGCAGACCTTGTCATTTGCCTTTCAGATAAATGGAAAGCTTACTATGCTTCCGCCTTCCGGCTCAAACGCCTCGAAAAAGTGAACAACGTTATCGAAGAAGCCCCGGTTTTCCCTGAGCCGTCCGCCCCCGATGGACGCCTCCGCTTATTGTTTCTGGGATTGATATGCGATGATAAAGGCATTTTTGATCTCCTCGACGTCCTGGCCGCTAACCCCGGACAGTTTAGGGACAGGGTTAGCGTTACCATAGCCGGGAATGGCGAAACAACGCGCCTGCAAACCCGGATAAAAGAGGACGGGCTTAGCGGCGAAGCGGCATACGCAGGATGGGTCAACGGCGCGGAAAAAGCAAAGTTGCTTGCTGCCTGCGATATATACATTCTTCCATCGTACCATGAGGGTCTTCCCGTGTCTATTTTGGAGGCTATGGCTTATGCCAAACCGGTTATCGCTACCGATGTAGGAGGGATTCCTGAGATCGTGAAGCCTGGATATAACGGATGGTTGTTTAAACCCGGCGATAAGCGGCAGTTGCTATCCATTCTTAAGCAAGCAATAGATGATCCCGGTCTGCTCCGGGAATATGGCCGCCGTTCGCTGGCGCTTTCGCAAGCGTACAGGCCCGAGGCGGTGATGCGATCGCTGGAGGCTTTGTATGAAGCGTTGTTGGAGAAGTCCAGGTAGACCCATTCGTTGATCGCGAGGTTTATCCGGGAAGGATATGAGGCGATGCGCGCGTTGCAGATCGTCTTTTAGCGACTGCGAGCCATATCGCCGGATAATATATGCAGCGCTGCGTTTGCTGGTCGTCTTCGGCCAATCGCGCGGTTTGACAAACAGTAAAATAAACTTAAAGAAATATGATCATTGCAATTATTGCGGGAGCAAGGCCCAATTTTATGAAAGTAGCTCCCATTATTAAGGCCGTTAATGCGGCAAAAGAGCAGGGACGCGAGATTGATTTTCGCCTTATTCACACCGGTCAGCACTACGATAAAAAGATGAGCGGCGATTTTTTTGAACAGTTGGGCATTCCCGAACCCCATGTTAATCTTGAAGCGGGAGGCGGGAGCCAGGCCGAGCAAACGGCGGCAATAATGGTCCGGTTTGAAAAAGACATGATCGCCCACAGGCCCGACGTGGTATTGGTGGTGGGAGACGTGACGTCTACCATGGCCTGTTCCATTGTAGCCAAAAAACTATGCGTGCCCGTCGTACATGTTGAAGCGGGGATACGTTCGGGCGATATGACCATGCCCGAAGAAATAAACAGGATCGTTACCGATTCCATTACCGATCATTTTTTTACTACCAGCGAGGTCGCCAATACGCAGCTCAGGAAATCGGGAATAAACGAAGATCGTATCCATTTTGTCGGCAATACCATGATCGATACGCTGTTTGCTAACCTGGAGCGGCTAAGAAAGCCAAATATATGGGATGAATTTTCCCTGAGATCCGGCAATTATTTTCTTGTCACTCTTCATCGTCCGGCGAACGTGGACGATCCATACAAATTAAAAGCCATGCTCGACGCCATCCTGGAAGGCACCGGCGACATGTCCGTGGTATTTCCCGTGCACCCGAGAACCCGGCAGAAGCTGGAATTGATAAAATACCATCATCCCCGCCTGCTGCAAGTAGAGCCCATGGGATACCTGGAGTTTATTTATATGGTGAAGCATGCCAAGGCCGTTATTACCGATTCGGGTGGGATAACCGAAGAAACCACCGTATTAAAAGTGCCCTGCATGACGCTAAGAGATTCTACCGAACGTCCCGAAACCGTCACCGAAGGATCCAATGAGCTGGTAGGAACAAACCCCTCAAACCTGGCGCCTTACCTTAAAAAACTGCTTGCAGGCGACTGGAAAAAAAGCGCCGTTCCGCCGATGTGGGATGGTAAAACCGCTCCGCGTATTGTGGCAAAGCTATTGGCCCTTTATGAAGGCGCGACAGTTCCCGCATGACCGTCAACGGCAGTACAGTTGCGAACAACCTGCCTCCTTTAACCTAACATATTATGAATTACAGATTTATCCGCTTCCTGCAATTGGTGCTTGCAGGGCTTGACCTAATGACGCTGAACCTGATCGTGCTGGTTACGCAATTGTGGCTGAGCGAGACCATTCCCATGGACCATTTTGTGGTCTATGCCCGTTTCTGGCTTTTCCTCAACCTGGCCTGGATGCTGGTTTGCTGGATAGGAAACTTATACAATGAAAGGTTTATCAACAGCTTTGAATTGTTTACCCGCCGGACGACGCGCGTTTATTTCGGATGGCTCGGCATTGTCATGCTGTATCTCTATTTCTTTCAGCAGTTCCAGCTATCGCGTTTATTCATCTCCGTGATACTGGCGAGCATGGGCATGATGTTGCTGGTAAACCGGTTTATTTACCTGATGATCCGCCATTATTTTCGTCACCAGGAATACCTGGTCAGGAAGGTGGTTATCATCGGGTATAATGAAGTGGCGAAAAAACTGGTGCATTACCTGGAAGAAGAAGGAATGAATACCGAGATCATCGGGTTCTGCGAGGAGCAGGAAAATGTGCACGAGCTGTCCAATTATCCGATCATCAGCGATATTGGCGGGGTGATAAAGATTTCCAAACAGTACCAGGTGAATGAGATCTATTCTACCATCGGTCCAGAGCAGGACGGCGAAATATATGAATTGATGATGCAGGCCGACCAGGAATGTATCCGCTTCCGGATCATCCCGGATCTTTCCTTTTTTATCAAAAGACCCGTGTACATCGACTACCTGAAGGATATGCCGGTGCTTTCTATCCGTACCGAACCCCTCAACGATGTCAGCAACCGTATCAAAAAAAGATTGTTTGACGTGGTAGTGAGTTCGTTGGTCATCGTCTTTGTCCTATCCTGGCTGGTTCCCCTGATGGCGCTGTTGATCAAACTCGAATCGAAAGGTCCGGTATTTTTTATCCAGGAGCGGAGCGGAAGGGATAATCAGTCCTTCCGCTGTTACAAGTTCAGGAGCATGAAAGTGAATAAGGACGCAAACTCCAAGCAAGCCACCAAGAACGATTCGCGGTTAACAACGATCGGCAAGTTCATGAGGCGAACGAATGTCGACGAGTTTCCCCAATTCATTAATGTGCTGAAAGGAGAGATGAGTATCGTGGGCCCCCGTCCTCATATGCTCAAACACACCGAAGACTATTCAAAAGTGATCGGACAGTATATGATCCGGCAGTTCCTGACCCCGGGCATTACAGGCTGGGCGCAGGTGAATGGCTTCCGCGGCGAAACCAAAACCATCATGCAGATGCAGCAACGCGTGGAACATGATATATGGTATATGGAAAACTGGAGTATCTGGCTCGACTTAAGGATCATGTTCCTGACCGTCTACAATACTTTCAGGGGAAATAAAAATGCATTTTAAAATCCCGGAAGACGATGGTACGGTCTGTCGGTCGTTTTAGAAAAACCATTACCGGCCTGAGAAATATTTCCCCGGCGGCGGCGATGATCTTGTTCATAGTCGCTATGGCCGGGTTTATTTATATCGTTAATTATACGTTCAGGCTAAAGGATCATACCCTGGACCATCGCGTTTTTGAGATTATCGCTCCCTGGATAAACGACTGGAATACCCCGATACTGCTCGTTTTAACTTTTATGGGCTCTACCGCCTTTCTTTTATCCGCCAATATCGTTTTGGCGCTTTATTTTCTTTTGATACAAAAAGACAAAACAGGTTTTCTCAGGGTAATGATAATCTCCCTGGGAACGGTTTTTATTAATATGGGGCTTAAAAACTATTTTGGCAGGATAAGACCCCATGATCCCGTCCTGGAAGGAGTAGGAGGGTTCAGCTTCCCCAGCGGCCATGCAATGTCTGCTTTAGCGTTCTATGGTTTGCTGATCTACCTGGTCTGGAATAGCGTTAAACAAAAAACAATGAAACGGCTGCTGATCTTCCTTCTCGGACTAACGATCCTGCTCATCGGTTTTAGCAGGATATATTTCAGGGTGCATTATGCCAGCGATGTAATAGCCGGGTTTGCGGCGGCGATCGTCTGGCTGCTCTTTTCTTTATGGTTGACCGAAAAAAGGAAGCCTTCTGCCAAAAGCTTATTGCCCCTGCTGCTGGCGGCGATGATCCCTGCTGCCGGCGGTTGCCAGAAAGCTTCCAACGAAGAAGGCGACCCTGTAACCCGCTATGCGACAACGCCCCAGTTGTTTCCGCTACGGGATGGGAATATTGAAGAAAGCTCAGGCATAGCCGATAGTAAAGCTAACCCCGGATACCTCTGGGTAGTGGAAGATAGCGGGAATCCGCCAGAGATCCGCACTGTGCAGCATGACGGCAGCGTTGGAAAATCGATCCCGTTGACCGGCGCCGTTAACCGGGACTGGGAAGATATGGCTTTGGCCAACGGCCCCGAAAACAATAAGCAGTATCTCTATATTGCCGATATAGGAGACAATAACCAAAACCATACCGACTATGCCATTTACCGGTTTGAAGAACCCCTGCTATCGTCCGGTTCGGTAGATCGTTTTGATAAGATAACCTTTACCTATCCCGATGGCTCCCATGATGCCGAAGCTATTTTGGTTGACGGCAATTCAAAAGATATTTATATCATCACCAAGAGAGACGCAAAATCGAGGGTATACCGGCTGGCTTATCCGCAGCAAACAGGCGCTTCCGCTGAAGCGTCGTTTGACCTGGCGCTGGAATATAACGGCGTGGTCAGCGCGGCCCAATCCGCCGACGGCAGCGAGATCATATTAAAAACCTATACTTCTCTTTTTTATTATACCCGCAAAGCGGGCGAGTCGATAACGGACGCGCTTAAACGCGGGGGAAAGTCCATTGCCTACCAGTTAGAACCCCAGGGCGAAGCGGTCGCCTTCGCCAATAAAAACAACGGCTTTTTTACGCTGAGCGAAAAAGGCCCGGCCGCTTCTGTCAGCCTCTGCTTTTATAAAAGAAACTGAGTCCCTCCCCTTCTTTTATTCTCCCAACATTTCTGTTAAGCTTTTATTGATCTTTTCCATGGAGATACCCATGTGGCTCTCGTGATAAACGCATTGCCCGTTCCTGATCGTCAGCGTTTGGGGCGATTTGTGCTGAACGCCATAAGTTTCCGCTATCTTATTCGAAATAGAACGGTAACGGATCAGGTCGAGCCAGTAAAAATCAGCGTCTCCGATAACTTCGGATCGATCCAGCCTGTCTTTGATCGTGGCGCTCAGCGAACACAGCACGCTGTATTTAAGGATTACCTGCGCCCTGGAAAATGATTTTTGCCGGATTTCTTCCAATTGCGATTCCTGATCTAAGGGTATCCAGTCCATCGTTGTTTTATTTATTCATTGAATGATCGGTTGGCGGCGGTTTGCCGGCAAACCTATCGTTATTTTATTTCATTAACAGACGAAAAGCAAAAAGGTTACCGTTGCATGGTAACCTTTGATGTTATAAGACGTTAAAGATAATGGTCTCTAATTACCTGCCGCTATAACCTACAAAGCCCTGTGTTGATTTGCAGCCTTTTTGAGCGGTGCAGGAGGTGAATCCAATTGCGGTAACGCATATTAGCGCCAGAATGATAAGCTTCCTTTTCATTTTTGAGGTATTTAAAGTGAATGAATAAAACCTGATGAAAAGGGATCAACGATCATCAGGAAATTCAAAGGAAGCGGATATGCAATGGGAAATTTAGTAGGATTGGATGCTGACCGCCGCGTAGGAGACAATCATTTCCAAAGTAAATAATAAAATCCCGTTTATGCAAGCCTGTCGGGGTATTTAAGAAAAAATTGACCCTGCCCGCGGTATGAACGGCTGACTGTTATGGTAACTGCGATTGGTTTACGCATAATGTTTTCCTGAGCTGTTTTATGGCTGCCAGGGACTCGTAAATTGGTTTTATTTTCATATTATTCTGATATACAGTGTTTTACGAGATGTCTCTTAAGTGGTCTGTCAATGCGCTGCTTGTATAAAAACCTGAAAAAATTCGAAAACAAGGCATTCAAGGTTGTATGCCAATCGACTCTGTTCGGATAAAACCCCTATAGCAACCAACATCCCGCTGTAGCCATCTCCATATCAATCGCCGCTATTTGCATAAAAACCCTATTGATTTGCCGATATTTTACTTATGCTTCCCCCGGCCCGAAGCTTATCTTTAGGCGGCGGAAAAATAGTTTGATCCCGGCTATTCCTGAATAAAATCATATTTTTTTTTTAGGTTTTTGCTGTAATCGCTTTTACTCCCGGGTTGTGGAAATTTGATGCCGCAGATATGCTTACATTTGTGCAAAGGCGCTTTACCATTAGACCATTCATAAATTTTTATGTTACAATTATCCAAGCCGCTGGCTATTATCGACCTGGAAACAACGGGGATGAATCTGAGCACGGATCGCATTATTGAAATCGCTATCGTGAAAATTATGCCTGATGGCGGCAAATCCGTTAAAAGAAAACTGATCAACCCGGAAATGCCTATTTCCGAATCCTCCATTGAAGTGCATGGCATCACCAATGAGATGGTAAAGGACGCGCCTACGTTCCGGCAGGCCGCCAATGAGATCAAACAGTTCATCGAAAACGCCGATCTCTCCGGCTATAATTCCAACCGCTTTGATATACCCTTGCTGGCCGAGGAATTCCTGAGGGTTGGACTGGATTTCGATTTTAAATCCAGGAGGCTGCTTGACGTGCAGAAAATATTTCACCTGATGGAGCAGCGCACCCTGAGCGCGGCGTATAGGTTTTATTGTAACCAGGAGCTTGCCGGTGCGCATAGCGCCGAAGTCGACGCCCTGGCTACCTGGGAAGTGTTGCAGTCACAGGTAAAAAGATATGCGCAGCTCGGCAATACGGTAGAGAGTATCCTTGCCTGTATCGGCGAAGAGAATACGGTGGATTTTGCCAGGAGGATGGTCATGGAAAAAGGAGTGGAGGTGTTTAATTTCGGGAAACATAAAGGTCGCCCGGTGACCGAAGTGCTCAAAGCTGAGCCTCAGTATTATGATTGGATGATGAAAGGCGATTTTCCCCTGCATACCAAACAGAAACTTACGGAGGTCTTTAATCGTATGATGTTAAAGAAGGGTTGATTATTGGAAAAGCTTGTTATCATACCTACCTATAATGAACGGGAGAATATCGGGGATATTATCCGCGCCATTATGATCCTGGACCAGGGATTTCATGTATTGGTCATAGACGACGGTTCTCCCGATGGCACGGCGGGTAT
>JAEUVR010000422.1 GCA_016786785.1 Chitinophagaceae bacterium
GCCGCTTGCAGATCCTGGATATATACATCTTTGGCGCCTATGTTTTCGAGCGATTTCTTAATGCTTTCGGCCTGGGTGGCAGACACTACAGAAAGATCCTTTAACTGGGTTAATACGTTGGTATTGTTATCCTTTAAGAAAGCGATCTGTTTGTTAAGGGTTTCGATTTCCGCGAGAAGCGCAGCTTTCTGACGCGCATTTTCTGCATTCTGGTCCTCACAGTTTTTTAGATCGTTCTGCAGCTTTAAATGCGCTGTGTTCAGTGTTTCATATTGCGCTTGGCTTGCTTTGTATTTTTTTGAGCTAACGCATGAAAAAAGCATCAGGGATGATAACCCGATTAAAAAGGTTTTCTTTAGAATCATTTTGAGATCGTTTTTATATGCAAATATATATATCCTTCCTCACTATTCTATCCAATAATAAGGGTAAAGTTAAGTTTTACAGGTAAATAATACATTTTCCTCATCGAAATATTAATAGATTTTAATAAAACCCCGATTTTCCGTCGGGAAACCGGGAAGGACGGCGGCAAATCTGCTACACTCGCCTTAGCGCCGGTAACTTCAGAGAGGCGAAGCCGTACAGCACGATGATAAAATTGCGTCCGGACGCGTTTACAAAGTTTAAAAAGACTCCCAAAACCCTACAGGGCCGATCAAATAAAAAAGAAAAGCTCAATCATAGGGTACGAACCTAAATTGAGCTTTTTCACCTTTAAACCACCCGAGCGTATGTCCACTCTCAGCTTTTCAATATTTTGGATACCGTTAGGTATTGTTTGGTAGGATGATATATAAATAAGCAGGACCCTTCTTTAATGGTATTAATGATTGCAGTAGTTTCTTCATCCGGAATAGCAGGACAGCCAAAGCTTCTTCCGGTAAAAGGATTGCTCTCCAGGAAATCATCGCCGACATAATCCGATCCGTGAATGACAATATTTCTTGCCCTGGCCATATCATTGATGCCTTTTTCTAATCCATTGATCCTTAGGGACAGGCCATGCGATCCATAGTAAGTTTGTTCGGTTATGTAAAACCCGAGGCTGCTTTTATGCGACTTGGGCGCATTGGAAAAAGATTGGGCAAACTCCCCGCCTGATTTGCGCCCGTGAGCCACATAGGTATTCCACAGGATCTTCATCTCTTTAAGGTCTATAATATATAGTCTTTTCTTTTTAGAGGACTGGCTGAAATCGCAGATGGTCAGCGTATTCGGGTTTTGAAGTTTTCCTTTCTCCAACAAGTTAAGGTAGCCGGACAAGGCATACGAAAAAGCATCCAGGCCGAGCCCGGAGTTCTCCAGGTCCAGGCGCTCATACAATACATGCGCCTGATTTTTGAGGGCCAGGGATCGCGAAACAACCGGCATAAATTCTTCCTTCCCCGCGGGTATTATAGCGTTCCCGCCATGGGCCATTACGGTCAATAATGAGGGCGATAACAGTAGGGCCAAACAGATAGTAAATGCAGACTGTGGTTTGCAAAACATAGGGTACGGATTTATTGGGTCGTTGGTTTCCTAAAACGGCAACGATTTGCAAAATATTATTAGCTGCTAAGGTTTACAAGCGATAAAGCGGAATTATTTTATTGTGTTTTGGAACGCTTAATTTTTTTTATCCAACAGAATGCCGCGCTACTGAAAAAAGCGCCTGTAAATGAACGCTTGAGGAAACCGCGAAGGGGCAAAAGGTAGAAAATCCTTCTCCTGCCAGGGCGTATCAGCCGGTTTGAGCTTTGCCGAATTCATTGTTATAGATCCTGACCAGTATTATGAAAAGAGAGATCAGGATAGGCCCGAAAATAAGACCGATAAAACCAAAAATATTCACGCCGATGATCACCCCGAATGCCGTGATCATCGGATGTATATCTCCCAGTTTTTTCTGAAGCCAGAATCGGAAGATATTGTCTACGCTACCGATAATAGCCAATCCGAATATTAATACAATAATGCCGCGAAGGGAGTCATTTTCGGCAAACATGACTATGGAAAGAGGTATGTATGCCAGCGCCGCTCCTACTACAGGCAACATGCTGGCTATACATGTGATCACAAACCAGAACATCGGTTCGGGCACGCCTATTATCAAATAACCGATCAGGCCAACTATGCCCTGAACGAGGGCGATCAGGGGAATGCCAATGGCATTAGACAATACCATCCCGTTAAGATCCCTGCGCAACAACAATATATTCTCGTCTTTCAAGGGCGCCCATTCATAAAACTTCGACTCCATTTTTCTTCCTTCTGTCAGCATGAAGTACAAAATGAAATACATCATTATGATGGTTATCAGCGTATTCACGGTGGAGTTCAATACCCGTGGCAGGGTTTGGGCTCCCCAACTGGTCAGCTTCTGAACGTTTATATCGGTCAGGATATCTACGCCATATTGCGCTTCATATTTTTGTATAAAATTTTTAATGGTCATTAAGACCTCGGAAGAGTGCTGTATGGCATATCCCAGTTTTGAAGATACCATATTGACCAGTACAAAGATGGGCAACAGGATAATAAGAAAGGAGAGTAACATTAACAGCGCGGCGCTTACGCTTTTTTTCCATTTGTACCTTCCCTCCAGGATAAACTGGTATTTCCGCATGATGATATATAAGGTATAAGCGCCGAGAAAAGCGGGAATAAAAGAGCTGAGCTGAAAAAACAGCACCATCCCTAAAAGGATAATAATGGATAACAATAGGATCTGCCGGATGGCATTACCGGGTATCTGGTTCATGCGAAATATTTTAAAAGATAACCTGTTTATGGCGCCGATCTATCAATACTTGCGCCTGCAACGGATAACCCGCCTGGCGCTATTGGCTAAGTCAATGATCTGCAAATGTATGCGCCAACGGCATCTCAATTAATATTGAGGGCTAAATGGTTTGCATCATCCACCTGCCGATGACCGCATCCGGTTTATATGCTAAAATTGACTGTTTTTTTCTAATCTCCCTTATGTCTTATCCGGATATTTCTTGTTTTTTTTAATGCAGCTGGCGTGCTCCAAGGTTTACCGGCAGCGCAATAGAACTTCCCCGCGGTGTTCCTCCCTCTGAGCCGCCTTATCCCTCCGGGTTCAACATGAAATATATTCCCTTTTCGGGAATTGCGTCTGATTTTGAGATCAAATATTAAAACAAATCATGTGTAGTGTTTTAATAATAATACAGTAATAATATGGCATGGGTTATGAAATTTCATTAGCGGTTTAAAACATCGATTATGAAATCCTTCGACAGAAATTTCCGGAATGCCTTTAAGAGAAAATTTTTATTCTTTTCATTTATCGTTTCTACATCGGTATATGGCCAGAATTTAATCGTTAACCCCGGATTTAACAGCAATGCTTCAGGATGGAGTACCAACTGTACTATTGAGATCAACCCTGAAACTGTATACGGAGGAAGCGTGGCATCCAACTATGTAACAGAAATAGATGTGGAGCGTTGTATCAACCAGCAGGTCTGCATTTTCCCGGGCCAGTCTTATAATTTCAGTTTTAAGGGATCGAGGAGAAAGGACAACAATACCCCCAAAACGGTATCGATCATTGCGAGGGTCACGGGCGTTCAATCGGGCGTTGAGTATATTAATTCTATATTTTCCTATAGCAATACGAGTTTCAACTTACAAACAACTTCCCTTTCATTCAGTATTCCCGCTTCATCGACAGACAGGAAGGTAAAAGTGGAGTTTTTGAATTCCAACAATACAAAGACGTATGGAGTACTGATTGATGATATCAATCTAAGCCCGGCGACTTCTTTCGCAATACAGGGCCCCGAATCGACTACCCTTAATATGGGAACTGATTTTTCAATAGCGCACGCGCCGGATGCCGGGGTTAATTATAACTGGACCTTTCCCGGCGGAACTCCTGCGAACTCGCTGCTACCGGCGCCCACAGGTATTTCCTGGTCCGTCGCAGGAAATAAAACGATCTCTGCGAGCCTGAGCAATAATCTTTGTACGGTTGTTTCATTAAATAAAGACATATATGTGGCCAGCATACTCCCTGTAAAATTATTAAGCTTCACCGGCGAACGGAACAACGAAAAAACCACGCTTCGCTGGAGCGCTGATAATGCAGGCAATGACGGGCACTATTTTATCATTGAGCGCGCAGCGCAAAACGGTTTCGATTCTATCGGAAAGGTATTTGTGGCGCCGGGAGCAAGTGTTTCCTCGTATGTTTTTACCGATAACAAACCCGTCAACGGCGCCAATCAATACCGGTTAAAGCAGGTGGATATTCACGAAGGGGTTAGCTATTCGAAGATCATTACTGTCGGCAACAATATCAAAAATGAAGCGCTGCTGTATCCGAATCCTGCTGTTTCCACCCTTAGTTATACCATTAACAGCGCGGCAAAAAAAGAAGCTTCCATCCAGGTATACACGCTTTCAGGAAAAATGGCTTTTTCGAGGAAGCAGGATATGGAACAGGGCGTAAACAAAGGATCGATAGATATTTCTTCGCTTAAATCCGGCGCTTATTTCCTGGTCATCGCTTCTTCGGAAGGGTTGCAATATACCGGCAGCTTTGCTAAAAGATAAATGGCGATAGGCTTATTTTTGCTGCAGATAGTCCAGCGCCAGGTTGGCCAATGTATTCATGCCTACGGGAAAACTGGCTTCATCGATAAAAAAATCAGGCGTATGGTGCGGCGCCGCAGTCTGGGGGTCTTTCCCCTTGGGAAGTCCGCCCAGGAAGACAAACAGCCCCGGAACCTTTTGCTGGTAAAAAGCAAAATCTTCTGCAACCGTCCGGGGAGAAACAAGGTCAAGGTTTTCAATGCCTATTGTTTTTTGCAGGGAACCGAGCATTTTTTCTGTCAGCGCCGGATCATTATATACCAGCGGGTAAGCAGTAGTGTAAGGGATCTGCACCTCTGCTGTGGCGCCATTGGCTTCGGCCGTTTTGGTAACGATCTGTTTAATTCTTTCAATGATGAATTTTTCATCCGCCTTGTCA
>JAEUVR010000423.1 GCA_016786785.1 Chitinophagaceae bacterium
ATTTAATTTTTCCACAACAGGAAAATATGCTAACATTTAACATTGACAGGGGTTTGAGGGCAAAAAGCAGGTAGATTTTGCAGACGACATGTGGATTAACTGTGCATTACGAACATTGAATGTTAATTAACCTAAAGATCACGCCGCCATTGGAACCAACGCCAGAAAAGAACAGCCATCCCGGAACAATAGCCATCTCGGAATATGATTACGCCCTGCCTGAGGACCGCATTGCCTATTATCCGCTCACGGAAAGAGAGGGGTCTAAACTATTGGTCTACCGCAATAAAACGATCGCGGAAAGTAGATTTCGGAATATCGCTGATATTATCCCCGGCGATTCCCTGGTAGTCCTGAACAATACAAAGGTCATGGAAGCCAGGCTGCTGTTTCAAAAGCCGACAGGCGGGCAGATCGAGATCTTTTGCCTGGAGCCCGACGGCGGCGGCCCTGATATCGGCAGGGCCATGCTGGAACAAAAAACCGCCGACTGGAAATGCCTGGTGGGGAAGGCGGCAAAATGGAAACCCGGAGCCCCGCTGGAGAAAAAGATAGCCGGGCCGGACGGAGCGCTTATACTTCGTGCGATCATACTAAAAAAAGCGGGGGATCATTTTATCGTCCGCTTTTCCTGGTTTCCCGAAACGCTAAGTTTTGCCGAGATCCTGCATTGGTCGGGGGCTATTCCTCTACCGCCATACATTAAACGAAAACCCGATGCGGCCGATGCCGAACGTTACCAGACCGTTTATGCCCAAAACCTGGGCTCCGTAGCCGCCCCGACGGCGGGATTGCATTTTACGCCCGGCATCCTGCAGGGTCTTTCCGCGCATCGCATACGGCAGGATTTTATCACGCTGCATGTCGGCGCCGGCACTTTTAAACCCGTGAAAAGCGAACGCATGCAGGAACACGAGATGCATGCCGAATACATTGAACTGTCTAAGTCTGTCGTGGAAAATATTTACCGGTTTGCCGATAAACACATTACGGCGGTGGGCACCACTTCCTTCAGGGCCGTTGAAAGCCTTTACTGGATAGGCCTCCAGCTGATTGCGCAAAAGGAAACGCTTCCCGGCTTGTTTACCGTCGGCCAGTGGGAGCCATACCAGGATCGTCCCCGGGCGTCGGCAAAAGCCTCCCTGGAAGCCGTTCTGACATGGATGGAAAAAACGGGAACGGATAAGCTGATCGCGCGAACCAGCCTGTTGATCGCTCCGGGATGCCCGATCAATATACCGCATGCGCTGGCCACAAATTTTCATCAGCCCCGGTCAACGCTGCTGTTGCTGGTCGCGGCATTCATTGGAGAGGACTGGAAAAACGTATATTCGTATGCGTTAGAAAACGGGTTCAGATTCTTAAGTTATGGCGACGGGTGCCTGTTATTCAGATCGTAGTTTTTCCTTTAGCAAGGGCGCTTCCAGGGTAAAGGTCGACCCCCTGCCTACGGAGCTTTCCACCTTTATCTTGCCGTCATGCGCGTCTATTACCGTTTTCACATAGCTGAGGCCTAAACCAAAGCCTTTAACATTGTGCAGGTTGCCGGTATGCGCGCGATAGAATTTTTCAAATATCCTTCTTATGGTTTCCTTGCTCATGCCAATGCCGTTGTCTTCAAACTTTAAGATCAGCCGGGAACCGGCGTTGCTGCTGGATATTTTAAGAACGAGGTTTCCCTTTGAATATTTAACGGCATTGTCGACCAGGTTGGAGATCAGGTTGCGGAAATGCACTTCATCGGCGTTGACGCAATCATTAGCCGCATGCAATTGCAGGTCTATCCTTCCCTGCTTCTCTTCCAGCTGCAGGCTATAATTGCCTATGACTTCCCTGATCAGTTCGTGCAGACGAACCGGTTTTTTATTGAGCTGTATTTCCTGCCGATCCATCAGCGCCGCCTGCAGGATGGTCTCCACATGCTTATTCATGCGCTTGTTTTCTTCCTTGATGATCCCGCTGAAATAATTCATTTTGGAGGGATCTTCCATCACTTTATTGTTGCGCAGCGCATCTACCGCCAGTGAAATGGTAGCCAGCGGGGTCTTAAACTCATGCGTCATGTTGTTGATAAAATCATTCTTGATCTCGCTTATCTTTTTCTGACGCAACAACGCGCTGACCGTCACATAAAACGCGCTGACGATCATCAGCGTAAAAAAGATAGAACCAATGATCATCCAACGCATTTCCTTAAAAGCGATCGCCCGGATATCCGGGATGATCAATATCATTTCCTGCGCCGGCATAAGGTTCTCCAGGTCGCTTCCGCTGGGAGGCTGTAGCGGCAGCACCCATTGAAAATTGTTGATCGTATCTTCAAAAGCTTTTAAGAAATTATCCGACCGGAGCTGGTACTCATAAGAAAATGAGCCCACATCGGCAATGACGGCAAAATCAAAATTGATATTCCTCAGCCCCTGTTCATAAAAAGCCTTTCTTAATTTTTCCTCCACCTCAAAAGCCGTGAATTTCTGCCCGATCGTCGCCGGCCGCATCAGCTCGCGCTGAAACTGGTCGGACGGAAAATTAAAGCCCGGCTTCACATGATAATTTTTAAGGGAGGGCAATGTATTTTTTTGCTCCATCAACTCCCTGCCTACATTGTCAATAATACGGGTCACCTTCCACTTGAACTCCTCCTGTTTGTTCACCAGCATCGTATCGAGCCAGCTGTACTGCACATAGATCGTTCCCGCCAGGGATAGGCTGATCAGGATGAAAATGATGGGAAAAACTTTTTTCACTCGGGATAGTATTGTATTAAGGGCGGTTAGATCAGGCAAATTTAATGAACCCGACGTTAACCGTCGACATAACGAATATAGGGGGATTGAATTTAACTAAGAATTATGCAGATCGGGAAAAAATGTAAAAACCGCCCGCCCTACCTTCGTTTTTACGCTGTACAGGCGGCGCCAATCCAAACTAAAATCATTAATTTAGGCATATGATCAAACCTGCTCCGGGCGTTTTATTAATTGCAGAACCCTTTCTGAAAGATCCAAATTTCAAAAGGACCGTGATCTTCATATGCGAACACAAGGAAGAAGGAAGTTTCGGATTTGTATTAAACAGGGTTTATGAGCATTATCTCGACGAGCTCATGTATAATATCGGCGACATGAAAATACCCGTTTTTTACGGGGGGCCTGTCCAGGAAGATACCATTCATTTCCTGCATCAATATCCCGATCATATCCCCGGAAGTTATGAAGTGCTGAACGGCATTTATTGGGGGGGCGATTTTGAGCTGGCCATAGGCCTGTTGAAATCCGGCCTGATAGAAGCGTCGAAGATCCGTTTTTATATCGGTTATTCGGGATGGTCGGGCGGGCAGTTAAATGAAGAATTACAGGAAAAATCATGGCTCACGTTGCAAGCTAACCGAAAAATTGTCTTTCATCAAAACGTGGAGGACATCTGGAAAGACGCTTTGAAAGAGCTCGGCGGCGATTATGAAATGATGATCAATTTCCCCATCGACCCGCGCCTCAACTAAGCTTTAGCCGGGGCTATATAAGGCAATTCCCGATCGCACAACGCCCGCCGCTCTACAGTTTCCTTAAAACTTCTCGGCGCCATACGACCGGGATGCCTCTAAAACGCTCCTTTTCAAATCGCCTGCCTGTTTTTTAAACGTTCGCTTTTGAACTTCTTATAAGAGCAGCCGGGCCGATTCGCAAAGGGCGCATATTCCCCGCTTCGCTTATCTATACAGATTATATTCCCTGCTTCCATTTACTTATTTGCGCAAGGCAAACCGTATCCCCGCGTTAATGCCAAAATTGCTCAGGCCTTCTACGCCATCGTGTTTAAAAGGAATATAATGATATGCCGCGCCAATATTAATTCCCGTTTCGCGGCTTTTGCCAATAGGAATATTGATACCCGCTTCGGGGCGAGCCGTAAAGCTGAACTTGGTATCGCTTTCGCCAAATTCTCCAAGGAATCTGCGGTACCGTATCAGGCTTCCTCCAACCCCCAAACCCACATAAGGCTGGACAGCCGACTGCGGAGTAAATACATATCTTCCCTGGGCAAGTATAGGCATTACCTGTATGGAATGGGTCAGCACGGCGGAAACATCGCTGCCGTCCGAAGTTTTATATAACTGCCTCGGATTCTTATAATAAAAATCCTGGTACCCTAGCCCTAACCCGGCGTATATATTTTCGGTTATCCCATAATGAATATTGCCATTCCATCCTCTCGGGGAGTTCTCGGGGATAGCGTTTGCGAGGTTGCCGGAAGGCAGCCCAAATGAATAATTGATCCCCATATTCAATCTTCCTGTCTGCGCCATGCCGCTTAATCCAGCCAATAAAACCAGGCAGGATGCCATCATCATTTTTATCGGTTTCATATCAATCGGTGATTAATAAATGAATAAATTGGGTTTACTGATTTTTTTTCAGGTAATTCGACTGGTCGAACAAGGCTTTTACCTGCGGTACGGGATCCTGCGAAAAAATACCGGAACCCCTGATAAGGCCCTGCCACAAGCCCTTGATCCGCTGAGTGGCGGACGCATCCTTAAGGTCAAGGATATCGACAGACAAAGCGCCCTCGGTTACCTCGTAAAAACTATACAACGGCGGAAAATAATAAGGATATCCCCCATAGCCCCAATAATAGGGATCATAATAACGATCGTACATTCCCCAATAATTAGGGTAAGTCATTACGCCGGTATAGGTGTTGTAGATCCTGCTGATATTAATACCCAGGTCGGGGCTGGCGCCCTTGCTTACCTCTGCATATCCCCTGGCCTTCATTTCGTTCCTCACCGCGTCGATAAATCCTGCATCCGTGGAAGTCCTCTGTTTTCCTGCAAGATTGTTATTGTCTATAACGGTAACGGAATCGGCTATGCTAAATGTTGTATAGGCCGAGAAATTTGCCGTACTATCCCGGTTAGTGATGTAGATCCTGCTTTCGGGGGCAGATAAATTATTCATGGGTTCCTTGACGCAACCGGTTATGCCCAATACCGCCCACGCGCCTGCCATCAGCAATAAAAAATGCCTTTTCATAGTGATTGCTTATTAAGGTTTTTAATAAATAGATAATCCAATCATAGCCGCTCAAATGAGGCGCCGCATATACTATACAAGACGTTAATAGTAATCGGTATACGACAAGAGGAAATGCTCCGCAAAACGGCATAAGACAATCATAGCCGCAGCCTGCTTTATCAGGCGGCGGTTGAAGGGCAGAGATAAGCCTGGCCAAATCAACTGGTATGTTAAAATTAAAAACGGCGCGAACGCTGCCATCTTAACCTGGCGCGCCGTACAAAATGACATTCTAGCTGAAAAAATTGCGCAAAAAAACCCCCAACTTTCGTTGGGGGCTAAACTAACAGATTTTTACTTGGATGATGGACCATACTAGGGTTCCGGATCTCGTATTTTCAACCTTCAACAGGTATGGCGCCTTCTACCAATACGGTCACCCCATTATTAATCACTTCCACGAATCCGCTTTGAATATCAAAATAGGAAACGTTACTGCTTTTATCTTTTAATATTTTCAACCTTCCCGATTTCAAAGCGCTTACCAGCGGGGCGTGTTTCTCCAACACTTCAAATAAGCCCGCTATGCCTGGCAACTGAACGCCATAGACGTCTCCGCTAAACAGCTTTTTTTCGGGAGTTAAGATTTCTAAATTCATATTATGCCATTTTCTCTATCTGAGCAATAAAACCCCTATTGTATAGTTTCCGGCGTATACCGCTCCTTTTATTATCCCTGCGCGCGGGCAAGCAGGTTTTTACCTTTCTCGATAGCGTCGTCGATCGATCCCACCAGGTTAAACGCAGCTTCAGGATATTCGTCCACTTCTCCGTCCATGATCATATTGAATCCCCTGATGGTTTCCTCGATGGGCACCAGCACGCCTTTCAGGCCGGTAAACTGTTCGGCCACATGGAAGGGCTGGGAAAGAAAACGCTGCACCTTACGCGCTCTTGATACAGTAAGTTTGTCTTCGTCGCTCAATTCATCCAGACCCAGGATGGCGATGATATCCTGCAATTCTTTATAACGCTGAAGGATCAGTTTAACATTGTTTGCGCAATTGTAGTGCGCGTCGCCGACGATCAGCGGCGTAAGGATCCTGGACGTAGAATCCAGGGGATCCACCGCGGGATAAATACCCAGGTCGGCAATCTTCCTGCTCAATACGGTAGTCGCATCCAGGTGAGCGAAAGTGGTCGCCGGCGCCGGATCGGTAAGATCGTCAGCAGGAACGTACACCGCCTGAACAGAGGTAATAGAACCATTCCTGGTAGAAGTGATCCTTTCCTGCATCACGCCCATTTCCGTAGCCAGCGTAGGTTGATAACCCACGGCCGAAGGCATACGCCCCAGCAAGGCCGAAACCTCCGAACCCGCCTGCGTAAAACGGAAGATATTGTCCACGAAGAAAAGGATATCGCGGCCCTGGCCCTGGCCGTCGCCATCGCGGTAATATTCGGCGATGGTCAGTCCGCTCAGCGCCACGCGGGCGCGAGCTCCGGGAGGCTCATTCATCTGACCGAATACAAATGTCGCCTTAGAATCCTTCAGCTCGTTCATATTCACTTTTGAAAGATCCCATCCGCCTTTTTCCATACTATGTTTAAAATCATCGCCATATTTCATGATGCCGGCTTCGATCATTTCACGCATCAGGTCGTTGCCCTCGCGCGTTCTTTCTCCCACGCCTGCGAACACGGAAACGCCGCTATAGGCTTTGGCGATATTGTTGATCAGCTCCTGGATCAATACGGTTTTACCCACGCCCGCGCCGCCGAACAACCCGATCTTTCCTCCTTTTGCATAAGGTTCGATAAGGTCGATCACTTTAATACCGGTATATAATACTTCTGTCGAAGTGCTCAGGTTCTCAAACGCCGGCGGCTTGCTGTGAATAGGGCGGCCATTGGTTTTAGTAACAGCGGGAAGCCCGTCAATAGGATCTCCTGTTACGTTGAAGAGGCGGCCCTTGATGCCTTCTCCCGTAGGCATGGTGATCGCTGCGCCCGTATCTACCGCTTCCATACCCCTCACCAGTCCTTCTGTTCCATCCATCGCGATACAGCGAACGCTGTCTTCGCCAAGATGCTGCTGCGCTTC
Organism: Chitinophagaceae bacterium; assembly: GCA_016786785.1. Classification (GTDB taxonomy): domain Bacteria; phylum Bacteroidota; class Bacteroidia; order Chitinophagales; family Chitinophagaceae; genus Flavitalea. The sequence goes on from JAEUVR010000423.1 coordinate 7,123, forward strand.
CAATACCAGTGTTTCGCCTGTCGGCCTTTTCAGCTCCAGGGCATTATAGATTTCAGGAAGTTTTCCTTCAAACTGCACGTCCACAACCGCTCCAATAATCTGTTTGATTTTACCAACGTTTGGCATATTTTCTAGTTGTTTTACTGATGTTAATCTAAATAGCTGAATTTGAATGAATTCAAATTAAATATCGGATCCCGGACAGGCTTTTTTGGATTTGGCTGCAAAGGTAAGGGAGCAGCCTGAAATCCTAAAACAAATATGAATGTTTTTTAAATGGAAAACCGCCATAAAGTCGCAAAAACAGAGATAAGAGGTTTTCCCTTTACATTTGCCGGAAAAACTTACATGCAGTTATCGGAGGTGTTGGATAAAACCCTGGCGAGACAATTTATAGAAGCGAATGTCCTGATCAACCGGAACGACCCGAACTATGTCCGCCCGCTTGATAAGGATATCCACGCTGTTTTTGACAAGAAAAAAAACAAGGCCCTGAGACATGCCGAGATCGCCCGCTGGGTGCTCAAGGACAACCAGGGCCGGCTGATCGGGCGCATCGCTGCATTCGTTAATAAAAAGTATAAAAACAAAGGAGATGACGCGCCTATCGGCGGGATCGGTTTTTTCGACTGCATCAACGACCAGCAGGCCGCGGACCTGTTGTTTGACGTGGCCAAACATTGGTTAATGACCAGGGGAATGGAAGGGATGGACGGCCCGATCAACTGCGGGGAAAGAGATCGCTGGTGGGGCCTGCTGGTGGAAGGATTTGATTCCCCGTCTTATTGCACCAATTATAATCCTCCGTATTACCAGGAGCTTTTTGAGCGCTACGGGTTCCGCGTATTTTTTAACCAGTTCTGTTATGCCCTGAAAGTGAACGACCGGCTCGATGAAAAGTTTTACAACAGGCACGACAGGCTGGCTGCAGATCCGCATTTATCGGCCAGGCATGTCAAAAAAAATCAACTGGAGAAATTTGCCGGCGATTTTACCCTGGTATACAACAAGGCCTGGGCAGGTCACGGAGGCATGAAACAATTAAATAAAGAAACCGTATTAAAAATGTTCCGCCAGATGAAGCCGATCATGGACGAGCGGATCAACTGGTTTACCTATTATAATGACGAGCCCATAGCCATGTGGATCAACCTCCCCGATCTCAACCAATGGTTCAAACGGCTTAACGGCCAATTCAACTGGCTCGCCAAACTTAAATTTCTCTGGATAAAAGCTACCGTCCCCTGCTCAAAATTCATCGGGCTGGCATTCGGGATCGTACCGGAATGGCAGGGCAAGGGCGTCGACGCCTATATGATCCTGGAAGCGGCTAAACTCATACAGGACAAGCAGCTTTACAGCGATTACGAAATGCAATGGATCGGGGAATTTAACCCGTTGATGATAAATATTGCCGAAGGCCTCGGAACCTGGCGCAGCAGGAAACTGATCACTTATCGTTACCTGTTCGACCAGACCAAAACGGTTAAACCGCATCCGCTGCTTTTGTTTAACAGAGAAAAAAAAGAAACCCAGGATCTTTGAATCAAACCAATTATCTAGCGGCGCAAAGATCTTTCCTGAACATCGTCCGGTATTGAACAAGCTGCGCGTCGAACAAAAATACAAGGCAGGCCAAAAGTTTAGGGATCAGCCGGCCTCGCCGGCCTTAATCGCCACATAATAACTAAATTGCATCATGGATAAATTTATCGTTTCGGCCCGGAAATACAGACCGCAAACTTTTGATACGGTAGTGGGCCAGAACCATATTACCACCACCCTGAAGAATGCCATTAAGAATAAACAGCTGGCGCACGCCTTTTTATTCTGCGGGCCCAGGGGAGTAGGGAAAACCACCTGCGCCAGGATACTGGCCAAAACCATCAACTGCGAAAACCTGCAGCCCGATGGAGAAGCCTGTAATGTCTGCCAGTCGTGCATCTCCTTCAACGAAGGCGCTTCCATGAACATACACGAGCTGGATGCGGCCAGCAATAATTCCGTGGACGATATCCGCACCCTGGTAGAACAGGTGCGTTTTGCGCCCCAGGCGGGAGAATACAAGGTATATATTATAGACGAGGTGCACATGCTGAGCGCTTCGGCATTCAACGCTTTTTTAAAGACCCTTGAAGAGCCGCCTCCTTATGCCATCTTTATCCTGGCCACCACCGAAAAGCATAAGATATTACCTACC
>JAEUVR010000007.1 GCA_016786785.1 Chitinophagaceae bacterium
CGGGCCCTTGGGCTGCTTCCAACTGGCGCCGGGAATATATTGCCACCATTGCATGGGATTGTTAAGCGGTACAGCATGCAAGGGAGGAGAAAATACCGCCGATCCGGGAACAAGCTTGTCTGCCGGCACGCCCGGGAAATCTTTCGGATCAAGCGGGCGCTCCGCCGTGGTAACATAACCTGTCGCCTTAATAAATTTTTCAAACTGCGCATTGGTAACCTCATGCGCATCCATCCAAAAAGCGTTTACCGTTACAGCGTGTACGGGCCTGCTATCGACAAAATCTTCCGAGCCCATCGTAAAATCGCCGCCAGGGATCCATACCATTCCTTCGCCAGGCGCTTCGTTGCCTGCAGCCGAAGCATAGGAACCGGCATCTCCGCTGATGGTATCGCCATGCCCTTCCAGTACGCTGTACCGCGAAGGGAGCCTGCATAAAGCGGCATGCGCGCTATCCTTTTCCAGGGAATCGGTCGCAGCGGAGATCTTATTCTCCGTTTGCGGCGAACTGCAGGAAGAAAAAATCCATATATATAAAAAGATAGAAAGTAGTTTGTTCATGTTTTCATTTCCTCCAGCTTTTTCTTCATCAGGAACATCTCATCCCTAAGCCTGGCCGCTTCCATAAAATCAAGGTCGCGCGCGGCTTTCTCCATCTCCTTTTTAATTTTTGCGATGGCTTTTTCCATCGAAGGAATGGTCTTGTATTCCGCCTGCTCTTCCGCCGCAACAATCACTGCGGAGCCGTCTGCATCCACGGCATATGGGCTCTTTGGATCATATCCTCTGATATCCAAAACAGAGGTTTGCGCAAATACCTGCTCCTTGCTTTTGCTTACGGTAGTAGGGGTGATATGATGTTCGATATTATAATTGATCTGTTTTTCCCTGCGGCGGGTGGTTTCATCAATGGTCCGCTGCATGCTTTCTGTCATCTTATCGGCATAAAAGATGACCAGCCCATTGACATTGCGCGCCGCCCGCCCGGCGGTCTGGGTAAGCGACCGCTCATTTCTCAGGAAACCTTCTTTGTCGGCGTCGAGGATAGCCACCAGGGAAACCTCCGGCAGATCAAGGCCTTCACGTAACAGGTTAACGCCCACGAGCACATCTATTTCGCCCAACCTTAGCTGCCGAAGTATCTCCACTCTTTCAAGCGTATGCACTTCGCTATGTATATAGCTGGATTTTACATTTATCCTGTTCAGGTATTTGTTCATTTCCTCCGCCATACGTTTGGTCAGCGTGGTCACCAGCGCTCTTTCCCCCTTTGTTACACGTTTATCTATTTCTTCCAGCAGGTCGTCGATCTGGTTAACGCTGGGTCGCACTTCAATGGGAGGGTCAAGCAGACCGGTCGGCCGCACTACCTGCTCTATCACTACGCCTCCGGTTTTTTCCAGCTCATATTCGCCCGGCGTTGCAGAGACAAAGATGACCTGGTTGACCATCGATTCAAATTCATGAAAGTTCAGCGGGCGGTTATCCAACGCGGAAGGCAGCCGAAAGCCATAGTCTACCAATATCAGCTTACGGCTCCTGTCGCCGCCATACATGCCGCTCACCTGGGGAACGGTCTGATGGCTCTCGTCGATCACGCAGAGAAAATCGTCCGGGAAATAATCCAACAGGCAGAAAGGCCTGCTGCCCGGCTTTCTTCTGTCAAAAAACCGGGAATAATTTTCCACGCCATTACAAAATCCGAGCTCCCTGATCATCTCTATGTCATAGTTAACCCTTTCGCTTAAACGCTGCGCCTCAATAAATTTTCCCTCTCTTTTAAAATATTCTACCTGCGCCGCCATTTCATCCTGGATCTCGGCAAGTATTTGCTGCATCATATCCTTCGGCGCCAGGTACAGGTTGGCGGGAAAGATAGCCGCATTTTCAAGCGACATGATGCGTTTGCTGTTCGATACGTCAATGCTTTCTATTTCTTCGATCTCATCGCCGAAAAAAGAAATGCGGTAGCCATAATCAAGATAGGGCAGGTTGATATCGACAGTATCTCCTTTCACCCGGAAACTGCCGCGCCCGAACTCGCCCTGGCTACGGACATATAAGGCGTTGACCAGCCCATGCAGGAAACCCTGTCTCGATAGTACCTGTCCTCTTTCTATCCTGATAATGCTGTTTTCATATTCCGCAGGATTTCCGATGCCGTATATACAGCTCACCGAAGCCACGACAATGATATCCCTTCTTCCGCTGAGCAATTCAGTGGTCGCGTGTAGTCGCAATTTGTCCAGCTCTTCATTCACCGATTGATCCTTCTCTATATAGGTATCACTGACAGGCATATACGCTTCTGGCTGGAAATAATCGTAATAGCTCACAAAATAGCCGACCGCATTCTCCGGAAAGAACTGTTTGAACTCGCCATACAGTTGTGCGACCAGCGTTTTATTGTGCGTGAGCACCAGCGTCGGGCGTTGGGTCTGCTGGATCACATTTGCTATGGTGAACGTCTTGCCCGATCCGGTCACGCCCAACAATGTCTGGTAACGTTCGCCGTCAAGAACCCCATTGACCAGCTGCTCAATGGCCTGGGGCTGATCGCCTGCAGGTTGATAAGAGGTATGTAGTTTGAATGCCATAAGGAAAGTCTTCAAATTTACGGAATCTCTTCTTTTCAGGGCTTCTCTTCAACGGCGGCGGAGTCGGCCCGGTTTTCTTTATTGCTTTTCGATTTCCCAAAGGGATCCCAACTTATTTTTAATTTACCGTCGTCGCCGGTTTTAGCCCTGATGCGCAACGCTATTCCGGCTTTTTGTTTACCCTCGTTCGTAATATCCATTTTAGCCTGGCTCTTGAGCAGGTTGCGCATGGGAAAACGAATACTCATATCCGTCCCCTTATTAAGATCATATACCCCTTCCACAAAAAGATGCAGCGCGGTAGACCGGATCTCCATATTGTTAATAATAAAAGTAGAGCCGTTCAACTCAAGAACATTTCTCAGGTCGGCAAACCGCACTGCGGAAAAATCCTGCTTCTTAAACGCTTTTTCCGCGATGCGCTGTAGCGGTTCAAAATTATTCAACTCCCCATCTTCCAGTAAAAAGGCGATCGTTCCCTTCGATTTATCTTTTATCAGCTCGGCTTCATTGGTAATGGCGGCGCTGAAGCGGATATCTGCTGAAAGTCTCCCTTTAAGATTATCCTTTGTTAAGGCGTCCTGGCCGAAGTTGGCAAATGATGAAAAAAGAACGGGGATATCTATATCTCTCATCGCCGTCTCCAGGGAAACGGTATTGCTTTGGAGACCATTATCCATCTTACCGCTGAGCGAAACAGATCCGCCGGCATGCTTAAAAGACATCTGGTCTACTGCTATGGTCGATGGTTTCATGACAATGCCTGCCTGTACATCGGTAGCGGTGAAGGTTTTATAACTCATCGTGGGCGTTTCCATCTTCACATACACATCGCCCTCCCGGAACAACCTGTCGATCCGGGAAGAAATATCCTGCCAGCGCGTAGCAGAGCCGCTCCTGGTCGTACCTGGGGATTTGACCAGGAAAGCCTTAAAATCTTCCAGCCGGGCATGATCAGAATATATTTTCCAGTTCAATACCAGTTTCTCCGGGCTAAGATTGAGCATGGAAAGAAAATTTTTGCCCTGCCCGTTCATTTGCAGAAAGGTTTTTCCAACCCTGGCATTGAATTTATCCACGAAGAGGTCGTTATCCTTAAACCTGAGCGCGCCCTGGCACTGGGATAACAGAACGTTCCTGGGAAGATAGCGGATGGCGGCATCCCTGATAAGGACATCGCCTTTTATGTCGGCTGTAATACCGTTGGGCCCGCCGAGCGGGCATTTGAATAATATATCCACCCTGGCGTCCCCTTGCTCAAAGTTAAAAGTGGAGCTGCTTGTTAATGCATTTAACGAGGTCAGTTGGAGATCTGTTTTAAGATCGCCCTCCAGGAGGGGAGACTGAAGATCGGTAAACCTTAAGGATTGCGAAACAAGCGGGATATTTTCCCATTTTGCAGAAAAAGAAGAAATATCGATAACGGCGTTCTGATCGCTGCGAGGTTTATCGCTATCCATTTCATTGGAAAAAGTTCCGTTGAAAGCGCAGTTCTCAAATACTCCGAAAGGCGTTTCCAGGTCGTTATTTTTAACAGTTGCCCTTAACCGCACGAGCGGGATAAATTTATACTCCGTTTTACCGGATATATCCGCCTTAACATCGATTCCTTTTTTAAAAGAATATTTTTTCGTTTTCTCCTGCAAGTTTTCCGCCAGTAGGGAAACCAGCTTGCGGGAATCAATATTTTGTGTTTCAATAGATAAATTATAATCGGGAGATAGCTGATCCAGATGAAACCGGCCATTAAAGAAAAAAGGATGGTCCTGCAGGTAAAGTTTTATCTTCTCCGCCAGCAATTCTTTTTTTCCGCGGTCATATGCCAGGTCGAACCTGCCTTTCAGCGTTTTATTTTGCAGGAAGCTTCCGTTATGCGTATTGAAGGCAAGATGGTTTACGAGCAAATTGGCGTTCAGCGCCATCAGTAATTTGTGGCCCCGTTGATGAAAAGAACAATGAAGCCTGTTTATATACGCCTGGTAAAGCTTATTCCTTAACGCATGTTGAAAGCTAACCTGCACATTTTTTAGCAGGAGAACGGGCAAATCGGGATATTCTTTCTTGCCCGGCGCATTGTTGGAAAGCTCCCCGTCTGCATGGTTATTGCGATTGCGTAAAAGATAATCATTCGAGATCCCTGCAGTATCTGTGATAATATTAATATCGCCCCCGGAAATAGTGATTTTTCCCACGGGCGATTCGCCGGTGAGCAGGCCGGCAATGTTTACGCTCAGGTGAATGGTTTTTGCGCTCAGCAGCTCTTTATGATGGGAAGCATACAGGCTGTCTTTTATATGCACGTTGGACAGCGTCATGGATAATGAAGGGAAGGTTGTAAAAAGGCTTATCGACAACCCTTCTATTGCAGTTTCTCCCTTAACATATTCATTTACAACAGAAGATAGCTTATCGATCAGCTGTTTTTCATTCAGGGAGATATATATAGCCAGCCCTACCCAGATGGTTGCCAGCAGCCCGGCTATCCATGCCACAGTTTTTAAGCCATATTTTACCCATTTTTTTACTGCCATACCGATCGGCGCGAGCTCGCAATTTTCTTGGTAATAAACAGGAGTTCATGCAAAAATAAAACCCGGCCAGGGCAGCCGGCCTGATAATTACGGATAAAAACCGGTCGTTTCCCGCATACGCTATTCTTATGAGTCTTGGGCGGTATTCGCCCTTAAACAGCGCTTAATACTCGATTTTTCTTTTGAGATACCCGCTGTAATCGGGGATATTGACGAGGTATTCATCCAGCATCAGCGGGGAAGTCAATATAAAATCCGCCGTTGCCCGGTCGCAGGCTACTATACAATTCCAGGCTATGGCCACCCTCAGCAGGGCTTTAACATCGCTGTCGTGCGGTTGCGCCTCCATAGGGTCCCAGAAAAAAATAAGCATATCAATAAATCCTTCGGCAATCATCGCTCCGATCTGCTGGTCTCCCCCTATCGGTCCGCTTAGCATCTTGGTAACAGGCCTGTCTAATTGATCCTCCAGCAATTTGCCGGTGGTTCCTGTCGAAAAAAGCTCATGGCGGGAGAGAACGGTCTTGTTGTATTCTGCCCATTCGATCAGGTCCTTTTTTTTATTATCGTGCGCGACAAGGGCAATTTTTTTACGCGCCTCGATTTTTCGGGTCTTTAGCATTCAGGGAGATTATGAATGTAAGTTAGCTAAAAAACCAAGTGTTTTTTTACAAATCTTTAACTGTAAAAAAATAATTTTCAATCAAATACGAAGTTTTCCACAATAAGGCGCCATATTTGTTAATAACTTTTCCCCATTGCTTTTCCATTAGATTCTGTATGTTAAAAAAACTACTGTTTATTTTTTTGAGCCTGATCGGTTATTCGGGTTATACCCAGGGTTATTCCCTGGACACCCCCAATGATTTCAGCGCAGCTTTTCTGGGGGGAGATTCTCTCACTGTTATCAAAGAGCTTCAATATCTGGTTATTGAGAAGGGTAAGGTTATGATTACCTGGAAGATAAGCGAGCAGATCCCGGAATTTATCGTAATTGAGCGCAGCGACAATGGAAAGAGGTTCGAGACCGTAAGCGTGCTCAATCATCTATCAACCAAACCAGTTTATCAGTGGATCGATGATTCGCCCAAAAAAGGGAAAAACTTTTATCGTATCCGGTATTCTTCGAAAGAAGGAATCCCGGTATATTCTCCAACCGTCGTCTGCCAGATCGAAGGTTACGTGTTTTTTAAATTCTATCCGAACCCGGTCGACCAGATACTGATTGTTCGGTCGGATATCCCGATCGATGTGATCATTGCTGATGGAAACGGCAAGATCCGGGTGACGCATCCGAAAATATCGGGCCTTCAGACCCTGAATGTCTCCTCCCTGGAAAAAGGGATCTATATAATCCGGTTCATAGACAGGCACACCAACACCATCAGCCAGGAAAAGCTGGTCAAAAACTAAGCTCCCAGCGTCCGGCCCAAATAATACCTGCCGCATATGATAGGCGCATTGATTACCCAATCATACCAGATCGGTCCAGCCCATTTATTCCAACCCATTTAATAACCTGCGGCCTATCGCCCTTTCAGGAGCCGCGTCGATTTTGGAGAGCCGCTTACAGCAGCAGCCATAACGGCATATCGCACCTCCAAGAGCTGCTCAGGTTCCGCTATTTTGAAGCGACCGGGGCGCCAACTGAGTAAGAATCAAATTATTGCTTCTGGCTTTGATGAGGTGAAAAACTTTAAACAAGACATCAGGGATTAAGTATAAAACCTATTGCTTCTAGTCCGAAGTTTGCAGTAAATTTACTATCCCTCTATCGCACTGTTGCGTCTTGCCGCCTAATACATATTATATTTCTATTTAAACTATTAACTTCCCGGGCGGGGCGCTTGTGTCCTTGCAGCCGCGACTTTAATTGAGGTATTTTAATTTATATTACAATTTTATATAAATCGTATAACCGCTGTCCCTAAACATATTTTTCATTCCTTATTGTGCTTTACCTTGCAAAACCCTGCTTCCCGCCGGAGAAATACAAGCCTTATCCTGCCATTTTCACGAGCAGATTTTTGAAGAAACAACGACGCTTTGTTGGAAAAACCTTGCGTATAAATACGCGAACATTAAATACTGTTGTATATATCAGATATGCCCCTTACTTTTACACCGGTTTTTCATAGGATATTGGATTTTAAAAACGGGGTTGAATTTTTATTCTGACCCCTTTTTTATTTTATCCCTGAAATTTTAAATACTATTTATTACCATGTAATGGGCAACTCGGCCCTGGTTTTATCCCAGGCTATCGTTAGTATGCATCCGCTTGCAGCGCGCTCGAACTCCATAGTAAACCTGTCATAGAGTTGATCGCCGGAAGCGATAGGGATATCAAATGAAAAAAGATCTTTCGCGCGGTTTATCTTTAATCCCCAGGTAAAAAGATCTTCGTTTAGGACTATCGTCCATTTTTCTTCATAAGGGATACAATACATCACATATCGCCCTTTTTTTACCGTTTTTCCGTAAATGATCACATCATTGAAAAACTCTATTTCGGTGGCTTCATTCGCTCCGAGCCGCCAGGGCGACCCATATTCAATAAGGTTGCCGAAGATAACCCGCCCATCCCTGGAGGGCCTGCTGTAAATAACCCTGGCTACGGGAAGCTGATCGGCTTTGCCGGACATTTTCAGGATAGGATAATCTGCCGGGTAATAACTCATATCCATAGGCGATTTGTCGATACCGCGCAACGCCGTTTTTTCGGGCGCCTTCGCCGGCGGGGGTATGGGATTATGAACAATCCGGCGTTCCTGCTGAGCCTGGTTACAGGCGATAAGCGTCGCCCCGGCAAACAAAAAAACGCGTACGGCTTTGGCGAGTATAAACATGAAATTGAATATCTTAAAATATGAATCCTGGGTAATTTCGCAGAAGCGCCCTGCTTACGGCAATCGCCAATTAGCAAAGCCTCCTTCCTCATACGGCAAGCGGACCTGCTTCTTAACAGGTAAAAGTAAAATATAATACGGATTTTCCCCTTGCAGGTATGCTATGCCTAATTATAAGACGTCATAAACCCCCGGTAAATATGTTAAATTTTTGCCTCTTTCAATACTCTATGAAAAGTTTCCAGGGAAAATATTTTTAATGAAGGAAAAAATTCGCCGTACCAGGATGCTAATGCCGTATAATTTTCTTCGAATAACCTAAGCGCAGGGCGGCTGTCTGAAATATAGGCGGCTCTTCTCGTCAAACCCTCAAAGCTATTGGCTATGCCCCACATGAACTGATAGTTATATAGCCAATCCTGTTGCTTCATATAAGGATACATGCTCCCGAACCTTTCGGGAAAAACAGGGATAAAAGCGTCGAGCTGACGATAGACATTCCGGGTAAAAGCATGAAATGACTCCGTGCCGTTCCGGGCCAGCTCCTTCCCCAAAAAATGATCGTACGCGACATCCATAAAAGCTGCGCTGTACAATCCATAAACGGGTTTGAATATATTCCTGGCGGCTTTGGTAACGGGATGATCATCCGTAAAAGCGTCAATAGCGCGATGCAGGTTTATCCCTGCCTGTATACCGGGAGAATAATCATATTTTTTCTTTCCCTTCACAAAATCGCTGATCATGTTGCCGGTCAGCGCTTCCGGCTGTTCAAAGGAAAGATATGCGTGAGCAAGAAAATTCACGATTACAATATACTGCAATCCACGTATGCAGTTCAAATTTAGCTTTGTCCTTTTTTAATTTGCCTTTTCATTTACAGTACCTTCGCGGGTATAAATTATACCGTATGAGCAAAGGACCGATTTCTGCATTTATTCAACATCATTACCGTCATTTTAATTCGGCAGCCCTGGTAGACGCCGCTAAAGGTTATGAAAAGCACCTGTTGGATAACGGGAAAATGATGATCACCCTGGCCGGCGCCATGAGCACCGCCGAGTTGGGCGTATCGCTCGCAGAAATGATCCGGCAAGACAAAGTGCATATTATTTCCTGCACAGGAGCCAACCTCGAAGAGGACATCATGAACCTCGTTGCGCATTCGCAATATAAACGCATACCCGAATACCGCGACCTTACGCCCGAACAGGAATGGCAGTTGCTGGAAAAAGGCCTGAACCGCGTTACCGATACCTGCATACCCGAAGAACACGCTTTCAGGACCATCCAACAACATATTTTTAGAATATGGAAGGATGCGGATGATAAGGGCGAACGCTATTTCCCCCATGAGTACATGTATAAATTATTACTGAGCAGGGTAATGGAAAAGAACTACGAGATCGACCCGAAAGACAGCTGGATGATCGCCGCCGCTGAAAAAAACCTGCCCATTATTGTGGGAGGATGGGAAGACAGCACCATGGGAAATATTTTTGCTTCCTATATTATCAAGGGGCAACTGAAGGCTTCTACCATGAAGAGCGGCATTGAATATATGGTTTGGCTGTCTGACTGGTATCGCAACAACTCTTCCGGAAAAGGAGTCGGTTTTTTCCAGATCGGGGGCGGTATTGCCGGCGATTTCCCGATCTGCGTGGTGCCGATGATGTACCAGGACCTGGAATGGCATGATGTTCCTTTCTGGAGCTATTTCTGCCAGATATCCGATTCTACTACTTCCTACGGTTCTTATTCCGGCGCAGTGCCCAATGAAAAGATCACCTGGGGTAAACTGGACATTAAAACGCCCAAATATATCGTAGAGAGCGACGCTACCATTGTGGCCCCGCTGATATTTGCTTATGTGCTGGGCTGGTAATAACAAAAACCTTCTGCGCCAGGGATGGCGGGAGGAGCTTTGTAACAGGCCGCTTTAGGACGCAAGGTCAGCAAAACTCATCTAACCAGGCCCGCATTAACGTTTATAACAGGTTTCCTCAACGCTTATAACGGCGGCAACTAACGCTGTAGCAACTCAGGCGCAGGAAATTTTATTGACGCGGTTCTGATGACGGCCTCCTTCAAATGGGGTTTTCAGGAAGATATCCGTCATTTCCTTTGCATCGCTCAATTCGGTAAAACGGGCGGGGATACAAATAATATTGGCGTTATTGTGCAAACGCGCCAGTTCGGCGATATCTTTTTTCCAGCACAGGGCTGCGCGTATGCCGCTGTGTTTGTTGGCCGTAATACAAACGCCATTGCCGCTCCCGCATATCAGGATGCCAAAAGAAGCTTCTCCTTTTTCTACTGCTTCCGCTACAGGATGGGCATAATCGGGATAATCCACCGACCTGTTTTCGTAAGCGCCTAAGTCCTTTACCCGGAAACCTTTCTCTTCAAGAAATTTTATCAACTCGGCCTTATATTCAAAGCCTGCGTGGTCGCCGCCGATAGCGATCTGCTGGGAAGATCCGGACATAGATAAATATTTATGGTTGCTCAACAATGCCTCTTGCGCGGACATCGCCGGTTATCCTTGTTTACAAACCTGTTTTAACTGTTCATTTTCCTTTCTTCCTCTTTATGGATCCTGGCAGAGATAATAATGCTCATTTCATAAAGCAACACCAACGGAATGGTTACAATCATCTGGCTCATCCAGTCGGGAGAAGGCGTAATAATTGCGGCTACCACCAATATGCCCACAAAAGCGTATTTGCGGTATGTTTTTAAAAAGGAAGGAGTGATCAATCCTATTTTCGTCAGCACATAGGATACTACCGGCAACTGGAAGGCCAGGGCGGCGCCCAGGGTTATATTGACCAGGTTATCTA
>JAEUVR010000015.1 GCA_016786785.1 Chitinophagaceae bacterium
CGCAAGGGATCAGCTACCCAACTCGGGATACGGGAAAAAGATAATTAACCTGAACGTGTCGGGAAAAATGGGCAAGAATGATTTTATCACCGTTGAATCGGGCGTTCAGTATAATATCATTCAGGGAACAAACAGGCCTACTGCGGGTTATGCGCCAAGGAATGCGGCATGGGCCGTTTACCTTGCGGCCAATACAGTTGATGTGCGGCACATGAAAGGAACCGATCCCAACAGGCCAGGTATTGACGTGAAAACCGGTATGGAACTACCCTGGGAACCCACACAGACGGATAATCCCTATCATGTAGCTTACCAGTTGCATAATGAAGATGATCAGAGACGATTGATCGGCCGCGCCAGCGTACAGGTTAATATATTGCCGAATCTTTTTGTTAAAGGAACGGCGGCAAAAGATTTTAGTCATTTTACGCAATCGAGCTACACCCCAAATACCAGCCTGTTTACGCCGCTTGGATATTACAATTCTTCCCAGGAGAGGCAGGACAAGACAAACTTTCAGGCAATCATTAACTATAAGGAAAAATTTTTTGCAGAAAACATTGGCCTCAATCTGATGGTGGGAGCAAACCAGGAAAGAGACGTTTTCATTGGCAGCGTTGCTAACGGAACGGAATGGACCGTTCCTGATTTCTATAGCCTTACCAACCTCGTGAACAGAGACCTGGTGAATTCGAGACAGGTGTCTACGGGAACTAATTCCGTTTTTGGCGAAGCCAATATTGACTATAAAAGCTTTTTATATCTGTCGGTAACAGGAAGGCAGGATTGGTTCTCGGTATTAAACCCAGGGTTTAATGGTATTTTTTATCCTTCGGTAGGGGCGAGTTTTATTCTCTCAGATGTTGTCAAACTTCCTGAACTGATCAATTTTGCAAAATTGAGATCTTCCTGGGCGCAGGTAGGCAGCGCTACGGTAGCCGCCGGCAGCATTAATAAGACTTATTTCATCAGTACGGTAAACGCCTATGGCCTGCCTACGCTGTCTAATCCGAATATCCTGAACAATCCCAACATACGACCGATCACGGCAACGACTATTGAAGGAGGTTTTGAAGTGCAGTTATTTGACAGCCGTATCGGAGTGGATGTAAACTACTATTCCAGAAAAACAAGAAACGATATCCTGTCTCCTCCCATAAGCGCGGCTACCGGATATGCAGCAGGCCCAAGGAACCTGGGACTGATCACCAATAAAGGGTGGGAGATCAGCTTTAATGGAACGCCTGTCAGGCAGGTCGATTTTAGCTGGGGCATCAGTTATAATTTTAGCTATAATCAGAGCAGAATTGTTGAGCTGGCGGAAGGTATTACAGCGCTTACCATTGAAAACGCTATCGGCGGTCCTACAATAGTAAATGCAGTAGGGCTTCCCTACTCAACCGTTCGCGCCTACGTGATGAAAAGAAACGAAAAAGGAGTGTTGGTGTACAATAAAACTACCGGCTACGAAGAAAGAGAACTGAAGGATCTTGGCGTAGGCAATCCCCCTTACCTGATGGGCCTGAGTAATAATTTAAGGTACAAGCAGTTTTCGCTCACTATAGATATCGATTCAAAATTTGGCGCTGTTGGTTACAGCAACCTGATTCAGTATGCCACAAGGTTCGGGCTAACGCCTGAAACGCTTCCCGGAAGAGAAGAGGGGCTAACCGTTACAGGCGTGGATGTTAGTGGGAATCCCTTCACCAAGCTATGGACCATCGTTAACCTGGATTCTTATTATAACAATTATGGGTCGAGGTATCCCGGACAATTTGTATATAAAACAGATTTTATAAAACTGCGCCGCATGGTATTAAGTTATACTATACCTGCTAAAACGCTGAGCTTTGCAAAAGTTCAATCGGCATCCGTCGGACTCACCGGCCTGAACCTTGCCATATTGTATCGGGACAAGCGCATTAAGGAAGCCGGCCTGGATCCGGAGATGCAGGAAACAGTGGGTAATGCCCAGGGCAGCCAGGGAGTTTCCATGCCCAGAACCAGGAATATTGGCTTCAATGTAATCTTAAGATTCTAACAATTTAACCTGATCGTATGAAGCATACATCTTTCAAAATAATACATGCCATTGGCGTAATTATTATTATTGCAACCCTGTCATGTAATAAGAAGAGCTTAACTGATTTAAATAAAAATCCCGATGTGATCGGATTTGTTAAACCTGAATATTCCTTTACCGCAGCTGTATTTAACAGCATCCCCGGACAAAGTTACCGCGCGCTGGGTCAGGGCCTTCAATATTTTTCCACCTATAAGGAAGTGCCTGCGATAGGAGATAAATTCTTCAATTTCGGAGGGACTGTCGGAAATTTTGGCGTGTACAGCGGGCAACTGAACAGGCTTATGCAACTCGTTGAACTGATACCGGGAGATGAAAACATAAATAAGAGGTCGGCTTGCGAAATACTGAGGATACTGGCTTTTCATCAGCAAACAGACCTCATGGGAGATCTGCCTTATTCCGAATCAATGAAGGGCGACGCTAACCTGAAGCCGAAATATGATACGCAAAAAAGTATTTATGAGGCTATGCTGACCCAATTGGAAACGGCTTTACTGGCTATGAACGCGAGTAAGCCGGATGTTTTTGGAAACGCCGATCCCTATTTTAAAGGAGACGTGGCCAAATGGAAAAAATTTGGTTATACCCTCCTGCTTCGCCTGGGAATGCGGTTATCTGATGTGGAACCCACTACGGCCAAAATATGGGTTGAAAAGGCCGCTGCCGGAGGCGTAATGAAAGACTTCGCAGATATCGCATATATTAAATACGCTAATGTTACCGATCAGATGAACCCCAGGGTTGCCGGCCCCGGCTCCGGAAGTTTGATCAACGGCGATTTTGCCAGCCCTGGCGGCGATAATGTGGAGGGTAGCAAATGGTCGGCTAAGTTTATCGACCACCTTAAGAATACTAATGACCCGCGGCTGCCTGTTGTCTCTGTAGTGTGGACGCCATCGGGCAATACCTATGTAGCAGATAATTCGCCGGCCTTGCAGCGGGGAATGTTAAATGGAAGCCTTAATACAAGACCTTCTGATTTTAATACTTATTCAGAGCCTTCGCTTCTTTACCTTGACCGCAGTTCGCCGATCATCACTATGGGGCCCGCTGAAGCCTATCTCCTTTTGGCGGAGGGCGCTTTAAGAGGATGGAATGTTGGAACGGATGCGGCAACCGCATACAATAACGGCGTTCGCGCGGCGATGCAGCAATGGGCGCTTTGGCCGGATGTAGCTCCTCATTCCGGAGTTATTGGGGAAACCAGCATCGCCAATTACCTGGCGGAGAATCCTTATCTGACTGGAGAACCCTTTGCCAAACAGCTTGAACAAATATCCACTCAAAAATGGGTGTCGATGCTGGGCGACGACTACGAAGTGTTCGCTAACTGGCGGCGTACAAAATACCCTGTTTTTCGTTATGCCAACTGGACAAATCCAGACGGCTCTATAACTTCTTATCCAGGCAATGTCACCGGCGGTAAAATGTGGAGAAGGTTCTCATTGCCAACCAGTGAACGGAATGTAAATAATGCCAACTACCTGGAAGCCCTGCAAAGGCAGCATTTTACCGAAGAGCAACAGGATCTCCTGCAGGGACGGGTATGGTGGGATATAGGCCCCGAAACCGGACAGGATTAAAATTATTCATATGAATCGAAGGGAGTTAATTAAATTCTTTTCTGTTGCGCAGGTTGGAGGAGTACTACTGAACGGTATTGCTCTTCCATCGACATATGGCGCGCCATATTCGCCATCGGCGACCAAGCGCGACCTGATTAAGGAGCTGGGCCTGCGAACCTTTATTAACGCGGCCGGAACTTACACTGCTATGACGGCCTCGCTCATGCACGACGAAGTAATAGAAGCAATCAAATCCTCTTCTAAACATTTCGTTATGTATAATGAAGTGCAGGATAAGGTAGGCGAAAAAATAGCGGCGATTTGTCATGCAGAGGCGGCGATGGTAACATCGGGCTGCTGGTCTGCCCTGGTGTTGGGGACCGCGGCGGCCCTTACAGGAATGGATAAGCAGAAAATAGCGCTGTTGCCAAACGTGCAATCTTTTGACAAAAATGAAGTAGTGGTGCAAAAAGCCCACTACCATGATTATTTTCATGCGCTTACCAATACCGGCATTATACCCGTTCAGGTGGAAACGCCGGAAGAAACGGAGAAGGCAATCAATAGCAAAACGGCGCTGATGTTTTTTTTAAATGAAAGCGCTCCGATGGGAAAAATTCAGTGCGAAGAATGGTTGATGCTGGCAAAAAAATATCAGGTCCCTACCATGATAGATATCGCCGCCGATATTCCTCCCGTACATAATCTCTGGAAGTATACCGACATGGGTTTTGACCTGGTCTGTATTTCCGGGGGTAAAGCTATCAGGGGGCCGCAGAGCGCGGGCATGCTCCTGGGCAGGAAAGACCTTATTGCCGCGGCCCGGTTAAGCGCGCCTCCAAATGGAAATAATATTGGGAGGGGAATGAAAGTAAATAAGGAGGAGATCCTGGGAATGTATGCCGCGCTGGAAAGATATGTTAAGCAGGATCACGATAAAGAATGGAAACAATGGGAGGCGCAGATTGCCCTGATTCAAAGGGCTGTAGAAGAAATAAAAGGCGTAAACGCGCTGGTTTCGGTTCCTCCTATCGCTAACCATACGCCTACGCTGAGCATTTCCTGGGATGCCGACCTGGTTAAAATTTCGAGAAGAGAACTTCAGCAAAAACTGCGCAACGGAAATCCATCTATTGAAGTAGTGGGTAAAAACGGTAACGCTATTCAACTGACGGTCTTTATGCTGCAGCCAGGAGAAGAAAAAATACTGGCCAGGCGTTTAAGAGAGGAATTCAGCAGGGCGGTAGTGTAATGCCAGTGATAGTCAAAGCCCGACCCTGTATGCGACGTAAGATCTGGAAACACCATTGATGAAATATAAAACGGGATTCATGAAAAAAATGAAGGTTTACTTTCTTTGTGCGCTATTATTTTCGGCCGCCTTTACCAGGGGGCAGGTTTATGGGATTGTTATTAAGGGAGGACACGTAATCGACGCCAGGAATAATATTAATGAACTAATGGACGTAGCCATACAGGATGGGAGGATTGCCCGGGTAGCGAAAAATATAGATACCTCTCTTGCCAGGCAAGTGGTTGACGCCATGGGGATGTATGTTACGCCCGGCCTGATTGATATTCATGCGCATGTGTTTGCGGGCACCGAACCTGATCATGAGGACAGTAACGGCTTTGATGCATTGGCTCCAGATGGGCACACTTTCCGGTCGGGCGTAACCACGGTGGTGGATTGCGGCGGCCCGGGATGGAAAGACTTCGCCACCTTTAAGAAAAATATTATCGATGAATCGCGCACCCGCGTACTTGCTTTTCTCAATATAGTGGGCGGAGGGATGAGAGGCGTAAAATGGGAACAGGACTTTGACGATATGGATCCGAAAAAAGCCGCAGAGACCGCTTTGGCCAATAAGGAATATATTGTCGGATTTAAACTGGCCCATGTTGAAGCCGAGAGCTGGATTCCTACGGAACGCGTTGTGGAAGCCGGCAGGCTGGCTGATATGCCGGTGATCATTGATTTTGGCGGTAGC
>JAEUVR010000026.1 GCA_016786785.1 Chitinophagaceae bacterium
AATATCATTATGCGGAAACCGATGATATCGCCGACGAGATCGAGGATTTTGCAGAAGACCAGGACGCGGGGTTGATCATTACCATTCCTAAATCGTATGGTTTTTTCGAAGGACTGTTTCATCGAAGCGTGAGCAAGAGGCTGATCAGAGAATCGGATATTCCCTTGTTATTATTGAGGGAGCGCGAAGCGTAAGAATTGAGGTTCATATTGTTTATGGTTGAAATAAAATTCTAAACCTTCTTACCCTATCATGAAAGCCGCCGCTCATACGATCTACGGCCCGCCGGAGGTGACAAGTATCCGGGAGGTTGCCAAACCCATCATCCGGCCGGACGAGATACTGATCCGGGTACGCGCCACAACGGTAAACCGCACCGACTGCGGTTTCCGTAGCGCTCAATATTTTGTTTCCCGGTTTTTCAGCGGTTTGTTCAGACCTAAGAACGGCATACTTGGTTGCGAATTTGCCGGCGAAGTAGTAGAGATTGGCGACGCGGTTGCGGACTTTCGGGTGGGCGACAGGGTTTTTGGATATGATGATAATGCATTTGGCGGCCATGCGGAGTTTAAGGCAATGACTGCCAAAGGCGCTATAGCTATCATTCCTGATGAGATGGATTATATGGTTGCGGCGGCGTTGACAGAAGGAAGCCATTACGCGCTTTGTAATATCCGTTCCGCAAAGATAAAAGCGGGCGATATAGCGATGGCGTATGGAGCCAGCGGCGCTATTGGTTCCGCTGCAGTGCAATTGCTGAAATACTTTGGAGCCTACGTAGTTGCCGTTGTTGGAACGCAACACGTTGAATTGGCGAGGTCTTTGGGAGCGGATGAGGTAATCGATTACATGACGCAGGATTTTAGGGAAACGCCGCATCGGTTTGATTTTATTTTTGACGCTGTTGGTAAACGATCATTCGGACAATGCCGACCCTTGCTGAAGCCCAGGGGCGTCTATATCTCAACCGAGTTGGGCAAACGGTCGGAGAATATTTTTCTGGCGCTGACCACTCCTCTTTGGAAAGGCAAAAGGGTATTGTTCCCTTTGCCTGTTGCCCGGAAGGAAGACATAAACCTTATTAAGGAACTTGCCGAAACCGGGCAGTTCCGGCCGGTGATCGACCGGGAATATCCCTTGGAGGATATTGTGGAAGCATACCGATATGTGGAAACCGGACAGAAAGTTGGTAATGTAGTTATCCGTATTGGGGAATAATTGAAACAGCCCGATATAAAAACTGTTATGTCTTTGAAGATGGATTTCCACGGCTTAAAAATTTATTAAGTATATTCATTATTTCAAATAGTTGCTCAGATGTATTGCGGTAAAAAAACGTTCTTGTTCTATGTTCTTGCGGCGGGTATAATTTTTATATTACCCACCTGCGCGGAAGCCGCTAATATTTATGTGAACGCTGCTTATACCGGTCAACTGAAGAACGGAGAAAGATCTCATCCTTTTACAACGATCCAGGCTGCCGCCCTGGCTGCCGGCGATACTGATACCATCAAGGTTGCAAGGGGCACCTACCTCGAGAGCATATCCATCGCCTCGAAGAATATAACGCTCCTGGGCGGCTATAAGAACGGCGCGTTTAAGACCAGGAATCACCTGAAATACGTTACGATCATTATCGGTAATATCATCATGAAGGACAGCGATGGAGCGATAGATGGATTTACCATTACCAAGGGAAATCCGGGCATTGGGATATCGGGCAATAGCGCCGTGACGGTTTCCCGCTGTACCATTGTAAACTGCGGCGCTCCGCAAAGGATGGAAAGAGGCGGCGGCATCGCCATAACGGGTCCTACAACAAAGAGTTCCCTGGTAAAAGAGTGCATCCTTCGTAACAATAGTTCCGGCAGGGGAGCTGGTATTTTTACGTCAGACAGCACCAATGTAACCATCCAGGATTGTCTTGTCGAAAGCAATACGGGGTACGATAATCATGGCGGCGGCATATGCGTAACCGGCAATGCAAAGATCCTCAGGAATATCATCAGGAGCAATATCATCGGGGAAGGAGAGGGTTTCAGCACTTCTTACGGATCGGGGTTTATCAGCCAGGGAACCCATACCGATGTTTATTCCGCTTACAACATTATATATGATAATTTAGCGAAGAAACCAGGCGGCGCTTCCGCTTCCTTCTATGATGAGGGAACCCGGGCAATTATTGAACATGACCTTATCTTTAAGAACCGCAATGAAAGTAAAAGGGTATCCGGTTTACAATTTGACGGCGGCGGGGATTATAACGGCAATGCAAGAACGTCCGCTATTGTTCGTAATTGCACTATCGTCGATAATATGAATGCCGGTCTATGGGTGGAGACGCTGACGGATGTGACGGTGACGAACTCCATTCTTTGGAATAACGGGGAAGGCCGCGATCTTGTTTTTGATACTACCCGCGACGCTACCCTTGCCGTCAGTTACTGCCTGTTTTCCCAACATCCTTCAACCCAGCCCTCGCTCCGCGAAGGGAAGGGAAATATTCACGGGCAGGATCCCTTGTTCGTCAATCCCGTTATAAATGATTATCATCTCCGGTCTACCGCGGGAAGATGGAATGCATCTTCTTCTTCCTGGACCCGCGACAAGGCGGATAGCCCAGCTATAGACGCTGCCGATCCTTCGGACGATTTTGAAAATGAACCCGATCCTAACGGGGGCCGACGCAATTTAGGCGTCTACGGCAATACGAAGTATGCCAGCAAGAGCGGTAAGACAAAATGAGCGCGATATCAGTCAATGGGCTTTCTCACGGTTTAATATTGGTTGCGGCGTTGCGTTTGCCATCTGCGGACACGTAACTGAGCGCCTACATCATTAAACTTTGCGTTTTTAGCGCTGCGCTTATCATGCTATGAATATTTAATGCCTGAAGGATGTTGCCGCCCAATATTCGTTGCATAGCAGGAAGGATATTGAGCATTTATGGTCTCAGCAAATTTTTATCGCTTAACATTCGCCGCAATTTACCAACGAATATGTTCGATCCGGGCGCCGTCCCTGATCTCCTCATTGGCCAATACCGCCAGGGTGTCCCCTTCGGAAAGCGCTCCATAGATTTCCGTTTTGCCGTCCGACTCGCGACCGCTACGCACCTGCGTCCATTGCGCTTTGCCGCCGGATATCTTTATAACAAATACTTTTTCAGGCGAGTTTGCTACGGCTGTTTTTGGAACGATGAATACGCTGTCTTTTGCGGGCAACTGGATAATCATCTCCGCTACCATGCCTGGCAGCAATACCTTGTTTTTATTGATCACATCCATTTCCACCCGTTCGGCGCGAAGCCGGGCGTCCAGGGCTCCCGAGCGACGGTTCAATTTGGCGACAAACTGCTGGTTGGGAAGGGATCTAACGGTAAAGAGCGCCGTGCTTTTATCGGATAAATAATTAACGTAGGCTTCAGGGATGGGAACGGATAAACGAAGACGGCCCTGCTCCTGGAGCGTGAACAGGGGTTGCTCCGAACCCTTGCCGGAAGGCCCCGCATAGGCGCCTGCGCTTACGTTGCGGGCGCTGATGATCCCGGAGAACGGCGCACGTATCGTAAGGTAATTACGGTTATCGCTGATCTCCTTGTAAGCGGCTTTGGCGGATTGCCACTGCGCATAGTCGGATTTTTGCCTGGCAAGGGCCATGTCGAGGTCGTTGGGAGAAATGGTTCCGGGCGTTTTACTGGTTTCTAGCAGCCGGTCGTAATTGGCTTTGCTGGCCGTATAAACAGCCTCCATAGCCTGCAACCGCGATTCGGCCCCGGAAAGTTGGGAAGCGATCTCCGGCGCCTCCATGGCAGCCAGTACCTGTCCCTCTTTTACATGCGAGCCGACGTCTACATAGAGCTTTTTTACAAAGCTGTTCACTTTGGCGTACAGGTCTACCTGCTGGTAAGCTTTCAGCTCTCCGGGCAGTTGGATCTGGGTAGACAACATGTCTTTTTTCAAGGTCATCACGGTTACGGAATCTTTCGGCAAAGAAGCGTCTGTATTGCCGGTCGTGTTCTTTTTATCCGGATCGGCCGCGCAGCCTGCTATTCCGATAGCGAGTGATATATAGGTTATAAGCGTTGTTGTTTTCATGTTTAGATATTTGCCCTTATGCCCGGCCTGTTGTTAAGTTTAGTTTCCCGCTTCCTTGTTTTCATTATCGGAAGCTTCGTATAGTTGTGGAATATAATGTATGCTTTCTTTGTCTTCCGGGTCCAGCGAGAGGGATGCCGTAGACGATTTCCCCTGTATCCAGGCAAATGCCAGCGGAAGGATAAACAAAGCCGCGAATGTGGAGGCGATAAGTCCCCCGATCACCGCTCTCCCTAACGGAGAAGCCTGATCGCCGCCTTCGCCGACGCCGGTGGCCATGGGTATCATGCCGGCTACCATCGCTATGCTGGTCATTAGGATAGGCCTTATACGTACCGCGGCGGCTTCTTTTGCCGACCGGATGGCGTCGCCGTTTTTCCGCCTCAGCTCTTCGGCATTGGTGATCAGCAGTACGCAATTCGATATAGAAACGCCAACGGACATGATCATGCCCATATAAGACTGAAGGTTTAGCGTGCATCCAGTAAGCATAAGCAGCCCTAAGGAGCCCGCTATCACCGCCGGGGCCGAACACAGCGTCGCCAGCGAAACCCTGAACGATTGAAAATTGGCGGAGAGCATCAGGAAGATAACGATGATCGCGATGAGCAGGCCGTCTTCCAGGCTGCTCATGGTATCCCGGAGCACGGTAGACAATCCCTTTGTTTCTATGGTCAGCCCGCGCGGAAGTTCGCCGATATTCGCGATGGCTTTTTCTACGTCCTTAGCGGCGGAGCCAAGGTCTTTTTTGTATAGGTTAGCGGTTACCGATAAGACGGGCATCGCCCCGATATTGTCATTTTCTCCGTAGATGGCGCCGGGCGTTATCGTAGCCACGTCTTCCAGCAGGGGGCGCGCGGCATTGGAGAGTACGGGGATCTCCTTTATATTGTCTATGCTGGTCATTTCATTTTCCGGTATCTGCACCTGCACATTATATCCCTGGCCGATCCGCGGATCGAGCCAGATGTTCTTTTCCGTAAAACGGGAAGACGAGGTAGCCGTAGTCACAGAGCGGGAGATCTCATTTACATTGGTTCCCAATTGCGCGGCGCGCACCCTGTCGATATTTATATGAAGGGCCGGCGCGCGGATCGCCTGTCCCAGTTGCACATCCCTGAGATAGGGCAGGCGTTTGAGCTGGTCGATGACCTTATTGGCATAGACCTCGTTTAAAGGTTTGTTCTTGCCCGCAATTTTTACTTCTATGGAAGTCGGCGATCCCTCGCTCAGCATTTTATCCGTAAGTTCGATCGGTTCAAAAGAGAGCTTTACGGTAGGGAGGGCCTCGCGCATTTTTTCGCGGAAAGCGTCTTTCAGCTCATCCATATCTGTTTTATAATCCGGTTTAAGGGCCGCCTGCAACACGGCTTCATGAGGCCCTGCCATGAACAGGTAAATAGGATTGGTGGAATAGGTCGGCGCATGCATGCCCACCATAGCCGAGGTGATGGAAATATTGTCCTTGCCCACCAGGTCGTTCAATACCTCCAGCGCTTTGATGGTATTTTTTTCCGTTTTTTCTATGCGCGTCCCATCTTCGTCCCTGAGCCTGACCTGGAACTGCCCTTGATCGGATCTGGGCAATACGTCGCGGCCGATCTGGCTGATCATTACGACGGAGAGGAATATTGCGCCGATAAGGTATACGGCTACAATCGGTTTTCTATAAGGCATTAGCCTATCTATAAAACGCAGAAAACGGCTCCGCATTTTTTCAAAGCCAGACGGCTTTTTTTTCTTTTGCGCGGCGCTGTTTTCGAGTAAAGCCCTTTGCCGCCAGGTGTTTTTTTCCGATTCTACGGTTATTCCAGACTGTGAGAATATGCGTTGGTCTTCCGTCAGGTTTTTCCGGAACCATTTTTTTGAGGCGATGCGGTTTTTAGGTTGCGCGTTTTGTTCGATCATCAGCCAGTTGGCGAGGATGGGCACCAGCGTCTGCGCCAGGAGGTAAGACATGATCATGGCAAAGGAGATGGCCAGCGCCAGCGGCAGGAACAGCGCGCCGGGAATGCCTTTCATAGAAAAAGCCGGCGCAAATACGGCAAGGATACAAAAAAGGATCAGCAGTTTTGAAAAAGCGATCTCCTTACAGGCATCCCAGATGGCCAGCGCTTTCGGCTTGCCCATGTCCATATGCTGTCGTATGTTTTCGATGGTTACCGTCGATTCGTCTACCAGTATGCCTACCGCCAGCGCAAGGCCGCTAAGCGTCATAATATTGATGGTCTGGTCAAAAAGAGAGAGGAACAGCACCGCTGAAATAATACAGGCGGGGATAGTGAGGATCACGATAAGGGCGCCCCTGGGATCGCGAAGGAACAACAATACCATGAGGCCGGTAAGGATGGCGCCTATTATTCCTTCGGCCATCAGGTTTTTAACGGCATTGATCACATATCCGGACTGGTCGAACTCGTAGCTGAGCTGGACGTCTTCGGGTAATAGGGCTTGAAAACGCGGGATCGCTTTTTTAAGGTTCTTAACGACTTCCCAGGTGGAAGCGGAGGCGATCTTGGTGATGGGCAGGTAAACGGATCTTTTCCCGTTCACTAATACAAATCCTGTGGTGATATCGGCGCCGTCTTCTACCGTGGCCACATCTTTTAAATAAACATTCTCTACGCTTCCCGTGAAAAGAGGAATATTCTCAAATTCCTTTACGGTTTTAAAGCTGGTGTTTGCAGGCGTGAAATAATTTTTATCGCCGATGCGCACCGTCCCCGCCGGGGTAGCCTGGTTATTGATCCTTAGCGCCGCGACCAGTTGATCGGGCGACATATTGTGCGCACGGAGCAGCTCGGGGTTTGCCTTGATCACTATCGTGCGCGCGCTGCCGCCAAACGGGGCGGGCGAAACGACGCCGGGAATGGAGGTGAACCCCGAGCGTACATAGATATTGGCAAAATCCTGCAGTTGATTATTGGTTCTGATAGGGCTGCTCAGCACCAGTTGCCCGACAGGCAGCGTGGAGGCGTCGAAACGAATGATAAAGGGCGGGACGGAGCCCGGCGGAAAGTTTGCCTGCGCCCGCGTACTGAAGCCGTTTACCTCGGCCGCCGCCTGCGCCATATCGGTGCCTTCATGAAAGGTGAACTTGAGCAACGTGAGTCCCTGGATATTTCTGGTCTCGATCATTTTTATACCCGAAACATAGAGCATGAGGTTGACATAATTCTTTCCGAAATAGGCTTCCATCTGGTCGGGCGTAAATCCTCCGTAAGGATGGGAAAGATAGATGACCGGCAGGTCTAATTGAGGAAATATATCAATCTTGATGGTGCGGGCCGCCTTGACGCCGAAAAAAAGCAATCCCGCTACCATAACGATGATGGTTATAGGTTTTCTTAAAGCCGCTCTTATTAAATTCATCGTCTGTCTTATTCGTGTATGTTATTCCTTTCGCTTTTTGCGCTAACGGATCTGTTTCAAAAAAAGATCAAAATCGCCGGAGGCTGCGGCTTTCAGCAATAATGCCTGCCATACCTGTATATATGCGCCCGCCAGGTCGGTTTCCGCCTTGTTCATGGCATACAATGCCTGCTGAACGTCTATGATATTGGTCAGCCCGTTTTTATATAAGACGCTTTTTTGGTTATAAGCATCTGTCGCCGCCTTATATTGGACCGGCGCTTCTTTGAGGGCAAGCAGGGAATTGAATATCCGCTGATCGGACAACGCCAGCTGGTTTTTTAGCTGGGCGCTAAGCAGATCGTATTCCTGCTGGTAGGCATTGGAAATAAACCGCTGCGCCGCTTCCTGCTCTTTTATTTTTTTGATGCTCAGGATATTCCAGGCTATGGAGATGCCCGCCACATAATTACTGCGCGAAGGTTTTATGCCTTCCCAATAATTTTTACTGTAGGCGTCCAGGGAAGGCGAATAATTATAGTCGAACCCCGATCCCCGCGCCTGGTAGATACCAAAGAGGTTCAGTCCGGGAAGAATGCTTTTTTTGAGATAATCGGCATATTGATCGCTTACTCTTATGCGGGCATCATAAAACCTTGCCTGCGGGTTAAGCGAAATATCGGTATCGGCATCGAATTGCTGCGGGGTATTTTCAAGATATGCGGTATCGACGACGATCGGAAGAAGAGGGTCCGTATTCAGCAGTTGCGCCAGCTGGTTGCGCGCCTGCAGCTCATTGTCCTGCGAAGCAATAAGGGCGAGCCTGGCGCTGGCCACCCCGGCATTGGCAATAGAAGAGTCTACTCCTGCATTCAATCCGGATAGCGTTCGGGCCTGCACCACTTCCTGTATATATTGCGTTCTCCGGAGGTTGGCATAGGCGTTATCCGCTATTTTCCGGATGATGATCAGGTTCAGGTAGGCGCCGGCTATTTTGGCGCTCAGCATAAAAGCTTCCTGGGCAAGATCGGCAGAGTCCTTGCTTACCTGCGCTTTTGATAAGGATATCCTGGAGTTCAGTCTTCCGAAAGTGAAAAACTCCCAATGGGTATTCATGATATAAGCGGCGCCAAAGCCGGCATTCCAGTTTTGGCCCGAATGCGTGGGGCCAGAAGAAGAAATGCCCATGGCGCCATATGCCGACAAGGGTCCGAACAGCCCGTTGACGGTTCCAAAATCCTGTTGCAGGGAGGCGACTACATCGGGCAAACGTTCGTTGCGCGCATTTTTTACCAGGGCCTGGGACGACTGAATATAAAATTGTTTGGCCTTGATGTTCTGGTAGGCGCTGACGCCGCGGGCGATGGCTTCGGATAAAAGCAATGGTTTTTGCTGCGCATGGAGGGAGGGGGCTATTAAAATAACGGCTATGTATAGAAAAAAGAAATTACGTCCAATTTCCCTGGCTCCTAAGTGTATCATACAGCGCTGAATAAGATGATCGTTCAATTGAGCAGGCATGCCCTATCCTGCAAATTTATGCAGGGGAGGTATATAATCAATGGACAACCCGGCTTATTTAAGACTGATGAAAATTCCGCTCAAGCCAACCTTTCTGCCGTCTTGTTAAGAAATAGACGCTAAATTTATTGTTCAGATTCGAATTGTTTACCTTCCAAAGCATGTATTTGGTGAGCGGATATGACCACAATATGGATTTTTTAGACGCTCTGCGTCGGAAAGATGCTGAAGCATTTGACGAGCTTTATGCTTCTTATTACCGGCCATTATGTTTTTTTGCCGAAAACCTCGTTGGCAATGTCGATACGGCGCAGGACCTGGCCACAGAAAGTTTTATTAAGTTATTAGACTTCTCCGGGAGTTTTGATTCAAAAAAAAGTTTAAAATCATTTTTATATACCGTTACGCGTAACGCCTGTTATGATCATCTGCGCGCCATTCAGCGCCATAAAGGGTCGCACGAGGAGATCAGGTATTTAAACAATGGGCAATACGACGATGCCGAACGGCAGCTGATCCGCGCAGAGATCTTACAAGCAATATATGAAGCCATTGAAAAATTGCCCGGGAAATACAAAGGTCCTATTAAACTTGCCCTGCTTGAAGGCAAAAAAAACGAAGAGATAGCCGAATCCCTTTCCATGGCTCCGCAAACCGTCCGCAACCGCAAATCGGAAGGGTTTAAATTATTGCGGATAGCGCTAAGCCGGCAGCAAAACCTGTCCCCTCTTATCATTATTAGTTATATCCTCGCCCAGGCGTTGTAAAAAAAATATTTTTTTGGGTACAAAACGAAGCGCAATTCGTTTTGGTTACGCGATCATTCTTTTGGGGCGAATTTATTACGTTTAATCTTTACAAATGTTGAACAGGCCGCTTTATATCAGCGAATTGATTGAAAAGAAATGGAAGGATCAGTTGACCGCAGAGGAAGATGCCGCGCTTGAGCAATGGGCCCGGGAGAGCCCGGAGAACCGGGCATTGCTGGAGCAGGCGATGAACGAGGAATGGGCTGCCCGCGAATTGAACAGGTTTGCTCAATATGACAGTCTTAAAAGTCGCCGGCGCTTAGCGCTTTATATACAGGAGAAAATGTCTTCCTCTCAGATAGACGGCTTAAGTCCCGGGTCTGCTCGGCCGGATAATGAATTTTCAGCCGAAACGATCCTCGCTGCGGACTATGATGACGGGCAAGCTAAGGTTGTTCACAGCGTCCATTTTATGAGAACATCCTGGTTTCGTTATTCGGCGGCGGTTGTCCTGCTATTAGGCATCGGCGCATATATATGGAATATAAAGCCCGATAAAGCTGCGGCGCCCATGGCGGATACTCCGGCTCTTCCTGCTGTGCAGGATGATGCGCCGCCGGGTTCCGACAAAGCGATCCTGACGCTGGCCGACGGTTCCTCTATTGCGCTGGACAGCGCATCAAGCGGCCAGTTGGCTGTGCAGGGCAATACGCAGGTGCTAAAGCTTGCCGACGGGCAGTTGCGGTATAATGTAAGCGGAAATGCAGGCGATAAACCGATGTATAATACCATGAGAACGCCGCGGGGAGGTCAATACAAGTTAACCTTGCCTGACGGCACCAGGGTATGGCTGAACTCAGCGTCTTCCATAACCTATCCGGCCGTATTTATCGAAAATGAGAGAACAGTGAGCATTACGGGCGAAGCCTATTTTGAAGTAGCGAAAATAACAGATCCTGTAACGCATAAAGCCGCCCGCCCTTTTAAGGTGGAGGCAAACGGGATGACGGTCGAGGTGCTGGGAACGTATTTTAATATCAACGCCTATGGCGATGAAACGGATATAAAGACAACCCTGCTGGAGGGCAGCGTCAAAATATGGCATGGGGGATTGTCTGGGATATTAAAACCCGGAGAGCAGTCGCAGGTGAACGACCAGTTAGGAATAAAGATCCTTAAGAATGCCAACCTGGAGGAAACGATGGCATGGAAAAATGGCCTGTTTTATTTTTCCAATGCGAATATTCAAACCGTTATGCGACAGTTAGCGCGATGGTATGATGTGGAAGTTGTTTATAGCGGAAAGATTCCCGTGCGCGAGTTCCAGGGAGAAATTCAGAAAAACCTTAACCTCGCCCAGGTGCTGAATATATTGGGAAAGATGGAAGTAAACTTTCAGCTTGAAGGGAAAAAGCTGATCGTAATGCAATAAGGCCGGGGTATTGACGGCTGACGCATCGACGGCCAATATGAAAAAACCGATCATAACGAGGCAAAAACGATAATATCAACTCATCTAAAATAATAAAACGCCTATGGTATAAACAAGAATAGTTAACATTAATCGAATAACGTTTAGCGGACTCTTGTACAAACGAAAACCGTCCTGGCTGCTACCAGAACGGCGTAGTAAGGTTAATCTGCAAAACAAATTGACGACTGTTTATTCATTAACCAAACACTGTAAAAGTATGCAAATTAAAACTCTTTTATCTGCCGGGTCCCCGGCAAATGGAGATTATTGTCAGGGCCGCCGTTTTCCCAGGCCCTTGTTATCAACCAAAACGCTGTTAGCCATGAAGCTGACTTTTTTTTTAACAATAGCCTTTATGAATCTCGGGGCGGCAGGTTTAACCCAAACCGTCAGTTTTTCGGGAAAAGAAGTTTCGCTCAAAAAAATATTCAATGTTGTTAAGGATCAGACCGGGTACGTGTTTTTTTATGATGCGGCCATGCTTCGCGGGACTACCCCGGTTACGATCTCTGCCCATAATGTTAATCTCGAGGATTTTTTACGGAAAGCATTAAGCGATCAACCTGTTTCATTCTCTATTGAAGACAAGACGGTGGTGATCATCAGAAAAAAAGCGTCGGATCCGCCGACTGGCGACCTGGTTGCCGCGCCGCCGCAGGTTGTGAGCGGAACGTTGCGCGATGATAAGGGCAACCCCGTAGAAGGGGCGTCTGTAAAGCTTTTGCCAGGCAATAGGGGCGCTGCCACCAATTCAAGGGGAGAGTTTACCCTGACGAATGTGCCCGAGGGTAAATACACGCTGGAGATATCTTTTATTGGTTTTGAAACGATCAAAAGATCGATTGTTGTTTCCGGCGACTCGCCCCTGTCTTTAACTAATCTTATATTGAAGCGGGAAGAAGCGCTTGCGGTCGATGAAGTGGTGGTCATCGGGTACGGCGCCCAAAGAAGACTGGAGGTTACCAGCGCCGCGGCCAGCGTAAAGGCAAAGGATTTTGTTCAGGGCGCTGTAAAGGACGTTGGGCAGTTACTGCAGGGTAAGGTTGCCGGCCTGGCCATTAACAATGTCAGCGGCGACCCAACGGCGCCTTCTCAGATCTTATTACGCGGCGTGGCTACCTTGTTTTCAAGCACTCAGCCACTGGTGCTGATCGATGGCGTTCCCGGCGATTTATCGACCGTGCCTCCCAATGATATCGAAAGCGTTGACGTTTTAAAGGACGGATCCGCCGCCGCTATTTATGGGACAAGAGGAACCAATGGCGTAATCATCATAAACACTAGGAAAGCCAAGGGTTCTGTCACGCCTGTTATTGGTTATGATGGCTATGTCAGCGCTCAGGAGTTTATTCGTATACCCGAAATGCTTAGCGCTGCGGAATACCGTGAAAAGATCAGCGAGGGCGTCGCCTTCCAGGATCTGGGCAGTAGCACGGATTGGGTAAAAGAGATCAGCAGGAACCTGCCGATCAGCCACAATCATAATTTATCCGTGAGTGGAGGAAGTTCGAAAACCAATTATTTTGGAACGGTTAACTACCGGAAACTACGGGGAGTGGTGCTTCAGTCGGATTACCAGACCATCAACGCACGTCTTGGTCTGAACCATAATATGTTTAACGACAGGTTGAAGATCAATATAGGAATCATCGCCAACGAAAATAATACCGGGGTTGATTTTGCTCAAAATGGCAACGTAGGCGTAGGCGACTCAGGCCCTTCCGGCATTTTTCACCAGGCTTTATCCCGCAATCCAACGGCGCCGATAAAGAACGAGGATGGCAGCTGGAATGAAAATAAAACCCTTCTCAACTATATCAACCCTCTTGGATTGTTATATGAAACTTTTGGCGGCTCTAAAACAATATCAACACGGGTAAGCGGCAGCGTAACCTGGGAGCCCATTAATAACTTGTATTTAAAAGCGTTGGGTTTTAGGGGATTGTCGGATCAGCAAAATGGGTTGGGGCATACCAAAAGGCATATTTCCAATACCAGGGACAATAAAAATGGGTTTGCCACAAAATCTTTCGGAAAATCTGTTGATGACCTATTGGAGTTAACGGCTGATTATACAAGATCATTTGGCTCGCATAAAATTACCGCGCTGGCCGGCTATAGTTACCAGGATGGAATGAGCGAATCAACTACCCTGCAGAACTGGGATTTCCCGGCAGGAAGTTTTTCTTATATAGATAATATCGGCCTGGGTCAGGAGTCCGTGAACGGACAAGCAGGCATGATGGGCAGCTCAAAGTATGAATCGAACCTGATCGGTTTTTTTGGAAGAATAAATTATAACTATAAGGATAAATACTTGTTAATGGCCAGCCTTCGCCATGAGGCAAGTTCAAAATTAGTAGGCACAAAGGATCCCTGGGGAACCTTCCCTTCTATTTCTGTCGGTTGGAGAATCAGCGAAGAATCGTTCATGAGCGGATCGGGGTTTGACAATTTAAAGTTAAGAGCGGGATACGGGGTAACCGGAACGGCGCCGAGTCCTTATTTTCTCGGGCTGGCGTTGTTGGGCTACCGGAGTACGGCGGTTTATCAGAACGGCATCTTTTATGACGGCCAGTGGTTGCAGGCATTGTCTCCTACCAGGAATGCAAATCCTTATTTAAGATGGGAAGAAAAGAAAGAAACCAATATCGGGTTGGATTTTGCCATCCTAAAAGGAAGGCTTACGGGAAGCGTTGATTATTATCGACGCGTTACCGATGGGTTGCTGTACGATTATGAGGTTCCCGCTCCTCCCAATGCCTATGGGGTTACTACGGCAAATGTGGGCATAATGAGAAATATCGGGTTGGAAATCCTGCTTGCCGGCGCTCCGGTCCAGACCAAGAACTTTTCCTGGAATACTTCAGTAACGTTTTCTACTAACGCCAATAAGCTGGTTTCTATATCCAATGATTTGTATAAAGCCACGCAGGATTGGTTTAATACGGGCGGTCAGCCGGGTTCTCTGAATAAAGAGACCTATACCCACCGGGTGGAGGTAGGCAAACCTATTGGCAATTTTTACGGCCATAAAGTGCTTGACATTACCGAAGATGGAAAATGGGTGTATGAAGATGCAGAAGGAAAACCCACCCAGGACAGGCTGGAGGCAAATAAGAAAATCTTAGGCAATGGATTGCCTAAATATTTTGCGAGCTGGAATAACACATTCCGTTATGGCAGCTTTGATCTATTCATAAACATGCGAAGCGCTTTCGGCGCCAAAGTGTTGAATTATCAACGTATGGCTATGGGGAACCCGAAGGTGAGATTAGGTTTTAATCAACTGAAATCCGCATATGACAAGGTCTTCGGAAAAGCTGTTTTGAACACCGGCACATCGCCCGAATACAATAGTTATTACC
Organism: Chitinophagaceae bacterium; assembly: GCA_016786785.1. Lineage (GTDB taxonomy): Bacteria > Bacteroidota > Bacteroidia > Chitinophagales > Chitinophagaceae > Flavitalea. The sequence goes on from JAEUVR010000026.1 coordinate 14,561, forward strand.
TCGAGAAAGGCGATTTTCTGAAAATTGATAATATCTCCATTGGGTATACTATTAAGAATCTAAAGCATGTAGGAGCTTCCAGGGTGTATTTATCAGTATTAAACGGAATCATCATTACCAAGTATAAAGGAATGGATCCGGAAGTCCCCCTGCTTGGTTTGTCTCCCGGAAATGATAATTCCAGCAAATATCCTTCCACGCGGGTGTACTCCCTTGGCTGGAACATAACCTTTAACTGATAAAATGATAAGTATGAAAAAAAGATCTATTTATATATTATTACCGACAGTCATTTGCTTCATCCTTATTGCGGGATGCACCAAGCTTAAGGATAAAAGCTATACCGATATTGTTGCGGAACAATTTACGCCAACCAGCGATGATGTTGCCGCATTGTTAGGCACCAGTTATGGTTCCTGGAGAGCAGTGCTTAATTTAGGTAGAACGTACTGGACAGTGCAGGAAGAATCCGGAGACGCCTTTGTAAAAGCCTGCAAGGCAAATATGAGTTTTTGCGAGGATGTGCACATGTTCCAGCATTCGCATACATGGAAAACCGACGAGGCGGCTTTTGCCGATATATGGAGAACGGCATTTGAAGGCGTTACCAACTGTAACCGGGTGCTTTACCAGATCGCGTCTAATGAAATACCGCTGGAAGATGACGCTAAAACCAAGCTGACGAGCGAACTGCGGGCGCTGCGGGCGTCTTATTATTATGTATTGTGCGATGTTTTCGGGAATGTTCCTATTGTGGACAGGTATGATGTTCCTGCCGGTTTTTTACCTGAACAACATACCAGGAAGGAAGTGTTCAATTTTATGGTTAAAGAGATCACGGAGTCCCTGCCTAATTTAAGCGATGAGCGTAATACCACAACCTATGGCCGGTTTAACAATAAATGGGCGGCTTATGCGCTACTTGCAAAAATATACCTGAATGCAGGGGTTTGGGCCGGCGCTCCCGAATGGGATAAATGTATCGCGGCATGCGATGCTATTATCAACTCCGGCTTGTACGAGCTGGAGCCAATTCAGGCAAATTGTTTTAAAGTGCATAACGAAAATTCGATAGAAAATATTTGGATGATCCCCTATGGAGGCACCAAATATGGATTTAGAAGCAATGTGCATATTTTTGCGCTTCCTGCCGAAGCCCAGCAGGTGTACGACCTGCAGGTTCCCGGCTGGGGCGGATTGGTAGCTATCCCGCAGTTTATTAATACCTATGATCCGGAAGATAAAAGACTTACCGGCGGGGCCTGGCTCCGGGGACAGTTGATATCAAGTTCGGGACAGATGATATATGTATCGAGAGGCGATTCCGTGGGCAAACCCTTTAATATAGTAAATACGGTTCCGTCAATTACTCATAGCGAGGATATGCATGGCTACAGGGTTATTAAATACGAAGTGCAGAAAGGCGAGCATCCGGGATATATGGAAAACGATGCGCCGATGGCGCGCTATGCCGAGATACTAATGATGAAAGCGGAATGTTTGATGCGTTTGGGCCGCCCTGGCGCCGGCGCGCTGGTAACCCAGGTAAGGATGCGGAATTTTGACAACCCGGCCAAAGCGCTGGTAACCGATGAACAATTGCTGGAAACCAGCAGCTATGATTATGGATTAAGAGATACTTATCCCGGCAGTCCTTACTATGGAACTACCCACGAAACCGAGCCCATAATGTATGGAAGGTTTCTGGATGAGCTGGGATGGGAATTTGCCGGCGAGGCGCACCGGCGCACAGATATGATCCGCTTTGGCGTGTACAATACCCGGTCGCGTCTTTCTTTCAAAGCTACCGGGCAGAAATAT
>JAEUVR010000052.1 GCA_016786785.1 Chitinophagaceae bacterium
CCAGGTTTCGCTGGCCATTGGTAAAAAAGGCGTAAACATTAAATTGGCCCAGGAACTGACCGGTTATACCATCGATGTATTCCGCGATACCGAAGGCGAAACGCAGGAGTTTGATATCGATCTTGAAGAGTTCAGCGATGAAATCGAGACCTGGGTTATTGATGAGTTTAAAAGAATCGGTTGCGATACCGGCCGGAGCGTGCTGGCTTTGACGCCCGAAGAGCTGGAGAGACGGACAGACCTCGAAATTCAAACTATTGAGGAAGTGCGGAAGATATTGAAAGAAGAATTTGAAAAGGAATAGTTGTTCCTGAGCAAATAGTTTTATCGCGGTATGGGTTGGCTGTATAACATAAACATAATTAAGCCCCCAAACAGCGAAAAATCAAAAAAATTGTCTTAAAATAACGAATGGCAGAAACTACAACACCCAGATTGATGGCCGCCGCCAAAGAATTCAACGTTGGAAAAGATACGTTGGTGGATTTTTTGTTGGCAAGAGGGTTTAGCAAAGATGATCTGAAACCTACTTCCAAGCTCACGGAGGAAATGTATCGTTCTCTTCAGCAGGAGTTCCAGAGCGACAAAGTGGCAAAACTGAAAAGCGATCAGATCGATCTTCCCAAAGGCAGTCCGGAAACGAAGAAAAGAAAAGAGGATGAAACGGTTGTGTTCCGGAAAGAGACTAAAAAGTCTGCGGAGACGCCTAAGGGAACGATTGACACGATTGAGCCAAAAGAAGAGACGCTGCCGGCTGTTGAAACAAAAGAAACTAAAAAACAAGGCTCCGAAACCATAGAGGAGATCCCGGCTCTTCCTGTTCAGGATACGCCGGCGGCAGGAGAAAAAGAAGATAAGGAACCGGCAAAACCGCAGGATTCCGCTCATATCAAGATCGAGCCGCCTGAAATTGAAGCGCCTGTTATATTGGATAAAATTGATCTTTCCGCAATCGATTCTTCCACAAGACCGAAAAAAATCGTTAAAAAGAAAGAAGAAAAAGCCAAAGAAACGCCTGTTGAAACAACGTCAAAATCAAAATCCGGCGCAAAACCGGCTGAAATAGCTCCTGCAGTTGAAGCGCAGGAAACCATTCCCAAGGAAAAAACAGAAATGCCCGCCGTCGTCGAACAACCGGTTGCTGAAACGCCTGCGCAGCCCCAGGAAGAGATAAAGGAATCGCAGGAAGAAGCCGGGCCCGTGATCAGCAATATCAAGGCGGAAAAGATCGAAGGCCCTAAAATATTGGGTAAGATCGAACTTCCTGTGCAGGGCGACAATAAAACCAATCCTAACGACGAAAAAAGGCAGCGTAAACGCATTCCCATTGCCCGGAAGGATGTTCCTGTTCAACGGAATGAGCCTTTCAAGAAAAGGGAGGGAGACAGGCCCCAGATCACGCCCAATACCGGCGGTAATTTCAGGCCCCGTCCCCAGGGAACGGGCCATGGCCGGCCAGCCGGCGCACGCCCTTCTTTTATATCAAGGGAAGCCAAGGAGATCGATAAAAAGGAAATCCAGGATAAGATCCGCGAAACACAGGCAAAACTTGCCGGTTCAGGCGGAAGAGGAAAGAGCCTCAAAGCAAAATACCGCCGCGCTAAACGCGATGAAATGACCGATCAGTCGGGCGGAGAGGAGATGCAGGACAATAAGCTGCAGCTGACCGAATTCATCAGCGTCAGCGAACTGGCCAACCTGATGGATGTAAGTTATGCCGAAGTGATCGGTAAATGTATGGGCCTGGGATTGATGGTATCTATCAATCAACGCCTGGATGCGGAGGTGATTGAACTGGTGGCCAGCGAATTTGGCTACGATGTGGAGTTTATTGATATGGAAACGCAGCTGGAAATGGAAGAGCAGGAAGAAGAGGACGACCAGGAGTCGCTTACCCCGCGGGCGCCCATCGTAACCATAATGGGGCATGTGGATCATGGTAAAACCTCCTTGCTGGACTATATCCGTAGCGCGAATGTTGTCGCCGGAGAAGCCGGGGGAATTACCCAGCATATCGGGGCTTATGAAGTTACCCTTCCTTCCGGAAAACACATTACCTTCTTAGATACCCCTGGTCATGAGGCGTTTACCGCGATGCGCGCCCGCGGCGCCAAGGTTACGGATATTGCCGTGATCGTGATCGCCGCCGACGATGCGGTGATGCCCCAGACAAAGGAAGCCATCAGCCATGCGCAGGCGGCGAATGTGCCCATGATCTTTGCGATCAATAAGATTGATAAGGATGGCGCCAATCCGCAGAAAATATACGAACAGCTTGCAGGCATGAATATCCTTGTGGAAGCCTGGGGCGGTAAATTCCAAAGCCAGGAGCTCTCTGCCAAGCAGGGATTAAATGTAGACCAGCTATTGGAAAAAGTGTTGCTGGAAGCGGAACTGCTCGACCTGAAAGCCAATCCGAACAGGGAGGCCAGCGGCACCATTGTTGAAGCGACCCTGGATAAGGGACGCGGCTATGTGGCCACCGTACTGGTATTGAACGGAACGCTACGCCATGGCGACCTGGTGGTATCCGGGCAATATTTCGGAAGGGTCAAAGCCATGTTTAACGAGCGGAACAAAAGAAAAGATGAAGCCCCGCCGGCTACCCCTGTATTGATACTGGGATTAAACGGCGCTCCGCAGGCCGGAGAAAAATTCAAAGTATACGCCGACGAGGCGGAAGCCAAAGACGTGGCGAACCGCCGGGCGCAGATCTTACGGGAACAGGGCATTCGCACTAAAAAACATATTACCCTCGACGAAATTGGCCGCAGGCTGGCATTAGGAAATTTCAAACAGTTGAACCTTATCATCAAGGGCGATGTGGACGGTTCCGTAGAAGCCTTAAGCGACTCCTTACAGAAGCTGTCTACCGAAGAAATAGCCATCAGCGTTGTGCTCAAGGGCGTGGGCGCCATTACCGAAAGCGATGTGCTGCTTGCTACCGCCTCGGATGCGATCCTGATAGGATTTAACGTGCGGCCTTCCGCACAGGCCGCCAGGCTCGCCGATACGGAAGGCGTTGAGATCAAGACCTATTCCATCATCTATAATGTTATTGACGAGGTCAAGAGCGCTATGGAAGGCATGCTTGAGCCCAAGATACAGGAGAAAGTGGTGGCAAATGTCGAAGTACGCAATGTGTTTAAGTTCGATAAAGCCAGCGTGGCAGGCTGCTATGTGCTGGAAGGAAAGATATACCGTAACTCCAAAGTGAGGGTGATCAGGGATGGCATTGTGATATACCCCGCCGGGGAAGGAGGCAGCGCTGAACTCGGCTCGCTGAAACGCTTTAAAGACGATGTAAAAGAGGTTTCTTCAGGAATGGAATGCGGATTGACCGTTAAGAATTTCTCCGATATTAAGGTCGGCGATATCATCGAAGCTTTTGAAGAGGAAGAAGTGAAGAGAACCCTGTAGCCCGGCCGGCAAAACGGTATGGTAGCCGTATGTAGCCCGGAATGAACAGCAGCAATACATTTCCGTTTGTTATTACGAACGCTTTAACTTTTACATTCTATATTTAAAATTACTTTTGAAGGGCATGAAGAACTTCATTTTTATAGCCGCAGGCCTGTTGCTTGCGATCGCCGCCTCCGCCCAGCACAAAGTGGTAGCCGATAAGATCGTAGGCATCGTAGGCGATAAGGTCATCCTTCAATCGGATATTAACAATGCTATTTTAGATATGCAGCGGCAGGGCGAACAACTGCCGCCCGATGCCGAATGCCTGATCATGGAGCAGCAGCTTACCATAAAAGCATTGGTAATGCAATCCGAAAAAGATTCCGTCATGGTGGATGACGCGGAGATCGAAGCTTTGCTGGATAACCAGATCCGCGGCTTTATCGGCGCTTATGGATCCAAGGAGGCGTTGGAGGAGATTGCCGGTAGAACCGTTTACCAGATCAAAGAAGATTTTCGTCAGAATTTCAAAGAAAGAAAGCTGATGGAAAAAATGCGTAATAAGATCGTGGAGAATGTTAAGATCACTCCCCAGGAAGTAAAAGCGTATTATGATAATATCCCCAAAGATAGCCTGGCCTATATCGAGTCAGAAATAGAGATCGGAGAGATTGTGCTTTATCCGAAAGCCAGCCGCGAATTGGAGAAACTGGCCATGGACGATCTTGCTGATTTTAAAAGCCAGGTGGAAAGCGGCAAGGCTAAATTTGAAGCGCTGGCCGCCTTGTACACCGACGATCCCGGCAGTAAGAATAACGGCGGTCAGTATGCGATCAACCGTACCGAAAAAAACTGGGACCCCGCGTTTATCAACCATGCTTTCCGGCTGAAAGAAGGACAGGTATCGCCGGTATTTAAGTCAAAATTCGGTTATCATATTATCCAGATGGTGAGCAGGGCGGGAGACGACGCGATTGTACGGCATATATTGCTGATCCCCAAGGTAACGGATACAGAAATTCAGGAAGCCGTGAACAAGCTGGATACAGTAAGGTCGCAGTTGATTGCAGGAACCATCTCTTTTGGAGAAGCGGTTGCCAAATATAGCGAAGACGATAATTCTAAGTTTACGGGAGGTATGAAACAAGGCGCCCGCGGCAGTTTTCTTACTATCGATCAGCTGGACAAGGATATGGCGATCCAGCTCGAGAAAATGAAAGTGGGAGAATATTCGCATCCCAAATCCTTTACCGATGAAAGAGGCAAAAAAGCCGTGCGCATCGCCTATCTTAAAAGCAGAACAGAGCCGCACAGGGAGAACCTGAAAGACGATTATGACAGGGTCGCTCAGCGGGCTTTGGAAATTAAGAAGCATGGCGTACTCGAAAAATGGTTTACCGATAAGATCCCCTCTTATTACCTGCTGATTGACGGAGACTATGGGCAGTGCGGAGCCCTTCAAAACTGGTTGCAATATGCTGCGAAAGCAGGCAATTAACGCGTAGAAAGGACATAAGGGAAAACACTTAAAAAAGATAAATAATAGTCGCCAGTATACTTTCACTGGCTTATTTTGCGCTATTATTGCATAGCTCAGCGCTATAAAACCCTAATCCTAATATTGCCAGGTCCTTAGCAATGTCGGCGAAACCCCCAATACCATCTACCCCCCTGTATAACCCAGGGCCGGGAATAGACTTTGAGTTTCTCAGAAGCCGGGTCGACGACGAAACTATTTCTTTATTTGTTTCACTCTCTCAAAGAAATGCCGAATTAGAGGCCATCTGCAAGGAATATAACGAAATTGCGGCGCATGGCGCGGAGATCATCTTTAAAATCAATGAACAAGGCTGTTTTATTAATACTTCCCAGGAGTTTGAAAGGTCGCTGGGGTATTCAATACAAGATGTGCTCGGCAAGCATTTTTCGGAAATAGTATATGCAGAGGACTTGGATAGTTGTTCGGAAGCTTTTTACACGCTATTGAAATTTGGAAAGATCCCGGACAACCTTGTGTTTAGGATGCAACATAAGCAAGGCCAACATGTTTGGGTGGATTGTTCGGCGGTATGCCAGTTTGATGATAAAGGCAAACCCCTGTATATCATCGGTTTTGGACATGATATCACCCGGTTGAAAAATGCCGAAAAAGCGCTTCGCATCAGCGAAGAAAGATATCGTTCTCTTTTTGAATCGCTTGGCGAAGGCATTGTATTGTTTGATCAACGGGAAAGAATCATTGCTATTAACAAAAGCGCAGAGAATATCTTTGCTATGCCCATAGAATTGACAACGGAGTTTAGTTCATTTGATCCGAAGTATAAATATTTTCATGAAGACGAATCTGAGTTCCCTCCTGAAACGCATCCCAGGACCCTTACGCTGAAAACGGGGAAATCTTACAAGAATGTAGTGTTGGGAATTTCCGTTGCCGATCGCCCGATAAAATGGTTGTCCATTAATACCAAACCTATTTATTATTTTGATAACGGCGGAAAACCCGACGCCGTGGTCGCTTCTTTTGTAGATATTACTGAAGAAATAAGGCGTAGCCGGTTGATCGAGCTGGAAAAAGAAGTGTTGGAGATAAATGCCCAACCTGCTGTTTCTTTAAAAGCGATAGTCGATTATTTCTTGAAGGGACTGGAAAAGACCTTCCCGGGAATGATATGTTCTGTGGTAATGCTGCAGGACAATGAACGCATCAGCCATCTTTCTTCTCCCAGTCTGCCTGAGAGCTACACCGGAGCGCTCAATAACAGTCCGTTTGAAGACAATCTCGGGTCTTGCGGAACGGCTATGTATCGCAAACAAAATGTCTTTTCCGAAGATATTGAAAATGATCCCCGATGGGCGGGCATCCGGCAGCTTGCTGCGCAACATCAACTTAAAGCCTGCTGGTCCTTTCCTATCCTGAACGCTAAAAATGAAGCGCTGGCCTCTATTGGGGCTTACTACAAGGAGGTGAAGTCTCCATCGGAAAATGAAATAGCTGTTTTTGAAAGAGTAAAAAACCTGCTTCGTATCATTATTGAAAATAAAAATGCCGAAGCCGAGATAAGGCTCAGCAATGAGCGGTACATGCTGGCTACCAAGGCAACCAATGATGCGGTATGGGATTGGGATCTTGTCAAGGATAATCTTTTTTGGGGCGAAGGCTTCCGTGTTCATTTCGGATTTACCCCGGATAATGCAAACGGCAACCTTTCATTTTGGTCAGACTGCATTCATGGCGAGGATCGTGAAAGAGTATACTCAAGCCTGATGGCATTTGTGAAAAATAAAAAGCCGGGCGTATGGCAGGAAGAATACCGGTTCAGGAATTTCAAAGGCGATTATGCGCTGGTCTTCGATAGGGGATTCCTGGTTTTTAACCAGGAGGGAGAAGTGACCAGAATGATCGGTTCTCTCCAGGATATTACAGAGAAAAGAGAGCTGGAAAAAAAATTGCTGCAGGAGGAATTCAATAAGCAGAAGCTGATCGCGCAGGCGGTGGTAGACGCCCAGGAAAAAGAAAGAGCCGATATTGGCAACGAATTGCATGATAATGTTAACCAGATATTATCTACAGCGCGGTTGTACCTGGAGCTCTCTAAAAATGAAGAATCCGAAAAATTGGCGTTGATCAATAAGAGTATTGAAAATATAGCTTCAGCCATCAATGAGATCCGTAAGATCTCCAGTTCGCTTGTTCCGGCCAGTATCGGGGATGTCGGGCTGGTAGCCTGCATTGAAGATTTTGTGGGCGATATCCGGTTTACCCGGGCGCTTAATGTTGAGTTCTACTACCAGGGCGATATAGAAGGGATCATCGACGATAAAAGAAAACTGGTAACCTTCCGTATTATACAGGAACAGGTTACCAATGTGCTGAAACATGCGGAAGCCAGGAACCTGATCATTGAACTCATGGTAGACAATCAAGGCATAAACCTTTCCATCAGCGATGATGGCAAAGGCTTTGATAAGGAATTAGTCAGGAATAAAAAGGGAATGGGTCTGTATAATATCCATAGCAGAGTGGAATTGTTCAATGGCAAAATTAGTATGCTGACAGAGCCGGGCAAAGGGTGCAAATTGAATATATATATACCTGTATAAACCTATTAAATCCAAGTAGTATGGAGAAGATTAACGTATTAATCGCAGATGATCATAAGCTTATTAGGGAAACCTGGAGTTATATATTAAATAGCGACGAGCGGTTTAATGTGATTGCAGAATGCGGCGACTCTGAGCAGGCCGTTGAGATCGCCCGTCAAAAACAACCCGATATTGTGCTGATGGATATCAATATCCTGCCCATTTCAGGGTTTGAGGCTACAGAAAGAATAAAAAAAGTTTGTCCGGATACCAAGATTATTGGCGTATCCATGCACTCGCAACCGGCTTATGCAAAAAAAATGCTCCAGGTTGGCGCTAAAGGGTATGTCACTAAAAATTCTTCCAAGGAAGAAATGATCCAGGCTATTCTTGAAGTGAACGATGGGAATAAATATATATGCGAAGAGATCAAGAATAATATCTCCGAACTGGTCCTGGAAGAAAACAGGGACATGCCCAATGTAAATGCGCTAACCGAAAGAGAAATACAGGTGATCAACCTGATCAAGGAAGGGCTATCCTCCAAAGAGATAGGCAGCTCATTAAATATATCCCTGAAAACCGTTGAGGTACATCGTCATAATGTGCTGAAAAAGTTAAAATTAAAAAATTCAGCTTCCCTGGTTAACTTCATTAACCAGTCTACTACCTAAACCCTTCAAAAGCAGCGGTTCTTCAACCTAAGTATGCTTATGCGTATGCGGCAGGATAGAGCTTAATAAGCTTTGCAACGGCTCAGCCAGACCTAAGTAGCTGTACGCCCGGAGCTGAAATGATCGCTGCCTTAAAAAAGGATTTGCAGGCAATTTATTTGTGCCTAACTTTGCCTTCCCATGAGCGATGAAATAAAGCATGAATGCGGCTTGGCGTTCATTAGGTTGAGAAAACCCTTCTCTTATTACCAGCAGCGGCACGGTACGGTTATGTGGGGGCTTAACAAGCTGTACCTTCTCATGGAAAAACAGCATAACCGCGGTCAGGATGGCGCCGGAGTAGCGGCGATAAAGCTGAATACCGAACCGGGATATCCCTTTTTACAACGAATACGCAGCGCTGAGAATCAGCCGATTGTAGATATTTTTTCTACTATCAATAAAGAGGTCCAGGAACTTCAGAAATATCAGCCGGATATCGCTACCCATCCCGGTCTGATGAAAGGTCATATTGGCTTCCTGGGCGAACTTTTACTGGGACATCTGCGCTATGGCACCCAGGGAAAAAACAATGTGGAGTTTTGCCATCCTTTCATAAAACGCAATACCATTCCCTCCCGCAACCTCGCGCTTGCCGGGAATTTTAACCTGGTGAATACCGATGAGTTGTTTGCGTTGGTAAACATTGAACCCGGGGTTTTTCAAAAGCAAAGCGACCTGGCGGCAATGATGGAAGTGATTCATCATTTTATTTGTAAGGCGGATGAAGAATCGCCTGCGGAGCTGGATATTGCCGGGGTATTAAGAAAGGCGATATCGCTGTTCGACGGAGGGTTTACCGTAGGAGGGCTGGTAGGCAATGGCGACTCTTTTGTTTTTCGCGATGCAAATGGCATCCGGCCGGCTTATTATTATATTGACGACGAGGTGGTGGTGTCGGCTTCGGAACGATCGGCTATTCGTACAGTCTTTAATGTTGAAGAGAACGAGGTAAAAGAACTGATGCCGGGCATGGGCCTGATCGTAAAAGCAGACGGAACCATTCTTGTTGAAAAACTCATGGAACCCCGCGAAAGACGGGCATGCAGTTTTGAACGCATATATTTCTCCCGCGGAAGCGATGAAAAAATATACAGGGAGAGAAGCGCCCTGGGCTATAACCTCAGCGCCCAGGTGCTGGACGCCATACAGAATGATCTCCGGCATACCATATTTTCATTTATTCCCAATACGGCGGAAGTCGCTTTTTACGGGCTATGGAAAGGCGTGGACGATTATTTAAAGGAAATAAAGATACAGCGTATATTATCCTGGGGCGTCGATATCACGGAAGAGAAGCTAACGGAGATGATCGACCGTAAAGTGCGGACGGAAAAGATTGCGATCAAAGACGTGAAAATGAGAACATTTATCACGGAAGACGTCAGCCGTAATGAAATGGTGCAGCATGTGTATGATGTTACCTACGGCACCGTCCAGAAAGGAGAAGATACCCTGGTGGTTATCGACGACTCTATCGTTCGCGGCACTACGTTAAAACAAAGTATCATACGGATGCTGGCGCGATTGCAGCCCAAGAAAATTATCATCGTTTCTTCCGCTCCGCAGATAAGGTATCCCGATTGTTATGGCATTGACATGAGCAAGCTGGGCGATTTCATCGCTTTCCGCGCAGCCATAGACCTGATCAGGGAAAGGAAAAAAGAAGATTTTCTTCAGGAGCTTTTGGAAAAATGCAAGGAGCTTCAAAGAGAAGGTCTGCTGCATACCGAAAATGTAGTGCAGCAGTTGTATAAACAATTTACCACAGACGAAATTTCAGATAAAATAGCCCGGTTGATCACTCCTAAAGAGCTGGATATCCCCGTTCAGGTCATTTTTCAAACCATAGAATCACTGCACAGGGCTTGCCCTACTAATACGGGCGATTGGTACTTTACCGGCGACTATCCTACTCCGGGGGGCAATCGCGTCGTCAATAAGGCCTTTATGAATTATATGGAAGGCCGTGATATAAGAGGGTATTAGGTTGTTTTTTATCAAAGCATGATAAGCTGATCCTGTCCTTTTCATCAGTTCAAAGCATATTAAGTTTATTTTTTTATTTGATTTTGCGTTATCCTCTGGGAATATTGCGGTAAATTAGTAGTGGATGAATCGAGCGCCATGAAAAACCACAAGAACCTGGATCTATTTCTCCATCGCTCAAGCGCTCTCTATTATGCGATTCTCGATAATAGAGGGATGTTTTCCTATGTTAATTTCCTTTACGATAAAACGTTTGGCCCTTTTCTGCCTGATCCTGCCATTTATACGTTTTCTTCTGTGATCGTTCCTGAAGATGCCGGTATATTTCTGAAAGCGCAACAGGAGTGCCTGAACGAACCGGGTCATATTGCCTGTGCGGATCTTCGGAAACGCCGTTCCGACGGCAGTTTGCTATTGACGAGATGGGAATGCTGCGCATTAACGGATGACGATAAGGTTATCGGCCTGCAATGTATAGGAAAGGATGTCGCGGACGACGGCGCTACAGCAGGAAAAAATCAGGCTATCCGCAACGCGCAGGAGGATCCTGCCCAATCTGATATTGCGAGGCAACGGCAGATCACGGAAGCGGCCATCCTGGCCCAGGAAAAACAACGGGCGGAAATAGGCAGGGAGCTTCATGATAACATCAATCAGATCCTTACTACCACGAAGCTGTATATTGATATGGCAATAAATGAAGAAGAGCTCAGGGATGAGCTGATGACTAAAAGCTATCAAAACATATCAACTGTCATCGAGGAGATAAGGACGCTTTCCAAATCACTGGTGCCGCCTTCATTAGGCGATATCGGTTTAAAAGAAGCTATTTATGAAATGATCGGGAACCTGAATATTTCCCGAAAGATAACCATAAGGCTTAGGACAAGCGGGTTTGCCAATGCGGGCGACAGCCTGCCAGGCCATATTAAATTAGTTATTTTCAGAATTGTTCAGGAGCAGGTAAATAATATTGTTAAGCATTCCAAAGCCACAAATGCTGAAATAAAGTTGGCTATTTCTAAAGAAAATCTTAATATAACAGTTACGGATAACGGGTTAGGATTTGACGCGAGGAAAAAAGTAAAAGGGATAGGGCTGACAAATATAACCAGCAGGGCGGAAGCGTATAATGGACGGGTAGAGATAATCAGTTCTCCGGGTAATGGCTGCTCTTTAAGAGTATCCATACCGATATAAAATCAATATTTATGAAAAGGACCACCATCTTAATTGTGGATGATCATACGCTTATCCGCGAGACCTGGTCTCTTTTATTCGGGCGTCATGAACATCTTGAGGTTGT
>JAEUVR010000065.1 GCA_016786785.1 Chitinophagaceae bacterium
CCGCCGACGGCCAGGTCCTTATAAAGCCTGCTTAGTTTAAACTCGGCAGAGTCCATCTTCTGGCCTTCCTTGTCGGTGGCCTTTCCCCAGATATTGCCCATGTCGACAAAGACGGCGCTTTTCACTTTTATCCCGGCAATAGACGCAAGGTCGAAACGATATTCCATATTTCCTTCGAGCTGCATATCCCCGAAACGATCTGTTCTGGCGCGGGAAGTATCGTCAAACGCCCTGCTGGATCCGAGCCCTAATTGCCTTACCTGCCAGGCTCTCATGCTATATGGGCCGCCTGCAAAATAAGCCTTAAAAAACGGGAGATTGTTTTCGGGTTTGTTCCCTGTCTTGCCATATACAAAACCGTAGCCGGCAAAGCCCCGGAAAGCCAATGATGTTTTTGAGAAATTGATAAAATGACGATACTCCACGTCGAGTTTCAGGAAGCGCCGGAGATCTCCTCTTTCGAGGTTATTGAACAGTCCGAAGATAGCGCCGCTCTCTTCAAATTTTGCCCGGAAAAAATTGACGCGGTTACCCTGCGCTTTACCGGTAGTGTAGGCAAAGATCTGGCCGATGATCAGTCCGTTATTAAACGCCTGGGCTAAGGTAGGAAACACTTTTTCCAGGTTAAGCAGGCTATCGGATTTTGCAACGCCGGTATATTCGAAGTTAAACGGCGTGTATTGCCAGTTGTTGCCTTTTTTCGACCAGTCGTATCCCCATGAGCCATTGAGCGAGCGCGCTTCCAGGAATTTTCTCCTGTTGGTATAAGCGGTGTTGAAGGCAACGACCGTTCGGGGCGCGGTAAGGTTTTTCTCTCCCTTGATCTTAAACGGCGCGATGAACCGGGGGATATATATGTTATGCGCAAAACTGGCCTGGACCGTTTGCACAAAATTCGCGCCCAGCTCCACGCCAAAGCGGATATTACTGGTGGTTTGAATGCTTTCCCGGAAAGCATTCCGGTCGCGCATACCCAGGTTCAGGCCAATGCCGAATAAAGATCCCGTGGTGAGCAGGTCGGTAGTATTCCGGCTGGTCTCGAAATCCACGTTCATACTCTTCTTTTTGGCCGGGAACAACAATATATCGGCGTCGAGCAAGCGGACGCTGTCGTTGCGTTCCGTGAGGTTGATATCTACCTGCTGCCAGGCGCCCAGGTTGGTAAAAGTATTATTGGTTTTAAAATAGTCCGACTGCTTATACAGCTCGCCCTCGCGCATGAAGATGTTCCGGGATATAAAAGGAAGCTTGAAGCGCGACGATTGCGTGAAAAAATAACGCCCGTCTATTACTGAGCTGTCGTATTCGTTAGCGGCGGAATCCTGCAGCAGGCGGCGGTCGGGAAACACTCTTATCCTGCCCCAGCGGTATAGCGTAAGATGAGCGCTGTCCCTGGGCGTTCTTTGTTTGATCACAATACTGATGGTGGGATTGTCCTTTTTTCTTTGTAAGGAGTCGAGTAGCGCCAGTTGTTCAAAGGGGTCCAGCCCCGGATCGATCAGGGCCGACACCACCGTGTCCTGTTCGGCGTACAGATGTTCTTTGGCGATCTTATAATAACCGTTGTCGTGGTATATCTGCAGCAACCGGTCCAACTCATTCGAAATATTTTGCAGCGAGTAGACGTCGTTCTTTTTTAATAATGATCCTTCCCGGTTTGCAAGCGTCAGCGCCTGTAAGGCGGGCGTTTGTAGCGCATAGCCTACCGTATCCAGTCGCAGCGCCTTGCCGGGGGTTACAAAAAACCTGAGGTTTACCCTTTGTTGCTTCCCGATCGTATCAATGCTGAATGTATCGGTTATAGAAGACCCGAAATATCCTTTGGAGGTCAGCAGCGCCGTCATAAAGGTTTTAGAACGGCCAATATACATTGTGTCAAAAACGGGAGGTTTGGATAAGCGGTAATAAAAGAAAGGTGGGATGAGTCGAACGGCGAGCACGGTTCTTACCTTCAGGCTATCGTCCATCTGGTTGGCCAGTCCCTCTTTCAGTTGCTGTTTTGCCGATGGCGGCAGCTCGCTATTGAGGGTTATATCCGACCGGTAGATAAAGGGCCTTCCTTGCTGATAACGCTTGGGAACTGTGCAGGAGGTTGCGAATAAAATAACGCTTATGGCAGTGCATAACCATTGTAGAACAATAAAAAAATTAACTTGCCGGCAGAATACCATAAGGATTATAACAGAGATACAATGATGTTGAAATCGAAGGTCAAATATATTCAAAGTTTAAGCCAGAAAAAACACAGGGATGAAGAAGGGGCGTTTATCGCAGAAGGGCCGAAGATAATTAACGAACTCTTGGGTCAGCCTGGTATAACATTCCTGGAAATATATGCTTTACCTTCCTGGATAGAAAAACATGCGCTGCTGCTGTCGCCGGTCCATCCTTCAAAAATATTTCCTATCGAAGAACATCAGCTTAAAAAGATATCTTCCCTGACCACGCCTAACCAGGTATTGGCGGTGATCAGGAAACCTTTTTTGAACGAGCGCCCCGATCTGAAGGGTAAGGTTACGTTGATGGCCGACGCTATCCAGGATCCGGGTAATATGGGAACCCTTATTCGCTGCGCGGATTGGTTCGGCGCGGCGCAACTGATCTGCAGTCCCGAATGCGCCGACGCTTTCAGCGCCAAGACCGTGCAATCTTCCATGGGAAGCATCGGCAGGGTAAGCGTATATTATAAGGATCTTGCAGAGGTTATTGCCGCTCATCCTTCGGTTCCCGTTTATGCGGCTACGCTTTCGGGCAGGAACCTATATGAAATGGATCCCATAAGCGAGTGCGTTGTGATAGTAGGCAACGAATCTAAGGGGATCAGCCCGGAACTCTTATCGCTGGCCAGGGAGCAGATCACCATTCCCAGGAGAGGACATGCAGAGTCGCTGAACGCGGCGGTTGCCATGGGCGTTATCCTGTCTCATCTGCTGAAATGATTTCGCGTTATATGTTTTTCTCCATCACATAATCGTTCATGAAAAACCCCTGGCCGATAGGGATATCTTCTTCTTTGATTGAGCGGAACCCAAGCTTTTCATAAAAAAACCTGGCCTTATTGTTCCTGTTTACATTTAATTGAACAACTGTCGCCCCGGCAAGCCGCGCATTTTTAAAAATGATCTCCAGCAGAGATCTGCCTATCCCTTTTTTCTGAATGGAAGAGAGCACATATAATTTATGCGTTTTGTATACGGAGGGATCCTGCGTGGAAGCGTAGGAGGCAAAACCTACGGGCGTTTCTCCGAGCAAAGCGATCAAAAAAATATTTCCCGAATGCAACTGTTTCTCTAATGCGGAAAGAGTATAAGATTGTTCGAGCATATAGGCTATCTGCGCTGCGGAGAGTATCTCTCCGTAAGCTTCCGGCCATATCCGGCAGGCCAAAGACCGGATAGCGGGCAGATCGGAAAGGCCAGCTTCGCGGATGACAGGCTCGTGGTTATTTGAGGAGTCGGGAGTAGCGTCGTCGTCTATCATGAAGAAGCGTTTAACAGCTGAGCAATATTTTCTGTCGGTTCAACGAAATAACAAATACTTTACCGTATCAATACGGCGGCGCCTTTCAGGAAAAAGGTTTTGCCCGAATCCCGGTCGGTATAACTGAGCGTCCATACATAAGTTCCTGCCGGTTGCGGCCGCCCGTTCAGTTCCCCATTCCATTTCTGCGTCCAGTCGCGGGTCTGGTGCATCATTTGCCCAAAACGGTTATATACGCGGAACATCAGGTTGTCGGCCTTATACGCGTTCGAAGGAAAAAGATAATCGTTCAGGCCGTCATTGTTTGGCGTAAAGGCGGAAGGAACGGCGATATAGCAATTGCCGACTACGGTTACTGCTTTCGTGGAAGTATCCTTGCATCCATTGGTTCCGGTAACGGCGAGGCGCACTGTATATTTTTTTTCTCCGGGCATCCTGGGATAGGCAATATCGCGGGGAGAGCGTTGATCGCTGACGCTGCTATTTCCGAAATCCCATTGCCAGGAAGCGATATCGCCGACGCTCCGGTCGGTGAAAGCGGTTTTATCCGCCCCGCAAATGATATCCGGGGCGTCAAACAAGGATTTTACTTTGGGTAAAAGGTTGAGGACGATATCGGCGGTGTCGCTGCAGAAGCCATTGGATACCCTCAGGCTGATCTTTTTTTGGCCGGTAGAAGTGAATATCCTTGTTGTGTTTTGCGTAAACCGGCTGGGGATGTCTGGGAATATCCATGCCCATTGGTTTACATCGTTTGCCCCGTCGTGCATTAACCGGACGGTATCTGTGCGGCAACCAGGGGTTATATCGTACTGGAAATCGGCGGAAACGGCGGCTTGCATAAAAAAGGAGATAGCGGCGGGAGGGCTTTCCTGCCCGCATTCATCGATCAGGGTATTCCCATCTGTTCCCTGTTTGAGTTGCAGCTGGTAGTCGCCTTTCACTGATAATGGCGTTGCCAGCGTTACGGTAACAATCGACGATTTGCCGTCGGCGCTACAAGCGCCGTAAGCGCCTGTAATGGCAACGGGAACCGGGCCTGAAACAAAAAAATCACTGCCGTTGCCGGCAATAGAATTGCATCGGATGGGTTTTTTGAATACCAGTTGAAGAGCATTTGCCAGGCAGGAGGGGGTAGTCAGGCTATCCATGGGCGTCGGCGTCACGGGTAAGATGACCAGGTCGACCTGATCGTTTTCGGCAATATTGGTAGCGCAGTTGTCGAACAGGGTATTCCCGTCAGCGCCGTTTTTTACAGAGAGGATATAATCGCCCGGAGGCAATGCCCCGCTTAATGTCAGCGTCACGGTATCCATATTAAAGGAGCCGGAGCATGTGCGGGAAGAAGCGCCGGTAATAGCGACCAGCGAGGTGTTCAGCCGGAAGTCGGATCCATCGGCGGCCAGGCTGGCGCATTTCATTTTTTTATTCAGCGCTACGGTAATTTCACTGCCTTCGCAATTGGCTCTGGCCGACTGCAGCCTGGGCGTTTTAGGGTCGGTAATGTTTGCCGTTCCGCTAAACTCAAGGGAATAGCCGCTTTGAGAGTCGGTGAAATGGCTGATCAGCAACAGGTACTCGTGGTCCTTTTTCAGTTCCGGCATGGCGCTGAAAAGGGGTTTCCCAAAACCGCCGCAGACATCCAGCGAAGCCCCCGCTGCGGAAGCGCCTGTCTTGCCCGGCTCGCCCGACCAGTTACAGGCCACGAACAGGCGCGGATCGGTATATACATCGGCGGGATCGCGGGAAGTGATGTCAAACAGTTGCCAGTCGTAGTCGTCCCCAAGGTCCTTGGGCGTGATCAGCAAGCCCAGCTTTCCCGCTTCAAAACAGGTAAACTTATACCAGAATGGATTTTTATCGGACACCTCATCCTTATCGCAGGGTCCCGGAACGCGCCGGTTGCCGCAGAACTTTACTTTTTGCTGTTCAAATGAAGAGGTTCCGCATACGGGAAATGCGCTTTGAGGATTCTGCCCGATATCTGTACAGGTCTGCGCATAGGACCGGGTATAACAACCAATTCCCAGGCATACCAATAATAAAACCTTAATCCTCCTTGTTAAGCGCTCCTTACGGCGACGGCATTTAAGCATATGACCCATATCCTTGCGGCTTTATCCGGAACTGGATGTTTATCTGACTGACAAAAATATTACAAATAATGTTGCTTGAGGCTTTTCATTACCTTTGCGCCTCAAATTATTGGGCAGCAAATGATCACAGTGAACAACGTGACCCTTTCTTTTGGCAAAAGGGTATTATTCGATGAAGTGAACCTCAGTTTTACGCAGGGAAATTGTTATGGCGTCATAGGCGCAAATGGCGCGGGAAAGTCGACCTTCCTGAAGATCCTCTCCGGAGAGATCGAGCCCAATAAGGGCTCTGTAGATATTACGCCCGGCGAAAGAATGGCCGTTTTAAAACAAAACCAGTTTGAGTATGACGAAGAAACCGTGCTCAATACGGTATTGATGGGGCATAAGCAGTTATGGGAGACGATGCTCGAGCGGGATGCCATCTATGCCAAAGAAGATTTTTCCGAAGCGGATGGCATGAGGGCCGGGGAACTGGAAGCAGAGTTCGGAGAGATGGGAGGCTATACTGCTGAAAGCGATGCGGCAAGCCTGCTTAGCGAGCTCGGAGTTGCCGAGAACATGCAGAAACAACTCATGAAGGAGATCAGCGGCGCGTTGAAAGTGCGGGTATTGCTGGCGCAGGCCTTATTTGGCAACCCGGATATCCTGATCCTCGACGAGCCTACCAATAACCTCGACGTACAGACCATCGGCTGGCTGGAGAACTTCCTGGCCGATTACGAAAATATTGTGATCGTGGTATCGCACGACCGTCACTTCCTGGACGCGATATGCACTCATGTGGCGGATGTGGACCGGCAGAAGATCCGCATATTTACTGGCAATTATACCTTCTGGTATGAGTCAAGCCAGCTTGCCGCGCGGCAGTT
Source organism: Chitinophagaceae bacterium (assembly GCA_016786785.1). Classification (GTDB taxonomy): domain Bacteria; phylum Bacteroidota; class Bacteroidia; order Chitinophagales; family Chitinophagaceae; genus Flavitalea. The sequence continues at coordinate 6,449 of JAEUVR010000065.1, forward strand.
GACGGACAAGAACAAGAAGATGGAAGAAAAACGGAAAGACCTGCTGGAATTTATTGCCCGGTTCAGCGCAAATGCTTCCAAATCAAAACAGGCTACCTCGCGGAAAAAAGCGCTGGAGAAACTGGTTATTGAAGAGATCACGCCTTCCAACAGGAAGTACCCGGGCATTGTGTTTAAACAGCTCAGGGAAGTAGGCAACCAGATACTGAATGTTGAAAAGCTGACCAAGTCGGCAGACGGGGTAACGCTGTTCAAAGATGTTTCTTTTACGGTGAATAAGGGAGATAAGATTGCGGTGGTTGCCGACAACCAGTTGGCGATTACGGCTTTTTTTGAGATCATTAATGGCGACGCGCAGGCTGATTCGGGAAAATTTGAATGGGGGTCCACCGTTTCGAAAGCCTATCTCCCCAATGATAACGCTAAGTTTTTTACGTCGGACCTCAGCCTGATGGATTGGTTGAGGCAATATGTCCCCCCGCATGTTACCGAGGTGGACGAGCCCTTTCTTCGCGGTTTCCTCGGCAAGATGCTTTTTAGCGGCGACGAGGTAATGAAAAAAACCGGCGTGCTCAGCGGGGGAGAGAAAGTGCGTTGTATGATCAGCCGGATGATGCTGCAGGATCCTAATGTGGTCATCCTTGACGAACCCACTAACCATCTCGACCTCGAATCGATCCAGGCATTTAACGAAAGCATGGAAAACTTCAAAGGCATTGTTTTGATCAGCTCGCATGACCATACTTTTTTGCAAACGGTGGCAAACAGGATCATTGAACTCACGCCCCAGGGCTCTATCGATAAGCTGATGAGTTTTGACGAATACCTCGAAAGCAAAAAATCGGGAAAATTCCAGTTGGCCTGATCTTCGGCAAAACTGCGTCTATATTGTTGAAAAACAAGCTTTCAAACAATAAAAACTAACTTTAGACGCTAATAGAAAAACCGATTTTTGGCCTTTAAGATCCTGATATGGCAACTTTTTCTCCTGACCGGAGCGTTGACTGCTATTTCCCAAATCCCAGGAGAGAAGGGCGCCGCATCTAATCTGCGAAGCAAATGGATTGCCACCCAACAGGAGTCCGTCCTGTTGGACACGCTGAGCGTTATTCCCCATACCGTGCATATCCCGGGATTCCCCGACAGCGCTTATACGGTCGATTATATAAACGCCCTCCTGCAGTGGAAGCAGAAGCCGTCGCTCGACAGCGTACTGATCCGTTATCGCGTTTTTCCCTCCAGGCTAAATGCGCCTGTGCAACGGATGGTCTTCGACAGCGTGATGAATAATTTTCTAGGGCAGCCTTATATTCCTGATTATGCGGTCGACAGACAGGATAAGTTTTTCGATTTCGGCAACCTTGACTACAGCGGCAGCTTTGGCAGAGGCATTTCATTCGGCAACAGCCAGGATGCGGTTGTTACGTCCAGCCTCAATCTTCAGTTGAACGGATACCTGGCAGACAGCATTGAAATCCTCGCGGCCATCACCGATAACAATATCCCTATTCAACCCGACGGGACCACCCAGCAACTGAATGAGTTTGACCGTATCTTCCTGCAATTTAAAAAGCGCAACTGGCAGCTCAGCCTCGGCGATATAGATATCAGGCAAAACCAATCCTACTTCCTTTCTTTTTATAAACGGCTGCAGGGGATCGCCTTTGAAACCACTACGCCTCTTTCGGCAAACAGTTTCAACAAGACCATGGTCAGCGGTTCGATTGCAAAAGGTAAGTTCACCCGCAATATTATCGAACCGCGGGAAGGAAACCAGGGCCCCTACCGGCTGTCGGGCGCAAACAATGAGTTTTTCTTTGTCGTGTTGGCAAACACGGAAAGGGTATATATCGACGGAGAACTGCTTCAACGGGGGGAAGACCAGGACTATGTGATCAATTACAACACGGCGGAGATAACCTTTACGCCTAAACGAATGATCACCAAAGACAAAAGGATACAGGTAGAATTTGAGTATTCAGATCGCAACTATCTTAATGCCAACCTGTATGCTTACAATGAAACGGATATTGGTAAAAAAGTCAAGCTCAGGCTGAGCGCCTTTAGCAACGGCGACGCCAAAAACTCTCCCATCAATCAAACGTTGGACCCCGCGCAGAAGCGTTTCCTGGATACGTTGGGCGACAATATAAGCAAGGCGTTTTATCCTTATGCTTCGCGGGACAGCTTTTCCACGGGTAAGATACTGTATCAAAAGATCGACACGGTTTACAACAACGGCCTGTCGAGAGATTCCATATATGTTTTTTCCATAAATCCGGACAGCGTCAATTACCACCTTTCTTTTATAGAAGTGGGACAGGGTTTTGGCAACTATGTACCGGATTTTAATGGCGCCAATGGGAAAGCGTATAAATGGGTGGCGCCGGCGAATGGAGTGAAGCAGGGCAATTTTGAACCGGCCGTATTTCTTGCCACCCCCAAAAAACAGCAGTTGGTCAGCCTGGGGGTCGACTATGCCCTGACGGAAAACATGGCGCTGACCGTCGAAGGAGCGATGAGCGATTACGACGTAAATACTTTTTCTAAGAAGGATAAACAGAACGACAAGGGATTTGCGGGGAAGATGGGATTGAAAAACAGCCTTCCCCTTGGCGATGCGGCAAAAGGAAAAAAAATGATCGTTAACCTGGGTTATGAATATGTGCAGGCGGCATTTAAACCCCTCGAGCGGTTGAGGAACATTGAGTTTACCAGGGACTGGGGATTGCCGTTGCAGACGGATCCGCAAAATGAAAGCATATTTACCGCCGGCGCCCAGTTCCTGGATGCAAAAAATAATTCCCTGCAGTACCAGTTTTCCAGTTATACCAGGGACGATGCTTTTAAAGGCATCCGGAATCGCATCGATCACCGGCAGGATATCAAAGGTTGGAAATGGGACAATACCTTCAACCTTTCCACCTTTCATTCGGTTACAGATAAGGGATATTTTTTGAGGCCTTCCGCCGCCGTCTCCAGGAAGTTTAAGCGCCTCGACGATCATGTCTTAACCCTGAGCTATTCGGTGGAGCGCAACGAGATCCATAACCTGGTTTCGGATTCCGTTTCTCCCCTGAGCTTTTCCTTTAATGTTTTCCAGGTAGGCGTAAAATCTTCCGAAGAAAAACCCAATCGCTGGGGCATTACCTATTTTACCAGGGGAGACGCCCTGCCGTTAGGAAAAGAATTACTCAAATCGGACCGGAGCCAGAACATCAATGTGTTTGCCGAATTGCTTAAGAACGAAAAACGCCAGTTCCGGTTCAATGGATCTTATCGAAACCTTTCGGCGATCAATCCGCTCGCGACGAATGCAAAATCCGACAATAGCCTGCTGGGCAGGGCGGAATACCAGCTTAACGAATGGAATGGGTTATTGTCGGGAAATATTTTGTATGAGGTGGGGGCGGGGCAGGAACAGAAAAGAGATTTTGCTTTCCTGGAAGTGCCGGCAGGGCAGGGGGAATATGTTTGGATAGACTACGACAGCAACGGGGTGCAGTCGCTAAATGAATTTGAGGTCGCCCTGTTCCAGGACCAGGCAAAATATATCAGGATATTCACGCCTACCAATGAATTCATCAAGGCCAATTACAATACGTTTAATTATAGCCTGGCTGTCAATCCGCGCTCGGCGATAGATGTAACAAAGGCCAAAGCCGTTTCGCGATTGCTGTCAAAGATTAATCTGCAGTCTGCCCTGCAGATCAATAAAAAAGAAGCCGCTAAGGGAATGGTGCAATTTAATCCGTTTCGTTCGCCCCTGGGCGATACCTCGCTGATCGCGCTGAATTCGGTATTTATCAATACCTTTTCGTTTAACCGTTACAGTTCTAAATGGGGAGTGGATGTCAGCAATTCAAGGAATGAGGGCAAGTCGTTGCTGACCTATGGTTATGAAAGCAGGAAGCTGAACGACTGGAGCATAAAGGGAAGATATAATATCAGCAAGGCTTTTATGGCCGATCTGACCTACAAGACGGGGATTAATGAACTGGCGACCTCAAACATAAAATTCGATAACCGGAATTATTCCATCGCCCAGCAATCGCTGGAACCGAAGATCAGCTTTTTTCCGGGGACGGATCTCAGGATAGCGATGGGGTATAAGTTCAGTGAAAAAGACAATAAATTGGCAGGTCGCGAGCAATCGGTTTCTCATTCGGCAAACACGGAAATAAAATATAATATTTTACAGAACGCTTCCTTATTGGGTAAGTTTTCCTTTAACAATATCCGGTTTACTTCGGAGTCGGGCGCGCCGAATGCCAACAGTACGGTTTCGTATATCATACTTGACGGGTTGTCGCCGGGTAAAAACTTCTTATGGAACCTGGATCTCAGCAAACGCTTATCAAAAAACCTGGAAATGAATATCCAGTACGAGGGAAGAAAACCCGGAAGCGCCAAAGCTGTGCATATCGGCAGGGCTTCCGTACGGGCCCTGCTCTGAACAGGCATTCTTCTCCCTGATCAGCGGCGCCTGTCCGTTCCGGTCAGCGACTGTCATGGACGAGGTTTTTGTTGAGCGCATCCTTGCCATCCATATCCCGAAATCAGGCTGCGTTAAGCACGGGTTGGTCTACAAATGCATGCTTATCGGTAACCGCAGGTATAAAATGCAAAGCCGGAGCATTGATCTGCTCCGGCTTTAAAAATGATAGGTTTATGTTTGCGTCGTTCGTCGTCTATGTCTATCCGAACAATCCGCCTTTTTTCAGCTCCCTGACGCCTTCTCCAATCTTAAAACCATTGTGGTAAATAGCGATCTTGTAAGCGCCTCTTTTGAAATCGCTGTTTTGTTTCCAGGCGAATTCCACATGTTTCTTCCTGCCGGCTTCGATTTCTACGGGAACCTTCGCCGTAAAGAATCTTTCTCCCTCTTCGCGGGCGGTGAATGTTCCGGAGCCGAGCGCTTCAACGCTAACAGGTTTGCCGTCGGGATCGGTAATGGCTACAAAAATATCGGTTGTCCCTGATTGTGCGATCCTGTTGTCCACGTCGAAAGAGATCACCAGCTTGTCTACTTTTTTAGCGTTGGTAGTCACTTTTTCTTTACCGCTGCTC
>JAEUVR010000075.1 GCA_016786785.1 Chitinophagaceae bacterium
GGATCAGCTTGTGCAGCCATGAAGATAATTTCAGGGAAGCGATCAGCAGAATACAGAACCATAAAAGCAATAAATAAGCTCATGACCGTTGCAATCATAGGAGTAGGATTAATTGGAGGATCGATGGCCCTCGCGCTCAGGGATCTGGGTATTGCCGACAGGGTGGTGGGCGTGGACGCAAATGAAGACCACCAGCGCCGGGCGCTGGAACTGGGCCTGATAGACGAGGCCGCAGGCCTCGACGCCGCTATTCAGCAATCTTCCCTTATTATCCTGGCGATCCCTGTAGACGCCGCGGCGCTGCTGCTGCCAGGAATAATGGACAGTGTTGACAAGCAAGTAGTAATGGATGTTAGCTCCACCAAAAAACAGATCATACAGGCGGTCAGGGACCATCCGAAAAGAGGACGTTTTGTGGCCAGCCACCCCATGTGGGGAACAGAATACAGCGGCCCCGAAGCGGCGGTAAAAGGAGCTTTTACGGGCAAGGCGGCGGTGATCATCAATAAGGAAGAGTCCGACGCCGACGCCTTAGCCATGGTGGAAAATATTTACCGGAAGATAGGCATGTCGCTCCTGTATATGGAGGCGGGCGCGCATGATCTCCATGCCGCTTATGTGAGCCATATCTCGCATATCACCTCTTTTGCCCTGGCGAATACGGTATTGAAAAAAGAAAAAGAGGAAGACGCCATTTTTGCGCTGGCCAGCGCAGGGTTCGAGAGTACGGTCCGGCTGGCCAAAAGCAACCCGGCAATGTGGGCGCCCATCTTTATACAGAACCAGCAAAATGTGCTGGAAGTGTTGAACGAACATATTGCCCAACTGAACGCTTTTAAACGTTGCCTGGAAAATAAAGACTATGCCGGCATGGTCGAGTTGATGGAAAATGCCAATAAGATCCGGAAAATACTGAAATAAACGGGTTGATTCCTGGCCATCCGGGAGCAAAATAACGGCAGGAATATTGGCAATAAAATACGCAAAAGGCGCAATAGTAGTACCTTTGCAAAAATTAAAAAAATTATGACCACATTTGAAGGGTTAGGTTTAGATGCAAGACTGGTTCAGGCGACCGACGCACTGGGATATAACCAACCAACCCCTATCCAGGAACAAGCGATTCCTGTGTTGATCAGCGGTACGAAAGACCTGGTTGGTCTCGCCCAGACGGGAACCGGAAAAACAGCTGCATTTGGACTGCCCTTGCTGCATCTTATCGACGCAGAGAAAAGGATCCCCCAGGCATTGATCGTTTGCCCTACGCGGGAACTGTGCATACAGATCGTGAACGAGATGGAATCCTTTAAAAAATTCCTCCCCCGCGTATCCATACTGGCGGTTTACGGAGGAACATCCGTAGGGATGCAGATACGGGATCTTAAAAGAGGGGTGCAGATCGTTGTCGCCACCCCGGGCAGGTTGATAGACCTGATCGAACGGAAAGCCATCGACCTGGGCGAGATTAAATATGTAGTGCTGGACGAAGCGGATGAAATGCTGAATATGGGTTTCCAGGATGATATTGAATTTATCCTTAAAAACACTCCCCAGAGAGATTCTACCTGGCTGTTCAGCGCCACCATGCCGGCGGAGATACGCAGGGTGAGCAAAAAATACATGACAAGCCCCGTCGAGATCACCGTAGGAAAGGTGAACACGGGCAACAAGAATATAGACCACCAGTTTTATGTTACCAATGCCCAGCATCGTTATCAGACCTTGAAAAGACTGATTGATTTTAACCCGGGCATCTACGGCATCATCTTTACGCGCACCAAGGCCGACGCCCAGGCTATCGCGGAAAGGCTTACCCGCGAGGGATATGATATAGACGCGCTTCATGGGGACCTTACCCAGCAGCAGCGCGACAAGGTGATGGGCGATTTCAGGGATAAGGTCTTACAACTCCTTATCGCTACAGATGTGGCGGCGCGGGGCATAGATGTGCAGGGCATCACCCATGTGATCAATTATGAGCTGCCCGACGACGTGGAAGTATATACTCATCGCAGCGGCCGTACAGGCAGGGCCGGGCTTACCGGCGTCTGCATGTCCATTGTGCACAGCCGGGAAATAGGAAAACTGCGGCAGATCGAAAGAATGGTGCAGGCGCCTTTTCATAAGGTGGAAATACCCAGCGGCAAGGACGTATGCCGTAAGCAGTTCTTTAATTTCATGGATAAATTACTGCAGGCCGATATCAGCCACGGCGATTACGAAACCTATGTGCCTATGCTGGCAGAAAAGTTTGCGGAGATCTCCAAAGAAGAAGTGCTGAAAAGAGTGGCGGCCATGGAGTTCGACAGGTTCCTCAAATATTATGAAAATGCCGAAGACCTGAATGTCAGGGAAAGGCTCCGTCAGCCCTGGGAACGCAACGATTCCAGGAACGATTTCCAGGGCGGTCCCAATCGCAGAAAGGATAGAAGGGAATATGGCGCTGCAAATGGCGATTCTACCAAATTGTTTGTGAACCTCGGCACCAAGGATGGATTTTATAAGGCCAGCTTTCTTCAGTTCATACTGGATATGAGCGACCTTAAAAAAGAAGCGCTCGGAAGAATAGACATGAAGGAAATGAATAGCTGGATAGAAGTAGAAAGATCGGCGGCGCCAAAAATGATCCGCGCCATCGATGGGAAAAATTATAAGGGAAGAAGGATCAGGATGAATGAAGCAAACAGCAGATAATAAAACAACATCAACCAACACATACCCAATTTATGGAGCAAGTATTAAAATCGGCGGCTACGATCGACCAGGTCTGGTCTAAAAGGCCGATCATTATTTCCGGCCCTTGCAGCGCAGAGACCGAAGAACAGGTATTACAAACGGCAACACGGTTGGCCAATACCGGCAAAGTAGATATGCTTCGCGCAGGCATCTGGAAACCCCGCACCCGCCCCGGGAGCTTTGAGGGCATCGGCACCAAGGGATTGCCCTGGCTGCAGCAGGCTAGAAAGCTTACTGGATTGCCTGTGGCCGTTGAAGTGGCTACCGGCAAACAAGTGGAAGACGCCCTGCATTTTGACGTGGATTTGTTGTGGATAGGCGCCCGCACTACCGTTAACCCCTTCAGCGTGCAGGATGTGGCAGACGCCCTTCGCGGCGCGAAGGTCCCCGTGTTGATCAAGAATCCCATTAACCCCGATCTTGAATTATGGATCGGCGCCGTGGAAAGAGTGGCTAAAGCAGGCATCGACCGTATCGGTCTTATCCATCGCGGCTTCTCTTCTTATGGCAATACCGAATACCGCAATGCGCCCATGTGGCATATGGCCATCGAAATGAAACGCCGTAACCCGGATATGCTCATCATCAACGATCCTTCGCATATCTGCGGCAGAAGAGATATTTTATTGGATGTGGCGCAGAAAGCGATCGACCTGGATTTTGACGGGCTGATGATCGAAAGCCATATTGATCCCGACAATGCCTGGAGCGACGCCAAACAACAGGTTACGCCCGAACGCCTTGCCGAAATGCTCGACGCGATCGTATGGCGTAAAGAAGATACCAACTCCGAAGCCTTCCACCTGGCGTTGGAAAAGCTGCGTCAGCAGATCAACCACCTCGACGATGAGCTGATCCAGTTGCTCGGACAGCGTATGAAGATCGCCGATAAGATAGGCGAGTTCAAGAAAAACAACAATATCACTATCCTGCAGACAAACCGCTGGAATGAGATCCTCGACAGGGCTGTTAAAAAAGGCGACAAGCTGGGGCTGACCCGTGAATTCATCACCAAGTATTTTGACGCGGTGCATATGGAAAGCATCAATCATCAGAACCGTATCATGAATTCTTAAGGGGGGCGTACGGCTGACCGATCACAGAGAAAGGATAATGAACGCAGCATGAGAGAAACTTGGATGAAACGAAGCATAAGAAGAAATCATTCACAGGAAAATGCATATGCGGAGTTCCATCCGACCATTGAAAAGACATAATTAACGGATGAAAAAAAATAAGTATGCATTTTCCCGGCAGACCGTCGCTTATTATTTTGACGCGCCTTTCAGCTATTTAAAGGAGCTGGTAGACCCGGCGCATTCGGTGATTGTTACCGACAGGAATATTTATGATCTGCATAAAAAGAAGTTCTCCGGTTGGAAAACGATCGTGCTGCCTCCCGGCGAAGCGTTCAAAACGCAGGCTACCGTCGACTCAGTGATCGGGCAGCTGATTGAAATGAACGTCGACAGGAAATCCTTCCTGGTAGGCGTAGGAGGAGGAGTGGTCACGGATATTACGGGATATGCGGCTTCGGTGTATATGCGGGGTATTCGTTTCGGATTCGCGCCGACCTCCCTGCTCGCGATGGTGGACGCATCCATCGGCGGAAAAAATGGGGTGGACGTCGGCCTGTACAAGAACCTGGTAGGCGCTATCAATCAGCCTGATTTTTTACTGTTTGATCCTTCTTTGCTGAAGACCCTTCCCGAAGATGAATGGGTGAACGGGTTTGCAGAGATCGTTAAACATGCTTGTATCAAAGACGCCAGGTTGTTTAAGGAACTGGAGCGGCATAATGTTCGCGCATATAGTAAGAATAAAGAAGCGCTTTCTGAGCTGATCCGCAGGAATGCCATTATTAAAACAAAAGTGGTATTGGTCGATGAATTCGAGAGCGGCGAAAGAAAGCTGCTGAACTTTGGCCATACCTGGGGACATGCGATTGAAAACAAATATGGACTTGCTCACGGACAGGCAGTTGCCTTGGGTATGGTCGTCGCCTGCCGGTTATCGGAAAAATTATGCGGCTTCAGCCAGACCGGCAGGGTGATCGGATTGCTGGAGCAATATGGACTGCCGACCGCTGGAGATTTTGATAAAAAAGCCACTTTCGACGCGCTGAAGATGGATAAGAAAAAAGTGAAGACCTCCATGAATTATGTATTGCTCAGCGATATCGGTAAATCGCTGACAAAATCCATCCCCATGGATGAGCTCGAAAAATTGATTGACTCATTATAAAAAGAATGATCCCGGCGACGGGCGTATAGAGATTATGGTAGCAACCGTTCAACCCTCGCTTATTCAGGGAACCCTTCAGGCGCCGGCGTCTAAAAGCTCCATGCAGCGCGCCTGCGCGGCGGCTCTGCTGAGCAATGGCGCGTCCGTGATACGGAATCCCGGCGTTTCTAACGACGATCTGGCGGCATTGGATGTGATCCGGGTATTGGGCGCAAGGATAGTAAGTCAAAACAGGGACGGCATAACCATTGAGAGTTCGGGCGTTCAGCCCATCGCTTCCTCTATGAATTGCGGAGAAGCCGGGCTTGGATTGCGTATGTTCGCGCCGATCGCCGCTCTAAGCGATAAGGAGATAACGATATATGGAAGCGGCAGCCTGTTGAAAAGGCCTATGCATTTTTTTGATGAGATATTTCCTGCGCTGGGCATTCGTATCGAATCGCAGAACGGCTATTTGCCCTTGCGTATCCAGGGCCCGCTCAGGCCGGCCGATATTGAGATCGACGGCTCACTGAGCTCCCAGTTCCTGACCGGCCTGCTAATGGCTTATGCAGCGTCGGGAACTCATGATGCGAGCATAAAAGTCAGGGATCTTAAAAGCAAACCCTATATTGATCTTACGCTACAGGTGATGAAAGATTTTGGCGTAACCGTCGAACATGAGAACTACGAAGTATTTCATTTCAAAGCGCGCACAGAGAAAGGGTTTAAGCCTGCTGTTTATACGGTGGAAGGCGACTGGAGCGGCGGCGCCTTTCTGCTGGTAGCGGGCGCCATTGCAGGCCCTGTTTCCGTGAAAGGGTTGAGCCTTGCTTCTACCCAGGCCGATAAAGCGATCATGGGGGCATTGCATCGTTGCGGCGCTATTATTTCAACGGATAACGACCGGATAGATATTGACCCGGCAGCGTTGAACGCTTTTGAATTTGATGCAACGGATTGCCCCGACCTGTTCCCGCCCCTGGTTGCCCTGGCTGCCTATTGTAAGGGAGATACCCTTATCCGGGGAACCAGCCGGCTGACGCACAAAGAGAGCAACCGCGCGCTTACCTTGCAGGAAGAGTTTGGCAAAATGGGGTTGACCATCGACCTGGAGGGAGATACCATGAAAGTGCATGGCGGAAAAGGGCTCTCAGGAGCGGTTGTCCATTCCCGTCATGATCACCGGATTGCCATGGCTTGCGCCGTCGCCGCCCTGCGCGCGACCGGCAATACGGTTATTGAAGTCGCTGAGGCGATCGATAAATCGTATCCCCGGTTTTATGAAGACCTGCAATCCCTGGGCGCTGTTGTATCTTTAGGAAAAGAAAACGGGAAATAAGCGAGGCTGTCTCAAAAAGCATAAAATGAGGAACGGGTTTACCGACAGTCGTCTAAATAAAAGAGGGGATGGCTTAAATGTAAAATAGCGTCCTGGAACCTGGGTAAACAAAATTTATTTTATCAAGACGCGAATAAAAGAGTGGGTCGCCCAATAATAAAATAAAGCCCTGAAACCAGGTAAACAAAATCAGTGATCCGAATAAAAAGAAGTTTTTCTTTGGATGGCTTTTTAGAAGATGGAGCCTGTAAATGCAATGATAACTCAAATCAATAGCCGTAGAAATCCGGCTCAATATAAAGAACGTATAAATTAAATAGCCTTGAACTCTATTGGACGAATATTCCGCATTTCTGTTTTCGGCGAATCTCATGGGGAAAGCGTGGGAGTCAGTATTGACGGATGCCCTGCCGGGCTTCCCCTAAGCGTGGATGACTTCCTCGCGGATATAGAAAGAAGAAAGGGCGGCAACCAGAAAGGGACCACTCCCCGTAAGGAAGATGATCTACCCATTTTTAAAAGCGGGGTATTCAATAATAAAACTACCGGCGCCCCGATCGTCATTTTATTTGAGAACAAGAACACCCGCTCCGGCGATTATGAAAAACAAAGAGCCGTTCCCCGTCCGGGTCATGCCGACCTGGTCGCGTCCCAGAAATTCGGGGGCTTTGA
>JAEUVR010000088.1 GCA_016786785.1 Chitinophagaceae bacterium
GGGGCTGAGTTCATCATCCTCTTACCTGAAATTTAAATATGACGCTATGTCCAAAGATCTTCCTTCCGCCAGAATACTTATCATCGACGATGATGAAGACGATTTCTTCATCACCCGGGAATATATCAACAGTATCGCCGACCGGAAATTCCATATCGACTGGCAATACAAGTATCACGACGCTATTGCCCACATGAAAAACAAGGATTACGATCTTTATTTTGTCGACTATTACTTAGGCGCCAGGACAGGCCTGGACCTGATCAAAGAGGCCTGCTCCTTTCAATGCGAAGAGCCCATGGTGCTGCTCACCGGCATGGGAAACCAACTGATAGACCGGGAAGCGATGCAGGCGGGGGCTATGGACTACCTCGTAAAATCCGACCTGAATGCGGAAAAAGTGGAACGCTGTATAAGGTATTCCCTGGAAAGAGCGGCGTCTATTAAAGCGCTGAGAGAAAATGAAAAAAAATACAGGAGTATTTTTGAAGGATCAAAAGACGCGGTTTTCCTCGCTTCCCCCGACCTGGTATTCCGCGACGTTAACGACGCTACCTCTAACCTGTTAGGTTATTCAAAAGAACAATTGAACAAGATCAGCTTATACGATCTGCTGGATAAAAAAGAAAGCGCGCACATCGCCGAAAACCTCCGTGAATCCGGCGTTGTACATGACCGTGAAATTGAGCTTCAGCCGATGGAAGGAGAAAAAAAATGCTGTATCCTTTCCCTATCGACAGAAACAGACAGTAGGGGAGAAAAATACATTCACGGTCTGCTGCACGATATTACCGAACTAAAAAAAGCGGAAAAAGCAACCCTGCGCGGCGAAAAGCTGGCTGCGACAAACAGATTGGTACAGACCCTGGCGCATGAAGTAAGAAACCCGCTCAATAACATCAACCTCTCCCTGGAACAGCTGCATCACGACATCTCTTCAATTGAAGATGCAGAAATATACATTGAGATCATCCAACGCAACAGTAAGCGCATCAGCGATATCATTACAGAGCTGCTGAAGTCATCGGGCCCGTCTGAGATGATCCTGCAGCACAAACCGCTCCAGGTGGTCATGGATGAAAGCATTGCCGCCGCGCTTGACCGGATCACTTTGCAAAAAGTGCGGCTGGAAATAGATTACGTTCAGGAGCCGGCCTATATCAATGCAGATATGGAAAAACTCAAACTGGCTTTCCTGAATATCATCATTAACGCCATAGAAGCAATGAAAGAAGACAAGGGCGTTCTGAGCATCTCGATCAGGTCAGACAAACAGTTTCATATTGTAAACATCCACGATAACGGGATAGGGATCGAAGAAGAAAATCTCTCCCGGCTTTTTGAACCGTATTTTACCTCTAAACGAAACGGGATGGGATTGGGACTGGCTTCTACCCTGAATATCTTACAATCGCACAAAGGCCGTGTAGAAGTGTCTTCGACAGTTGATAAGGGCACTTTGTTCACCATCAGTTTCCCGATAGCCAGGTGATCCAACCAAAACAGGCTGCCCCGGTCCGAGACAGCCTGTCGCTTATTTTATACGATCAAAGTAAAATTAATACGTCGAGCCGTTGGCTTAATCCAGTACAACAAATTTGGTGAATACCCTGGCTCCCCCGGTCCAATCCGCTGAAATGATAAAGTAATCGCTGCCAAATTCTTCCAGGCGGTATTTGAGCGGCTGATATAAATAGTTGAGGAAATTGAAATAAACGCCTGTTTTCTCGGCGGAAACAGAACATGATTTCAAAATAACCGCTTCATTGTTGCCTTCGATCTTGATCTCATTTTGCGCGATGGCAACCTGCCCGGTAGAAACGTTAAACACGTTAAAGTCATCCTTTATCCAGGGACTTACATATTTCCATAAATTGGTTTCCTGTTTTACCTCGGCGTCAGTATCAATATAATCAATAGGTTTATCGGAGTAATATTCCCGGATCTGAAAAGGCTTATTGTCGACAAAAGCTTTGAATTCAGTCGCTTTTGCCGCATTTTCAGAAGAAACGCCATCGTCCTTTTTGCATCCTAATAAACTTGCCGCCAGTAACAAAACAGTCATGCTTGCAAATAGTTTCATAGTCGAATTAATTAATGTTTAAAATCAGATGATTATTTATAATCATCATTGCTTAAAAAAACCGTAGGGTAGTTTTCCCGGTTTCAAGTATGAATAACGCAAGCCGATTTTGATTATTATAACAAGCCGGCAAATTTTACAGATTTAGCTTGCCAATGTCCTTTTCTTCGTATTTCTCTTTATTGACAATGGCTTTTAACATATTAAAATAAGCGCTCATGGTATTGGCGCCGCTATTCCAGTAATAGGCTTCTTCCGTGATCACTTTTACCAGGCATAGCTTTGGATCGTCCTTACCCAATGGAAACCAGGATTTTAACAAGGGATTCCACAATTCGTCGATCTTCTTGCGGCTGAACGTCGCCACACAGGTCCCCCTGACCGTTACATATATATTTTTACCAATATGCGAATAGATCAGGTATACTGTATTGTTTTTGGATATCTCCTGTATTTTTTCAGAAAATTCATTGGTAAAAAACCAGGCATTCCCATCCTCGTCAATCTGGGCGGTAGACATAGGCCTGCTAAACAGGCCGCCCTGATCGTCTATGGTCGTGAACATGCATATATTAACATCATGCACTAACTCTCTGAATTTTTTAATCGCCTCTGTTTTCGAAAGATGCTGTCCCATACAATTAATTTAAGATGATCAATATAATCATGGATATCAAACCGCCTTGTTCCTCTGCCGGTGCATCAATTGGTATAAAAATGCGCCGATCATGGGAATAGATATGGCAATAATCAACCAGAAGACCTTCTGGTAGCGTTTCAGATCGGGCGCTACGGTAACATCCAGAATTCCCCATATCCAATACACCGCGCCAACGATCATCGCCAGGTATAGAATATAACTGCCATAAGGATACTCGCCGGCGACCATGAACAATCCAAACAGGAAGATCAGTATGCTCGTTATCCCCAAAAAAATAGAAGGCCTTGAAATGCTCTTCATACAGACCAAATTAATATGACCAAATCCATTCCTCTTCAGTTCCTCCCATCATACCCGGATATAATAGGAAATTCTGTGCCATGCATTGCTCATTTGGTCTCTTTAACAGAGTATTCTTCCGGCGCAAAAGGAGCTTCTTTAGACTCTCTCTTAATGATGTACACCGCTGTTTCATTAGGTTGTATGCCTCCGTTTTTCAGCGCGTAGGACTTGGTGAATTCCGCGCCGAAATAAAGGATCAGGGAGGAATAATATACCCATGTCAGGAGAACAATGATCGACGCCGCGGCGCCGTAAGTAAATCCCAGGTTAGAGCGACTTACATAAAAACTGATCCCGAACTTCCCGAGCAGGAAGAGCGCCGTGGTAAACAAAGCTCCGACAAAAGCATCCTTCCATCGGATGCGCGCATCGGGCAACACTTTAAAAATAACGGCGAAAAGAGAAGATATCACAATGATGATGATCGCATTGTTTAGTATATAAAACAAATAAACGCTCTCTTTAAAATACTGCAATAGCTTATTGCTGAGCAGATCAAGCGCTGCGCTAAGCGCCATTGACACCAACAACAAAAACCCAATGCCGATGATCAATGAAAAAGACAACAAACGGTTTTTCAGGAACCGAAGCCATCCTTTTTTAGGCTTGGCTTTCACTGACCAGATAAAATTGATAGAATCCTGCAGTTCTACAAATACGCCGGTTGCGCCGATCATTAATATAACCACTCCGACAATCGCATTTAAGGCTCCTGCTTCATGCTGGCGGATATTCCGGATAATCTCCTGGATCTGCAGGGCTGCGCCGCTTCCCACAAATCCCTTGATCTCTTCATAGATCTCTCCCTGAACCGCCTCTCTTCCCCAAAAAAGCCCGGTTAAGGAAATGACGATGATCAGCAAAGGCGCCAGTGAAAAAATGGTATAATACGATAAGGATGCGCTTAACTTAAAGGCATTGTCGTCAAGAAACCCGTTAAACGCTTCTTTTAAATGAGAGAAAAAAGATTTTATTTTTTTCACGATGTGGAAAATATTACTCGTTAAATAAAATAATCAGGACGGGTTATTTTCTTTCGAAGATGATCCTGAATTCCTGGCGCGCGCGCTTTCTCCTAATCCTGTTTTGGTTTTGTGAGCCCTGGCGGCTTCGTCCAGCGAATGCGTGGCAAACAGGTTCCTTTCTTTAGCCGACAGTTCGCTAAGCGCCACGTAAAACTTTTTGAGCATCTGCAACTCCGCATCCGACAGATCTTCAATATCCACTAAGCGGTTGCTTGCATGTTGATTGCAGGCAATAAGCTCATTTAATTTCAGGTGCAGGGCCGTTGTATCTTTATTTTGCGTTTGCTGGATCACGAAGACCATCAAAAAGGTAATGATCGTAGTGCCTGTATTAATAACCAGTTGCCAGGTATCGGAAAAATGAAAAAACGGCCCCGATATGCCCCATAACACAATGATCATAATGGATAATATGGAAGCATAAGGCGAACCCGCCAAACGGGTTATACGACCGGAAACCCGGTCAAAAAACGAATGCTGATTATTTTTATTCATTACTATACTATTTAAGATAATCAATAGGAGATAGAAGGGTTAGGCTGTCATAAAAAAGCCAGGCGCAATGGCCTGACTTTAACCCCTAAACCCCGCTGCTTACGAGAGCAGTTATCATTAATAAATATCAACAGCATAAACGGCTCAATTGCCCTCAACAAGCCATCTCCCGCCGATTATCATCCCTTCATCTGCGGACCCGACCTATCTGGTAAAATTAACATGCCAGCCCGTTATTTAGAAGGAGCCGGCATATTGTAGAGTATTTTCCTCGCCCTATATGCCATTCCTTTCAGACAGTGAGCAGGGCGTATTCAGTTTATTACAGGTTGATTGCGTACTTTCTTTTATGTATAATGCAATGATCAGCGCCTATTCGGTTTATTGCTGACCGGCAACGCTTGTTAGCCTGCAATTACGATCAGCAATTTTCCAGGCTTTGCAAAATATCCTCGAGAATATCATCGCGATGCTCAAGTCCCACAGATATTCGTATTAAACCCGGCGTAATGTTTACCGCCGCTCGCTCGCTTTCCGATAGCTTTGCATGGGTGGTGCTGGCAGGATGAGAGGCGATGCTCCGGGCGTCGCCCAAATTGGCCGTCAGGGACAGCATCTTTAACCCATCCAGGAAATTCCTTCCGCTTTGCAATCCCCCTTTCAGGTCAAAACAAACAATGCCTCCCCCGCTCTTCATTTGCTTTATAGCGATATCATATTGGGGATGGCTTTTAAGAAAGGGATATTTCAGTTGATTGATCTTCGGATGATTTTCCAGCGCCTGCGCGATATAGAGGGCGTTGGCGGAATGTCTCTCCATTCTCACATCCAGGGTTTCCAGGCTCCTGCTCAGCACCCAGGCGTTAAACGGCGACATGGCCGGTCCGGTGCTTCTGCAGAATAAATAAATATCATGCACCAGGTCGGCCCGGCCGGCTATCACTCCTCCCAGCACCCTTCCCTG